>JAGYKZ010000125.1 GCA_018401385.1 Roseicyclus sp.
CATACCATCGCGCAAGGATTGCACCCGCGCCCCAAAGCCGGGCGCCGCGGTTTCAAGGCGCTGTTGAAACAGGGCCTGCACATCCCGAAATCCCTTATACCCCAAGGCCTGCGCAAAGCGCACAAAGCTTGACGCATGAACGCCGCAGCTTTCGGCAATCGCATTGACCGAGCGCACCGCCACGTCATTGGGGTTTTGCGTCAGATAAAGGGCGATGGCCTGATAGGTGTTGCTCATGGCGCTGTGGCGTTCATGGATCAGGCGGATCAACCCCTCATAGGTATCAGGCGGCGGGGCATTGGAAAGGGCGGCGTTTTGGTCCATCACACCCTCGATCAGACTGTTGCGATCCAAGCTTCGGATTTGGCCGAGGCTTGAATGGTTTCAACCAGATATTGAATGCGCAATCCCGCACGGAAATTAAACGGCTCTGGCCCGCGCCCCGCGATTGCATCGAGATAGCCCGCGATTTCAATCGCCTTGAGGTCATTGAAGCCAATCTGATGGCCCGGGGCCACGCAGAAGCGCCCATAGGGCGGGTGATCTGGGCTGGCCTCGATCTTGCGAAACCCTTGGCGGCCTGTCGCATCATCCGTGGTGTAGAAATGCAGCTCGTTAAACCGCTCGCCCGTAAAGATCAGCGCAGCCTTGCTGCCATAGACCTCGAAATCATGCTGCATCTTGCGGCCCGTGGCGATCCAATTGGCCTCAATCGATCCTGTCGCGCCATTTGCAAACCGCAAGAAGGCGCGGCCGACATCGTCCACCTCAATCTTGCGCGCGGCACCCGTGGCGTCCGTGCGGCTGTCGATCATGGTTGCGCAATCTCCCATCACACGGGTGATTGGCCCCAACAGATATTCCGCCGTGGCCAAGGCATGGCTGCCAATATCGGCCAAGGCCCCGCCACCTGCGGGATCATGGCGGAAGGAATAGGGTGCGGTTGCATCGCGCATATAATCTTCGGCATGGACCCCCCGATAACTGCGGATCTCACCCAATTCGCCGCCTGTGATCATCTCGCGGGCAAGGGCCATCATCGGGTTGCACAGATAGTTGAAACCCACTTGGGTTTTGATCCCTGCGGCCTCTGCCGCATCGGCCATCTGGCGCGCATCCTTCGCCAAGGGGGCCAACGGCTTTTCGCAATAGACGTGCTTGCCCGCTGCAATCGCGGCCATGGCCATCTCTTTGTGCAGCGCGTTTGGCGCGGTGATATCAACCACATCAATATCGGGGTTTTCGATCAAATCCTGCCACCGATCCGTGGCGTGGGCAAAGCCAAACCCCGCGGCGGCGGCCTGCGCCCCCGCAAGCGTGACATCGGCTGAAAGGTCGACATTGCCCCCATAGACCTGATCAAATACCCGCGCGGCGGTGGCAAAGCCAAAGACATGGGCTTTGCCCATAAACCCGACCCGATCAGGCCAATGCGAAGTTTCGGTTTAGCTGTCATGGATCGCCCCGTGATTGACAATAAGCGCAGGATCAATCGTGCCTGCAAGGAAGGTGAGTGCGTTTTCGACACAGGCGCAGGCCATCCGTTCGGCCGCCTCATTGGACAATCCGCCAATATGGGGCGAGAGGATCACGCGCGGATCAGAAAAGAGCGGGTTATCGGGGGCAGGGGGTTCGGATAAGAACACATCCAACCCTGCCGCGGCCACAGTGCCATTGTTCAGCGCCTCCAACAGGGCGGCCTCATCCACAACGCCGCCGCGCGCGGTGTTGCAGATCACCACCCCACGCTTCATTTTTGCAAAGGCATCTGCGTCCAGAAGCGCGCCTTTTGCAGCGGGAACATGGGCTGAGATGAAATCCGCCTCGGCCAAGGCGGCATCCAAATCTGTGACTTCTGCTGCGGGGCCATCGGGCCATGCGCCTGATTGCGAAAGATAGGGGTCATAGGCCGCGATATGCATCCCAAACCCATCGGCCATTTTGGCCAAACGCCGCCCGATGCGGCCATAGCCAATGATGAGCAGGCGTTTTTCATACACTTCGCGCGCGCGCAGAAGATTGCGCCAATGCCAATCAAACCCCTCCGCGCCCTTGGTGGCGTAATGTGCCGCAAGTGCCTGTTTCGCGCCCGCAAGCATCATCATCATCGCCTGCTCGGCCACCGAGACGGAGTTGACATCGCCCACGATGCAAAGCGCGATCTTGCGCGCAGACAGCGTATCCACATCCACCGCGTCATAGCCAACACCATGGCGGGAGACCACGCGCAAATCGGGGGCGGTGGCGATCATCTCGGCGCTCAGGGGTTGCGTGCGCAAGACCAGCGCATCGGCCTGCGGCAAATGGGGCAGATAGGCGGTCGGGTCTGGATCGGTCACATAGGTGACATCCACGCCTTGGGTTTTGATCCGTTCCAGCAGCGCCTCGCCTGTGGGGTGAAGCGCCCCTGCCACCAAAAGCCGTGTCATCAATACCCCCCTTTGCCTGCGCCCGTGCTGTCGATACCGCCTTCACGGCCGACAACCTCATGCCAGCCTGTCACCGCCGCGCGGGCCGATTGTGCCAAAAAGCGCACATCACCGCCAACAGTGGTGAGGCGATAGCCCCAATCAATCGCGCGCGCGGCATAGGCGGGGCTTCCGCAATGGAGGCAAGCAGCGATATTATTTTTGCGACACACGGCGGCGATCTCTTGGATCATCGCGATCATTTCAGGTTCTTCACGGTCAAATCCAGGGGGCAGGCGGCCTGCTTGCGTTCCAAGTGTCAGGTCAGCGGGGCCAACATAAATACCGTCTAGGCCAGGTGTCGCGGCGATCTCCTCCAGATGTTCCATGCCCGCTGCGGTTTCGATCATGGCAATCGCCAAGACCTGGTCATTGGCGTCTTTCACATTATAGCTGGGGTCGGCAATCACGGCACGGGTCGGGCCATAACTGCGCTGGCCATGGGGGGGATAGCGCAGGTAGCTGACAAATTCCTCCGCTTCGGCGCGGGAATTGACCATCGGGC
>JAGYKZ010000126.1 GCA_018401385.1 Roseicyclus sp.
GCGATTTATGTGCCCGGTCTGGCATGGCCTGCGCTGATGATGGGCACCGAGCCTGCCACCCTGATCTCTGGTTGGATGGCCCCGTTCATCGCGGGTGATGTGGTCAAGGCGCTGTTGGCGGCATTGATCGTTGCGGGCGCCTTCAATCTGCGCAAATCCCTGCGCTAAGATCGTGCAAGCATCATACAAGAAAAGGCCGCCTTTCATGGCGGCCTTTTTTGTTGCAGTAAGGCGCTGCTTACAAAAACCAGTTTATTCGGCGGCGCTTGGTTCCTTGAGGGTAAAGCCCTTGGCAATCTGGTCGGTCGGCCGCACCGGATATTCGCCCGAAAAACAGGCATCACAATAGCTTGGGTTTTTCGGGTCGCGTCCCTTCGCTTCGCCAACCGCGCGGTAAAGACCGTCCAGCGAGATAAAGCGCAGACTGTCCACCCCCAGATGGGTGCGCATTTCCTCCGTGGTCATTGTGGCCGCCAGCAATTTGTCGCGCTGTGGCGTATCCACCCCATAGAAGCAGGGCCATGCCGTGGGGGGCGAAGCGATGCGAAAATGCACCTCTGCGGCGCCCGCATCCAAGATCATTTCCTTGATCTTTTGCGAGGTGGTCCCGCGCACCACGCTGTCATCCACCAAGATCACCCGCTTGCCCTCGATGAGCGCGCGGTTGATGTTCAGCTTCAGACGCACGCCCATATTGCGGATCTGTTCGGTCGGCTCGATAAAGGTGCGGCCCATATATTGGTTGCGGATGATGCCCATGCCAAAGGGGATGCCGCTTTCATGCGCATAGCCGATGGCCGCAGGCGTGCCGCTGTCGGGCACGGGGCAGACAAGATCCGCATCTACAGGGGCCTCGCGCGCTAATTCCACACCGATCTGGCGGCGCGTTTCATAGACGGAGCGACCGCCCAAGATGCTGTCAGGGCGGGAGAAATAGACGTGCTCAAAGATGCAAAAGCGCGATTTGCGTTGCTCAAAGGGCATAAAGCTTTCGATGCCTTGCGCGGTGATCACGACCATTTCACCTGGTTTGATCTCGCGCACGAATTCCGCGCCGATAATGTCCAGCGCACAGGTCTCGGAGGACAGCGCATAACCGTCACCAATCTTTCCCAAAACCAAGGGCCGCACACCAAGCGGGTCACGCACACCCATCAATTTGGTGCGCGTCATGGCCACCACGGAAAACGCCCCCTCAACGCGGCGCAGCGCGTCTTTCATCCGTTCGGGAATGTTTTTCTGATAGCTGCGCGCCATCAGGTGAATGATGCATTCACTGTCCGAGGAGGATTGGAAAATCGACCCGCGCCCGATCAATTCGCGGCGCAGTTCATCGGCGTTGACGATATTGCCATTATGCGCAATCGCAGCCCCCCCCATCGCGAATTCGCCAAAGAAAGGCTGCACATCGCGGATGGCTGTATTGCCCTTATTGCCCGCCGTGGAATAGCGCACATGGCCGATGGCAATCGCGCCCGGCAATGTGTCCATCACGCTGGCATTGGTGAAATTGTCACGCACATAGCCAAAGCGGCGGGCCGAGTTGAACCCTTCATCTGGGTGATAGCTGACAATCCCCCCTGCCTCTTGGCCACGATGTTGCAAAGCGTGTAATCCGAGGGCCACAAAATTGGAGGCATCCGCCACACCAATAACACCGAAGATGCCACATTCTTCGCGCAGCTTGTCATCTGACAATGGATCGAACGGATGGGCGGGTAAATGGATGTTGCGCGGGGACGCGGAAGTGCTGGGCATCGGCGGGCTCCTGCCGGCGGTCATAGCAGTGAAGCTACGGATGAGGGCAGTCGGTTGCGCCTCTTACCTAGGCTATAGGCGGGGCGCTGTCACCTGTTTGCTGTCACGAATGCGTCATAAATTGCCCTGCAAATTCGCGTCTAAATTTGCGAACACGCCCAGATCCTTTTTCCGATCAGCCTTGGGTCAAAGGGGCCAGCAGCGCCGCACCTTGCGCGGCGGCATCGGGTGCGGGGGCCGCGCAGGCTTCGGTCAGCCCCTCATAGCGTCCGATCAACCAGCCTGGCGCATCATTGGGGATTTCATCATCAATTTGCGTGGTCAGCGTGGCAAAGATTTGCGCAGTCTGGCTGTTGGCCACCGAGGCGGCAGGGTCACTGCCCGCCAAACGCTCATAGGCCACAAGCGCCACCGCCACCAATGCAACACCGCGCAGCACACCAAAAAACAGACCCGCCCCCGCATCAAACCCGCCCAGTTTGGTTTTCTGAATGAAGGAGGAAAACAGAGGGGAGAACAGCGAAAACACGATCAAGGTCACGGCGAATGCGGCGGAAAAGCCCAAGATCATCCCCAATTCGCAACTGTCATCCACATATGGCCCGATATAGGGGATTTCCGAAATCAAGGGACGGGCATTTGGCGCGGCCCAATAGGCCACGATGGCCGCAGCGATCCAGCCCAAGATCGACATCACCTCGCGCACAAAGCCGCGCGAATAGGCGAGGATGGCCGAGATGAACACCACACCAAGCGCGATGCCATCAATCATTGTGAATCCGTCCATGGCCAATTCCCTCACTTCGCCAAAGCGCTAGCCTGCGCCGAATATATCCCCAACAAATCGCGTGATATCCGCCATTTGCATCAGCTTTACCCCACCGCCTGTGCCGAAGTTGCAGCCCTCTGGCGCGATCACTGTGGAGAAACCAAGTTTTTGCGCTTCTTTCAACCTGTTTTCTGCCTGTGCCACAGGCCGAAGCGCGCCCGATAGGCTCAATTCCCCAAAGATCACCGACCCTTGCGGCAGGGCCGCGTCCTCACGCGCGCTCAAAAGGGCGGCGGCCACGGCCAAATCGGCCGCAGGCTCCGTGATCCGCAAGCCGCCCGCGATGTTGAGATAGACATCAAGCCCCGCAAAGGCGATGCCCACGCGCGCCTCAAGCACCGCCAAGATCATGGCCAGACGCGCGCTGTCCCAGCCCACCAC
>JAGYKZ010000127.1 GCA_018401385.1 Roseicyclus sp.
GGGCGAGAATGCCCGCGCGCATCGCGCCTTGATCCAGCACGGTCATGGCGGACAGGTTATTGCCATATTGCGCATAGCTGAGTTGAGACAGGAAATGTCCGCGGGCCTCGGGCGCGCTGGCGGGGCCGCTGATCATACGGGTCGGGATCAAGATACCCGTCTCGCGGGTGACCGTGTCGCGGATGCCATCCCAGTCTGACGCCAAAACGGGCAGGCCCGCCGCCATGCCCTCAACCGGGGCAAGGCCAAAGGTTTCTTGAACATTGTCAATGGGAAAGCTGAACACATCGCCGCCCGACAGCGCCTCTATTCGGGCCTGCGCATCGGCCCCGTCCAGATGGGTGTAGCTGACATCGGGCATCAGGGTGCGGGCGCATTCCTCGAACACGGATTGTGAATGCGTGTCGCCATAAATACCGCACATCACAACGTGCAGGCGGCGCGATGTGCCAAGCGTGGCTTGGGCGGCTTGCAGGGCGATGAAATACGGGGCGGGGTCGAATTTTCCATAGGGCAAAAGCCGCGCAAGCGTGGTGAACACCACATCGGTTTTGCCCCACCCCATACGGCCACGCAGCGATGCGCGCGCGGCCTCATCCCGTGCGTGGGACGCCACATCAAGCCCAAGCGGGATCACGGGCATCAGAGGCAAGGCGCGGCGCGCGGCCCCTGCGCCGAGGGTCTTTGTCAAATAGTCGTCAACCTGTTCCAAATTGATCAGGCTTGCGGCTTGCACCGCGCGCGAGGTGCAGATCACCGCATCCCATGGCTGATAGGGGCTGCTGCGGAGTTGAAAAAAACCTTTCATCACCGCAAGGGTTGAGGTGGTATGGGTAATCCCGCACAGCGCATAAGCGCTGTGACCGAATGCCTGACGTTCAAAGGCCAGTTCGCTGAAATCGGGCGCGGGGTAAAACATCACCCCCAACGGCGCAATCTGCCTAAGGCTGTGGCGCGGCACATGGCGATGCGGCAGGGCAGGCGCGCCTGATGTCTGGCTCATCAGCGTGGCGAATGTCTCGCCATCGGTCCTGCTGTTGGAGACCGACACCACCTCCGCCACATCGGCATGGCGAAAGAAACCTTGTAAAAAGGATTTCCCTGCCACGCGGCGGCCATTGATGCCTTTTTGCGCCACATCGAACCCATCCGTGACCGCGTATAGCGCCGCGTTGCGCCCGTTATCCATGGCGCGTCATCCATAGCCACGGGGTCGGACCCATGCGCCATTCCCAAAGGGAAAGCACGCGGTCAAGGTCGCTCAAGCCCTCCATCCAATCGGGCAGCGCCTCTGGCGCAAGGCTGCGGTCGATCTGCTGCACCCTATGGGTCGGGGCAAAGCGGGCGCGGATTGCCTCGGTCAGGCCGTGTTGCCAGCATTCATGCACCTCCACCAGAATATCGCAGCCAAGCAAGGCGGGGTGGCGCGCAGGGTCAAGCAAGGTATCCTCGCCCCCCTCGATGTCGCAGATCAGAACGGTGTCGCGGGTGATCTGCGCATCCAGAAAAGCCGCGTCCACCACCCCGCCCACCTTAACACGCTCCGCAACCCCATTGGCGCGGGCCAGTTCGGCGCAGCGGTCTTGGCTCAGGGGGTTGGTGTCGCGTGCGAAAATCTCGGCCCGTGGCATCCTTCGGGCCAGACCCACAGCATAGTAACCCTCGGCGCATCCAATATCGATCACGCGCGCATAGCCGCGCGCGATGATCCGCTCGATGATCGGGTGCAGACTGGCCTCATAGGAACCAAGACGACGGGCAAGCTCTGCCCCTTCGGTTGCAGCGGTTGCATAGACCATACCCGCGAAAGGGCCGCTTGAGACGCGGCTGTCCTGCCCCATGCGTGTACGATGGGTCGCGTCCAGCAGCGCCACGCGCCATTTGGCCAGATCGCGCAGCGCCGCCTCCAGCGCCGCTTGGCGAGGCGGTCCGTCCAGATGGGCGCGCAGCTGTGCCGTTATGGCGCGTGTGAGATCAGAGGCGGCATCAGGGTCTGTGCCCTGATCCGCGCGTGGCGTCTTGAATTGGGTCATGGCAGCCGATCTTGCGATCGTCCCTGTTTAGCAGTGACCTCGTTCTGCGGCAGGCCTTGTCCAAAGTCAATAAAGCCAACGCCCGCCAAAAGGCGGGCGCTGTCCCTGTGTCATGGAATGGTGATACGCTTAGGCGGCGCGATCGAGTTCAAACGCATCATGCAGCGCCTGCACCGCCAATTCCAGATATTTGCGATCCACCAGCACCGAGACTTTGATTTCGGAGGTGGTGATGACTTTGATATTGATGCCCTCATCGCGCAGGGTGGCAAACATCTTGGCGGCCACGCCCGCATGGCTGCGCATCCCGATGCCCACGATGGACACTTTGCACACATCGCTGTCGATCAGCAATTCGGCAAAGCCGATATCGTTGCGGGCCTTGGCCTCATCAAGGGCCTTCTGCGCGCGCTTGACCTGATCAATGGGCAGCGAGAAGGTCATATCGGTTTTACCCTCTTCCGAGATGTTCTGCACGATCATGTCGACATTGATCGCCGCCTCGGCCAATGGCCCGAAAATCGCCGCCGCAATGCCTGGGCGATCTTCCACCTCGGTCAGGGTCATCTTTGCCTCATCGCGCGAATAGGCCACGCCCGCCACAGCTTTGCTTTCCACGATTTCCTCCTCGTCACAGACCAATGTGCCTGCGCTGTCATCCATTTCTTCAAAACTCGACAAAACCCGCAGACGCACCTTGTAGCGCATGGCCAATTCCACCGAGCGGGTTTGCAGCACCTTGGCGCCAAGACTGGCCAGTTCGAGCATCTCCTCGAAGGAGATTTTTTCAAGCTTGCGCGCCTTGGCCGTGATGCGCGGGTCGGTGGTGTAGACCCCGTCCACATCGGTGTAGATATCGCAGCG
>JAGYKZ010000128.1 GCA_018401385.1 Roseicyclus sp.
TCGAAGTGCCGCTTTGGTTTGCGCCCGAAGGTGTGCGGGATCAATTCTCATGGCGCCGTTCCAGCGATTTTGACCATGTCGGGGCCGAGGCACGCAACCTGCGCGAGAATGCAGGGCTTTTGGAAATTTCGGGCTATTCCAAGTTTCGCATCACAGGCGCGGATGCAGGCGCGTTTCTTGACCGCGTCTTGGCCTGCGCCTTGCCCAAGCCAGGGCGGATGACGCTTGCGCCAATGCTCAAGGAAAACGGCAAGCTGCAAGGGGATTTGACCTGTGCTTGCCTTGATCCGGACACCTATATGCTTTTTGGCTCCGGCATGGCTGAGAATTTCTACGCCCGTTGGTTCGAGGCGCAGAAAACAAGCGCCGAAGATGTCACCATTGAGGTGATCGGTTTGGACCTCTGCGGGCTGCATATTGCCGGGCCAAAATCCCGCGAAATCCTTGCGCAAATTGCCCCAGATATGTCCGAAATGCGATTTATGGATATTGCCAAAATGGATGTGGCCATGGCCCCTGCCCTTGTCGGACGGGTCAGTTTCACGGGGGATCTGGGCTATGAGATTTGGATGCGCCCCGAATTTCAGCGCCAGATTTTCGAGGCCTTGCTGCGCAGTGGCGCAAATCACGGGTTGCGGCCCATTGGGTTGCGCGCCCTCAACGCCCTGCGATTGGAAAAGAACTTTGGGGGTTGGGCGCGCGAATATAGGCCCGTCTATGGCCCGCTTGAGGCGGGGCTTGATCGCTTTGTGGCCTATGACAAACCCGCCGATTTCATTGGCAAAGCCGCCGCACAAGCCGAGCGCGACACGGGCGGCACATTGCGGTTGATGAGTTTTGCGATTGACGCGCAAGATGCCGATGTCATCGGGGATGAACCCATTGATTTTCAGGGGCAAACCATCGGCTGGGTCACGTCTGGCGGCTATGCCCATGCCAGCGCCACATCCGTGGCCATGGGCTATGTGCCCAAGGAATACGCCGAAAAAACGGATGGGTTTACCATCGAGGTCTTGGGCCACCCCCTCAGGGCCACCCCCCTGCCACATCCCCTGTTTGATCCAGATGCCAAGGTGATGCGCGCGCCTTAATTGGCGCGCCATGCGTCAAGGGCAGGATTGTCACCCCGTCCTTGTCCGAAGGGCCACCATCTGCGGCGTGATCTGTGTCGGGATGTATCGGGCGCACGTGTGTAATGCATCTCGCGCGCGCCAAAATAAAAGCTGACAACCGCACCCATCAGCCACCAAAGCGGCTCAGGCACGGACGCCAAACCCACCATCCGCGCGGCAAATGCATCTGGATCAATCATCGCAAAGGCAAACAGCCCCATGACCGACAGCGCCATCAGCGGGCGTGGCAAGCGGTTAAGACCGTTGATCGCACGATCAAACCCTGTGCTGCCACTATGGGCGAATTCGGCCGCATAGCTGCGCAGGATTTCCGCGCGAAATTCCGCGTCCTGTGCCTCACGTGCCGCGGCATTGCCCGCGAAAACCTCGGAAATATTTTCCACCGTTTGGCCAAGGGCCGTGAGCCCGCCAAGCGCCCCAGTCACTGCCATGATTTTACCCTTTCGTAATGATCTGCCGCACTGAGATGATATCGTGGCGAGAGAAAGGCCTCCGCCCGCGTGATCCAGCCGCCCTTGCCGCCATCACGCCTGCGCGCGAATTTGCGCAAACGCGGCCGCCGGTCGCCCAAAAGATAATAGAAATTACGCCGCGCAATCCCATAGGCATCGACAAGCGCCCGCCCATTTTTCGCCGCCGCCGCATGGGCCGCACGTGCGGTTTGCGGGCCGATTGCACCATCCACCGCAATGTCGAACCCCATGTCGCGCAGCAGCCGCTGCAACAAGATCACCGCCTGCGCGCCTGCATTGACCTGCATATCATAGACCACAGGCTGCAACAGGGGCGGCAGCAGATAAATCCGTGGCGCACGGTAATATTCCGCCTCGAAAATCTCGATAGCAATGGCGCGGGTGACACGCAGAATATCATCGCGGTCAATATCGCTATCGCCGTCCAGATCCCGCCCCAAACGCTGTAATGTGGCCAAGGTGATGCCAAAATTGGTGGGGCCACCTGGATCATCGGGATCGTCCGAAAATCCACCTTCATGGCTGAGAATGTCTTCTGAGATGGCCCGAACCGAAAGCATGGGCACCCCCTCCCTGCTCTGCGGTTAATGATGGCAGCGGGTTTAGCAGGGATTGGTTAATCAAATGCGAATGGATCAGCGATAGGCGTGCAAACGACCATCCGCGCTGACCACATAAAGCGTGCCGTTGACGATGATGGGCTTACTGGCCGCGCCACCGCGCAAGGCAAGGCTGGTGTCGCGCTGCGCCCCCGTTTCGGGATCAAAGCGCAGGATTTCACCGTCACCCGTGGCCAAAAGCACATCACCCCCCGCCAAAATCGGGCCATAAAAGGTGAACACGGCCTTGCGGCGGCGCTCGCGCCGCGCCTCATAAAGGGGCAATTCAGCCTCCCAAATCGTCTCGCCTGTGGCTTGATCCAGACGGATCAGCCCGTTGCGATCCGAGACGAAGAACACGGAACTGCCCGCAACAATAAGGCCCGAATACGCCCCTTCGGTCGCGGTCCAAATCCGTTCGCCAGAGCCCGCATCCATCGCCACAACACGGCCAGACAGATTGCCCGCATATAGGCGGCCACCCGTCACAACGGGGTCAGAGGTGATATCATTGATGAAATTATAGGCCACGCCGATCCGCTCACCTGCCACAGCCCCAGACCAGACCCGCACGCCTGATTGACGCAAAACACCTGTCAACTCACCTGAGCCAAACGGAAACACAACCAAGCGCGTGGTCAAAGCAGGGGACGGGCTGCCTGACAGAACCGCATCGGCCCCTGTAGCAGG
>JAGYKZ010000129.1 GCA_018401385.1 Roseicyclus sp.
TTGGGGGCGGTGGGGCTTGTGGCCTATGTGCTGGGTTCGGTGCCCTTCGGGCTTGTCATGGCGCGGCTGTTCAATTTGGGCGATTTGCGCAGTATTGGTTCGGGCAATATCGGCGCAACCAATGTTTTGCGGACAGGCAACAAATTGGCCGCGTTTTTGACCCTGAGCTTGGACGCGGGCAAAGGCGCAATTGCCGTATTGGTTGCGCGCGCGCTCTTTGACGACACCGCCGCGCAGATCGCAGCTGGGGCCGCATTTCTGGGTCACTGCTTTCCGGTCTTTATCGGCTTTAAGGGCGGCAAAGGCGTTGCAACCTTTCTCGGCACGCTCCTGGCGCTTGCCTGGCCTGCTGGGATCGCCGCCTGCGCAACATGGGCGCTTGTAGCAGGCCTATTCCGCATCTCCTCCCTCTCAGCACTGATTGCGGCGCTGCTGTCACCCGTCTTTGTGGTGATTTTTGGATATCCGAACACAGCCTTGGTGACGGTGATCTTGGCCGCGCTGATTTTCAACCGCCACCACGCCAATATCAAAAGGCTGCTGGCAGGAACGGAACCGAAAATCGGCCAGAAGTCCTGATCAGTATTTAAAGTCTTCGTAAATCCGCGCCAGGTCACCGCCCCATTCGCCGTGATAGCGGTCGAGCAATTCATCGGCGGGGGTTTTCCCACTGTCCAAACTTTCTTTCAAAGCGTTGAGGAAATGCGTCTCATCGGGCACAAGCCCGCCCGCACCCGCCCGCGCGCGCGCCTTTAACCCTGCCTCCGACACGGCCACAACCTCGCGCGCCAGATCAAGCATTTTGATCCCATGGGTTTCCGCTGCAAGCCCATCCACAGATGCGGCCACGCGCAGAGCATCACGGATCTCGGCATTCCAACCCTTCACCAAATCCCATGACGCATCCAAACTGGATTGATCATACATCAGGCCCACCCAGAACGCGGGCAAGGCACAAAGCCTGCGCCACGGTCCACCATCGGCCCCCCGCATTTCGATGAATTTCTTGACCCGTGCCTCTGGGAAAATCGTGGTCAAGTGATCCGCCCAATCGGATAGGGTCGGCACCTCCCCCGGCAGGGCGGGCAACTGACCTTTGAGAAAATCACGGAAGGATTGACCAAGCGCGTCAATATAGACCCCGTTGCGATAGACAAAATACATTGGCACATCGAGCGCATATTGCACCCATGCCTCAAACCCGAACCCCTGTTCAAAGACAAACGGCAACATTCCAGTGCGCGCTGGATCAAGGTCGCGCCAGACCCGCGCGCGCCAAGATTTATGGCCATTTGGCTTGCCATCCAAGAAGGGCGAGTTGGCGAACAAGGCTGTGGCCACGGGCTGTAGCGCCAAAGCCACGCGCAGCTTTTGCACCATATCTGCCTCAGACCCAAAATCGAGGTTCACCTGAACGGTGCAGGTGCGATACATCATGGTCTTTCCCATGGTTCCCACCTTATCCATATAGCCCGTCATCAAACGATACCGCCCTTTGGGCATCATTGGCATCTGTTCATGTCGCCAAATCGGAGCCGCCCCCAGACCAATGAATTCCACCCCGATTTTATCGGCCACTTCGCGCACTTCGCGCAGATGTTGATTCACCTCGTCACAGGTTTGGTGGATGGTATCCAATGGCGCGCCAGAAAGTTCCAACTGGCCGCCCGGCTCAAGACTGACATTCGCACCATCTTTGGTCAGACCGATGATGTGATCGCCCTCCATCAAGGGGGACCAGTAAAATTTGTCGCGCAACCCCTCCAGCACCGCTTTGACCGAGCGGGGACCATCATAGGGCAGCGGATTCAGCGTGTCGCGGCAATACCCGAATTTCTCATGCTCTGTGCCGATGCGCCACAAATCGCGCGTCTTGCAGCCCGCCGCCAGATACTCAGCCAATTGGCTTTCATGTTCAATTGGGCCACCGCCCTCTTGAGGTATGGACATGGGCGCTGCTCCCGCTTCACTTATGATTGCACACTCATCCGCAACTGGCCCGCTTGGCCATCGGTGTCAAGACCACGCGTCCAGAGAATTTGCGTGCCTTCCTTGTTCTTGTCGCGTGCCGCGATTAGAGCGGCCACAGACAGCTTGGGTAAAGCCGCAAACCCATCGATCAAGACCTCAGCACCCTGGGCATCCAATGGGATCGCAAGCATTCGATCATGGGTTTTCAAAACCCACGCCAAGCCCTCATCCGCTTCTTTTCGCAAAGCAAGGCTTTGCAGGTCGTCCAAATCTACCGCCCCGCCCCAAACTGGCCCCATATAGGCGATGCGGCCCTCAACCAGACGAACCACGCCTGCGCCTTGACCAGTGGATGCAAACCGCGCGCGGCGCAGGGCAACGAAGCCCGTTATCAGGGCCAAGACGAAAACGACCCATCCCACACCGCCCAAAATCGGGCTGGGACGGGTGATCAACCATAGGCCAAAACCTGCAACACAGGCGGCCAGTATCGTTTCGGCATAGCGTAGAAAAAGCACACGCAATTCAGGCCTGATCATGATGCCAATCCCCCAGATGTGATTGAAACAAGGTCAAGAGCGCCACAACCGCGGTATCCGCGCGCAAAATGCGCGGCCCCAGACTGACGGGTGTCACGAAAGGGTATTGTGCCAATCGTGCCCGCTCCTCGGCAGAAAACCCGCCCTCAGGGCCAATGAGCAAGGCCCATTTCGTTTGATCTTCGCGCCCTTCCAAGGCGGCAGCCACCCCCACACGCGCCTCGTCAGCCCAAATGATCTGGCGCTCCTGCGGCCAATCCCCAAGCATTCGGTCAAGCCGCATCAAGTCGGTCACCTCGGGGACGAAGGTGCCGCCGCATTGCTCCGCCGCCTCAATAGCATGGGCTTGCA
>JAGYKZ010000013.1 GCA_018401385.1 Roseicyclus sp.
CCCTTCGATCACGAATTTTGCCGCGCCTTCGTAAGGTTTGACCAGTTTTGCGGCGATGGCATCCACCGCCGCGGCGATCAAGTCGGACATTGTTCATTCCCTTTGTTGCGCCATTTGAGTCATGAAAGTGCAGATCAAGGCTGGATGTGGCGCGATGGGCTGCTATTTTCTCTGCTATGATGTGCGTTATTCGGATCAGCTTCAACATCCTGATTGCGGTATTTCTAGCAAATACGGCCCTTTCCGCCGCGGCCTCTGCGCAAACTGCCCCACCGGTGGTGCAGGATGACGAAGGAAACGAGGCCCAGTTGAACGCCCTGCTTGCAGAGTTGAAGGCACCTGTCCTGCCCGACTGGCAACGTGTCGAAGCCGAGATTGTGAATCTTTGGTCGCGTTCAGGCTCGCCTGCGATGGATTTGTTGTTGCGCCGTGGCAGACAGGCCATGGCACGCGATGATTACCAAGCGGCCTTGGCCCATTTGACCGCCCTGACCGACCATGCGCCCGAATTTGCCGAAGGTTGGAACGCCCGCGCCACCCTCTTTTTTGAGATGGGCGATTACGGTCCGAGCCTTGATGATATTGCACGGACCTTGGCCCTGAACCCAAACCATTTCGGCGCGCTAACGGGGTTGGGAATGATTATGGAGCAAGTCGAGGCCTATTCCCATGCATTGGACGCTTTTCGGGCTGCGCGCGCTATACATCCGCATCGCCCCGACCTAGAACAGGCTGTGGAGCGGCTGGAACGGCAGCTTGAAGGAATCAGCCTCTAGGGACAGGGGTGGGCAGGGTTCTGCTTAAAATGGCAAGACGGGCGAGATGACAGGCACAGTGCTGGGCCAAGGGCGGATCGCCGCCGTATTGGGGCCAACCAATACAGGCAAGACCCATTACGCCATCGAACGGATGTTGGCGCATCGCACGGGTGTGATCGGCCTGCCGTTGCGCCTTTTGGCCCGCGAGGTTTACGATCGCATCGTGGCAATGCGCGGCCCTTCGGTGGTGGCTCTGGTCACGGGGGAGGAGCGGATCATCCCCGAGCGTGTGAAATATTGGGTTTGCACGGTCGAGGCGATGCCCGCCAATCATGCCTGTGATTTTCTGGCCGTTGATGAAATCCAGCTTTGCGCTGACCCTGAGCGGGGTCATGTATTTACCGATCGCTTGCTTCACGCGCGCGGCCTGCATGAGACCTTGTTTCTCGGGGCAGATACGATGCGGGGTGCGATTGCGGCGCTTGTGCCTAAGGCGCAATTCCTCAGCCGCGAGCGGTTTTCAGACCTGACCTATACGGGGTCCAAGAAAATTTCACGAATGTCCCCGCGTTCGGCCATTGTGGGGTTTTCTGTTGAAAACGTCTATGCCATCGCCGAGCTGTTGCGCCGCCAGAAAGGCGGCGCTGCGGTCGTGATGGGCGCACTCAGCCCGCGCACGCGCAATGCACAGGTTGATCTCTATCAAAATGGGGATGTTGAATTTTTGGTGGCAACCGATGCTATTGGGATGGGGCTGAACCTTGATATCAAACACGTGGCTTTCTCGGGATTGCGCAAGTTTGACGGCCGCAAAATGCGTGATTTGGCCCCAAATGAATTGGGGCAGATTGCGGGTCGCGCAGGGCGGCATACCTTGCCTGGCACATTCGGGGTCACGGGCGAGGCCAGCCCTTTGGATGACGAGGTGGCAAAAGCCATCACCGAGCACCGTTTCGCTCCCATTCGGAAATTGCAATGGCGCAACAGTAGCCTTTCATTTGGATCAATTTCGCGTCTTTTGATGTCATTGGAGGCGCAAACCGACAATGAATGGCTGACAAGGGCGCGGGCCGCTGATGATGTTATGGCGCTGCGCGCGCTTACGGAACGGGCCGATGTGACCCATCGGATCAGGGATGCCCATGATGTGCGTCTGCTCTGGGATGTGTGCTGTATTCCTGATTTTCGCGGGATCAGCCAAGCAGAACACAGCAGCCTCTTGGCGGGTATCTTTCAATATTTGCATGAGTTGGGCCGTGTGCCCGATGATTGGTTGGCGCGGCAGGTGAAACGGATTGACAGGCAAGATGGTGATATTGACACATTGTCGAAACGGTTGGCCTATATCCGCACATGGACATTTGTCGCACAACGTGCTGCTTGGGTGGATGATGTCGCGTATTGGCGCGAGGAAACCCGTGCGGTAGAAGACCGCTTGTCAGATGCGCTCCATGAGCGGCTGACCCAAAGATTTGTCGATCGGCGCACATCGGTTTTGATGCGGCGATTGAAGCAGAAGGAGAGCCTTGTGGCCGAAGTGAATGAAAACGGGGAAGTGACGGTAGAGGGTCAATTCATTGGTCGCTTGGATGGGTTCCGCTTCCGCCAAGACAGTGCCGCCACCCCCGATGAGGCGAAAACCCTGCGTCAGGCTGCCGTTGCCGCGCTGAAGCCTGAGATGCATTTGCGCGCAGATCGTTTGTATAATGCGCCCGACACGGAATTCGATTTCACGGAGCAAGGTGGATTGATGTGGGGGCAATCTGCCGTGGGCAAGTTGACCCAGGGCAGCGATGCGTTGCGTCCCGTGGCTGAGGCTTTCGTAGACGAAGATGCAGGCGCGGAGGTGGTCCAAAAGGTGCAGCGCCGTTTGCAGCATTTCATTGATCGCAAGATCGCGGCGCTGTTCGAGCCGATGTTGGCGATGCAAAAGGATGAGAGCATCACGGGTCTGGCGCGTGGCTTTGCCTTCCGTCTCTGCGAGGCGATGGGTGTTCTTCCACGCAGTGCGGTGGCAGATGAGGTGAAATCGCTGGATCAGGAGGCCCGCGGCCTGCTGCGCAAACATGGCGTGCGGTTTGGTCAATTCACGATCTTCATGCCTGCCATTTTGAAACCTGCGCCCACGCGGTTGCGCCTTGTGCTTTGGGGGCTGGCGGGCAAGTTGGATGAGTTCCCCGAAAGCCCGCCCGCGGGTCTTGTGACCATCCCCAATGACGCGAATGCGCCTGTCGATTACTTCACCATGTCGGGTTATCGTC
Source organism: Roseicyclus sp. (assembly GCA_018401385.1). Classification (GTDB taxonomy): domain Bacteria; phylum Pseudomonadota; class Alphaproteobacteria; order Rhodobacterales; family Rhodobacteraceae; genus M30B80. Next base: position 3,020 of record JAGYKZ010000013.1, read on the forward strand.
CCGCGGGCACGCGTGCGATTCGCATTGATATGTTGGAACGTTTGGCGGATATGCTGCGCAAAGAGGACAGCCGTGCGGGCTTTGAGGGCAACGCGGATATGCTGTCCATCACGGGCCTGACCCTTGAGCAATTTGCCGATCTTATGACTGGTTTGGGCTACAAGGCCGAGCGCGGCGAGCAGGTAAAACAAAGGCACAAGCCGCCCCGCGCAGTCAGGCGCTTGAGGCCAACCATGAGGCGGACAACATTGAAGAACAAGGGGTGCCTGATGTGGATGCGTCCCCCACCGATATGTCCCCTGCAGATATGCCCTCTACCGATCTGGCACCTGAAGGTGCCGCGCCTGCCGCGAGTGATGCCACCTCAGACGCGGCCCCTGAGATGGAGGTGTTTTACACATTCCAATGGGCGCCGCGCCGCACAGATCGCAAGCCCCATCCCCGCCGTGATGCGAGCGGTGAAGGCGGCAAGCCAAAGCGCCCCAAGAAGGGTGGTAAGCCTGCACGGGGGGAAAACGGCAAGCCCCAGCAAGGCCTGCGAAATTTCAGCGCGAAGCCCGAGAAAAAGGACCGCATCGACCCTGACAACCCATTTGCACAGGCATTGATGGGCCTGAAGGAGAAGGGTTGAACACAGCGCGGGCAACGATGCGTTTGGACAAATGGCTGTGGTTTGCGCGGTTTTTCAAGACCCGCAGCCTCGCCTCCCGAATGGTGGAGGATGGCGCAATCCGCCTCAACGCCAACCGTGTCAGCAAACCTGCCACTTCGGTTGGTGTGGGTGATGTGTTGACCTTTGCGCAAGGGCGCGCGGTGCGTGTGGTGCGGATTGTGGCACTGCCCACTGGCCGTGGCCCGTCTTCGGAAGCGCAACAAGCCTATGCGGATTTGAGCGAAGTCAAAGACACCGTTCTCGAAACTGTATCTGGTGAAGGACAGAAGCGGCCCGACAAACGCGCAAGAAGACAGGCGATTTCTTTGCGCCAAGGGGTGCTTGAATGATCGCGTTTGGACGATTAAACCTCTGCTCAAGACGTCTATGAAAGAGTGATGAGCCGATGACCTATGTCGTGACCGACAATTGCATTGCCTGCAAATACACCGATTGTGTTGAGGTGTGCCCTGTGGATTGTTTCTACGAGGGTGAGAATATGTTGGTCATTCATCCTGACGAATGCATTGATTGTGGTGTGTGCGAACCAGAATGCCCCGCCGATGCTATTCGTCCTGACACTGAGCCAGATATGGAACAATGGGTGGAATTCAACCGCAAATGGTCGGAGGCGTGGCCTGTGATCATCACCAAAAAAGATCCCCTGCCAGAGGCAGAGGCGATGGATGGGAAAAGCGGCAAGATGGACCTCTTTTCGGAAAAACCTGGCGAAGGTGGGTGACGCGCATTTCAGAGAATCGATTCGGTGGGGCTTTAACCCCGCCTTTTTGTTAGCGTTCACACCGTTTGGCTCATGAATTCCCTTTAAAATTGGGCTTATGCGGCCTGATGTAAGAGCCAACTTTTTTGCAGCGGCTTTTTGTGTTACATTGTCGTTGCAAACTTTTTTGGAATCACCGCCCAAACCAATATATTCGCGGGCTATCGGTCGTTGTCTCACATTATGATTTGGTCGCTGTTCAGAAAAGCTGGTCTTTTCTGTAGGCGGTTTTTTCGGCTGAATGGCAGCGGTGGCCCGTGGGAAGGACAAAACGCAGATGAGCAAGTCGCGGAAATCGCAAGAATTCAGCCCCAATGACTATGTGGTCTATCCGGCCCATGGTGTTGGCCAGATCATTTCGATCGAAGAACAAGAGATTGCAGGGATGCAATTGGAGTTGTTCGTGATCTCTTTTGAAAAGGACAAAATGACCCTGCGCGTGCCAACGGCCAAGGCAAGCGAAGTGGGGATGCGCTCGCTCTCTAGCCCGGATGTGGTCTCCAAGGCATTGGACACGCTCAAAGGCAAAGCACGCGTGAAGCGGGCCATGTGGTCGCGCCGTGCGCAAGAATATGAGCAAAAGATCAATTCAGGCGATTTGATCGCGATTGCCGAGGTCGTGCGGGATTTGCACCGCGCTGATGACCAGCGCGAGCAAAGCTACTCCGAGCGTCAGCTTTACGAAGCCGCTTTGGAGCGTTTGACCCGCGAATTGGCCGCTGTTCAAGGGATGGATGAGCGGGGCGCGCAGCAGCGTGTTGACGAGGTATTGACCGCCCGCGCGGCCTGATCTGATCTGTTCGTGATACAAAGCCGTGCAAGCCCTGCTTGCGCGGCTTTTTTATGCCAGAAGCGCGACACAGGCCGCGAGCGCGGCGATTTCCGTGATCTGCTGGCTTGCGCCCAGAACATCGCCCGTTTGGCCCCCGATTTTCGCCTGTGCGATGGCGGCCAGACAGAAGGCGGCAATGCCTGCGATCAAGACAACGGCCAACCCCTCAAGGGGGCCGATCAAGGTTGCACATAGCGCAAGGCCAATCGCCGCAGCGATCCATGTCGAAAGAATTGATGTCTGCCCCACCTTGTGTGACAAGCCATCACTGCGCGGATTGGGCATATAGCGCATGATTGCGACCATTGGCACGCGGCTGAGGGCAGCGATGGCAATCAGCGCGAGCGGTGTTTGCGCGATCAGCGTCATGATTAAGCTTGCGCGCAACAACAGCGAAAGGATCAAGGCCACAACCCCATAGACCCCAACATGGCTGTCCTTCATGATGGTCAGACGCTGTTCAACCGTCCATCCCCCCCAGAAGCCATCTGCGACATCGGCCAGCCCGTCTTCATGAAGTGCTCCGCTGGCCATGATCATTGCGCCAAGTGCGATCAATCCCGCAACGGGCAGGGGCAGACCCATGCCAAGGGCCGCGCCGCCAAGGCCCATTCCAATTGCCCCGATCACGGCGCCGACAATCGGATAGGCCCAGGCTGCTTCCGCGCCGCGGGTGTAGTCGGGCTTCACGGGCAAGGGCAGGCGGCTGAGAAGTGCAAAAGCCACGCCGATATCGCCAAGTTTTGGCACGCTCCCCTGAAATGGATTATGGGCCATATCTACGAAATTCCTATTGTCCTTGGGTTTCTCTATCGGATAGCACGGGCCGCACGCAATGTTTTCATCCTTGGGGGTTCCGTGTCTGTTTTTCAAAGCCAAGCAGATATTCATCGCGCGCTTGCCTCGGCTCCGCCCCCGACATGGCCGCCGAAACTGTGCCTTCACATTGAGCGCAACGCACAATTGACCAAACCGCCCGCCGCTTTAGGACGGTTGGAAGAACTAGCGATCTGGTATTGCGCGTGGCGCGGAAATGCGCGCGCGGGTTGGCGAAGCCACAGGTGATTGTCTTTGCAGGCAATCCGGCGTCTGCACAAGGTGTAAGCGCATTCCCTGCCGAGGTCACCACCCAGATGGTGGCAATTTTTTGAAACAGGTGGCGCCGCAATCAACCAACTGTCGGAATTGGCGGGGGCCGTAATGCAGGTGCACGCGGGTCTGCATCGACCAACGGCGAATTTCACACAAAGGGCCGCCATGTGCAGAGGCCGATTTTCGTGTCGTTCAATTGCGGTTTGGGGGCGGTTGATCACGAATGCTGATCTCTGGTAGTGGGTGAGATGGGTATTGGCAACACGACTTCAGCTGCGGCCGTGGCCTGTGCGCTTTATGGCGGGGACGCCGTTGGAGTGGGGCGCGGCACGGGCGTGGATGATGCGGGCCTCGCCCGTAAGGCCGATGCGGTGGCGCGTGGGATTGCGGCCAATCCTGAGTGCACGATCGATCCGCTGGCGCTACTGTCTCGGCGGGCGGGAGCTGTAAGTAACTATGGCGGCGCCATCGCCGCCGCCACGCGCGCCTTGCATACGTGATTTTGGATGGATTTATCTGCACGGCAGCGGCAGCTGCATTGGAGCAGACCGTGACAGGCGCGCTGGATCATTGTGTGGCGGGGCATCTTTCGGCGGAAGGGGGCATGAAATGCTCTTGGCCAAGCTGAGGAAAGCCCCACTTTTGAATTTGGGCCTGCGTCTTGGGGAGGCAGCGGGGGCGGCCTTGGCGATCAGATCGTCAAGGGGGCCTTGGTGTGTCATTCTGGATGTAGAGTTTTCAAGCGGGCGTCAACACGCAATAACCGTTAGCTCAAACATACAGAGCTGCGGCTTATAACGGCAGGGGCTGTCGCGCAGCAGTCTGCTCCATGACGATTTGACTGTGCAGTTTTCGATACATCGGATGCGGCAATATGATGTGGTCAATCAAGCTGCACGTAGGGCATCAAATCGCTACACCAGATGCGAAATCGTATTCTCGGCCCCTGTCACGTCAAAGGCGGATACAATTTCCGGGCGTGGTTTGCAGCATCCTTGTGAAATCCTCCATCACGGCTGGGTCATGGGGCGCGCGTGTGATGGTGACAAAACCTGAACGGACAAACCACAGGTGGCAGGGTCAATATCCACGCTGATACCGCGTAAAACACTCGATTGTTCCAGCTTTTGCCGCCGCCGCCCTGCTTGGGAAGTGGGGGCCCAAATAGCAGCCCATATCCTGCGCGGTCATGGCGCCATTTTGTTGCAGTGCGCGCGAAGTCGGCGGTCTGTTCGGTCTTTGTACGCAAATCCTCCATATAAACAAAATATATGCGTATATTTCGCATATATAGCAAGAAATCCCAAAGTTTGCGCGTGGTTTTGCCAGCCGCCGAAAGTCATTGGGCGCAGCTCTCGCTCTAATTTGCGCAGCATGGCCGCTTCGAAATCTGCATAATCTTGCGCATATTCGACAAAGGCGGAGTCCCCCCTCTCGCGCTGATAGTATCCGACTATATCCGCCGCAGCGCCCCCAGTAGCCCGAAAGGCCGTTCACGGTGACCCCTTCAAACGGAAATGGTTGAAAGCGTCTTTGGGTTTGAAACCCTCGTTATTCTCGCCATCGCCCGAAATATCGAGCGTTTTGAAGGCGCAGTCGGAGAGTGCCGAGGCCAATTGGGTCGCACCAAACAAGCGCATAACCGAGCGCGAGGTTTGGAAATTCATCATCGCTGCGCGGCGCATTTCGGATCTCTGTGGCAATCTCGGTAGGGGGTGGCAGGGCTATCAATCATCTGCCATGCCACCAAGGCCTGTTGTTGCCGCCGTCGGCTCATTCGTAGATGGATAGGGCAACCTGATCGCCGCCCTCAAAGAACGCGGCCACCACGGGTAGGCGACCAATGCCCGCGCAAGCCTGCGCGCATCAGGTCATGCTCCGCCGCATCCAGCCGAGGCGGAGGCATCCAAACCCAAGGCCAACGCCAGGCGGCAGGGCATGGGCCATCTGGGGCAGCATCAGCACCGCCCCGCAGATCATCATGCCTTTTACCAATGCCCGGTATTGGGCATGGAAACCCAAGGTTCGGCAGGCGTTTGTGCCGCGCCTTTTTGCAGCAATTCGACCGAGACGTTATCGGGCGAGCGCACAAAAGCCATGCGGCCATCGCGAGGCGGGCGGTTAATGGTCACGCCATGATCCATCAAATGCTGACACATGGCATAGATATCATCCACCTCATAGGCGAGATGGCCGAAATGGCGACTGTCAGAGGGCAAGCCGTCATCGCCATCCCAATTATAGGTCAGCTCCACGGGGCAATCTTCTTGACCCTCGGGGGCCATGAAAACCAGTGTAAATCTGCCATTTTCATAGTCCGAGCGCCGCGTTTCCTTCAGCCCCAAAAGCGCAAAGAACCGCTGGCTGGCCTCCAAGTCTTGCACCCGCACCATGGTGTGAAGATATCGGATCGTCATTGATGCCTCCCTTGCGTCACATTGTCTGCGCCAGAACTTAGCGCGTGGCCGCAAGAATAATAGGGGGTGGGGGAGAAGAAAACCCATACTCGATATTGCGGTTTTCTCTAAAATCATTTCAATATATAGCGTAACGATGGCCCAACCAGTGGATGCTTGGCGATGCAGCAATATCATGACCAATTGGCGCTGATCCTTGAGAAAGGTGTGGACACCACCGACCGCACAGGCACAGGCACGCGCAGCTATTTCGGGCTGCAAGCGCGCTATGATCTGAGCGAAACTTTCCCTCTGATCACCACAAAAAAACTGCATCTCAAATCCATCATCCATGAATTGCTATGGTTCCTCGCGGGTGACACGAATATTGGCTATCTCAAGGATAACGGCGTCTCGATCTGGGATGAATGGGCCGATGAAAATGGCGACCTTGGCCCAGTATATGGCCATCAATGGCGGCATTTTCCAAAGGTCATGCGGGGGGCAGATGGGTCCGTATCCATTGGATCGGTCGACCAGATTGCCAATTTGGTCAATATGATCAAACGCGCGCCTGACAGCCGCCGTTTGATTGTTTCGGCATGGAATCCGGGCGAGGTGGATCAAATGGCACTGCCGCCTTGTCACACTTTGTGGCAGGTCAAAATTCTGGACGGGCGGCTGAGTTTGCAGCTCTATCAGCGCTCTGCTGATATGTTCTTAGGCGTTCCATTCAACATTGCCTCCTATGCGTTATTGGCGGTGATGCTGGCCCATATCACAGGATACAAACCTGGTGAATTTGTGCATTCCATCGGTGATGGTCACATCTATTCCAACCATATGGATCAGGTGAAAGAGCAGCTGTCGCGCGAAAGCCGCCCCGCACCGACCTTGCGACTGGCGCGCGATGTTGGGTCGATTTTCGATTTCCGCTATGAGGATTTCATCATCGAAGGATACGATCCCCACCCCGCAATCAAAGCGCCTGTGGCGGTCTAAGGGGGCAGGATCATGATTTCACTTGTCGTGGCGCGGGCGCAAAATGGCGCGATTGGCAAAGGCAACACGATCCCGTGGCAGGCGCCCGAAGATTTGGCCTTTTTCCAGCGCGAAACCATGGGGGGGGCCGTGATTATGGGCCGCAACACATGGGAGAGCCTGCCGTTTAAGCCGCTGAAAAACCGTCTGAACATCGTGGTCAGTCGGGATAAGTCCCTGCATGAAACGGTGGTGGGTTCCGTGGATGAGGCGATCAGTATGGCACGGGCGGCGGGCTATCCGCGAATTTACGGCATTGGCGGGGCGCAGATTTACGCGCAAATGCTGCCGATGGCAGATAGGCTTTTGATCACCGAGGTTGATTTGGTGATTGAGGATGCGGACGCCTATTTTCCAAAGATCACCGATAACGATTGGCACGAGGTCTGGCGGCATTCCTTGCGCGCTGATGGGCCAAAATGCGTGGTGCGGGAATTGCTCAGGGCGTGAACTTTTGCCTTATCCAAATCTGCGCTAGCTTATTGGTCTAGGATATACCCTGCAAAGGCTGCTGACCTGATGACCCTTCTGATCCTCTTTGTTGCGACATCGTTGATTTTCCTCATCGCCGATGCGGTGATGTTGAAATCCGTTCTTCAACCCGTCTTTGCGCGGCACATTGGTGCGTTGCTCTATGAGGGTGGGTTTCGCCTGCTTCCTGCGGTCCTGTTTTATTTGACCTACATGGGGGGCATTCTTTATTTCGCTTCGGTCCCCGCGATGCGGGCGGATGACCCAAGCCTTGCCTTGATCAATGGCGCGATTTTGGGATTTGTTGCCTATGGCACCTATGAATTCACCTCTTGGGCGGTGATGCGTGACTGGCACCCGCAAATGGTGGTGATGGATGTCATTTGGGGGGCCACGCTGACAGGATTTGCCGCGTGGGGTGGGGTCATGGTCGCGCGCGCGCTTCTGGCTTGAAGGCTCAAGCGCGCAAAGCGGTCTGGATGCACTGCGCGCAAGGTTTGGACGTTAGAGAATTTTCAATTCGACCGCAGAGGCCCGACCATCACGGCCTTCGCGCAGCTCGAAGCTGACTTTCGTGTTGTCGGCCAGTTCCTTCATTCCCGCTTCTTCAACCGCAGAGATGTGCACGAACACATCTTTGCCGCCGCCATCAGGCGCAATAAAGCCGTAACCTTTGGTGGTGTTGAACCATTTCACAGTGCCAGTGGGCATTTTCGCATCTTTCCTGTCTCTAATCTCGATCCCACAGGCGGGTCTGCGCGTGGGGTGCAGCCAGGGCCGATGATCCAACCTTTGCTGCCGTCTCAAGAGGGCGGTTCAACAGGTGACCTAGTGGCACGCCGAAAGAGTGCCGTGGTTTTGGCAAAAATCAAGAAAAACTCTCTGGAACCCGCGCAGTCAGGCCCTATGCTGTGTCTTGCGTGATAAAAAAGAGGCACAGATGCAGATCGTTGGGTTAAAAAATTACGACACCTGCCCGCAGGAGCGGTCAAAGGAATTACGCAGGCAGGCCAGGCAGCGGCGGTGTTGCGTGATCTGCGCGATGACCCGCTTGGGTCGGCTGAGATCGCGGATTTTCTGGCCCGTTTCGGGGATGCTTTGATCAATCGCGCCTCAACCACATGGCGCGGCCTGTCCGAGGAAGACCGCGGGATGGCGCCTGCGCAACTGCTGGCGCGCCATCCCGCCGTGATGAAGCGGCCCTTGATCGTGGCGACGGGCGGGGTTTATCTGGGCTGGTCGGCGGCGGTCAAAGCCGCACTTTTGTGACGCAGCCAAGCATCCAGCGACAGCGCGCCCGCGCCTTTGGCCAGAAGCACCAGAAGCACGAAAATCCAAAACGCGCGTTGATCCAAGATCAGACTTGCGGGGTTTTTGTCGAACCACGTTCCGATATCGGCCCCCGCCACGCCATGGCCCATGATATCGACCCATGACTGTACAAGGATAAAGCCGATCATACCCAAAGCGGCCAAGCGCGTGGCAAGCCCGATCACGATCAAGGCGGGCAGGATGAATTCGGCCCAAGTGCCTGCCAAAACCACCGCCCGCCCGATCAGGCCGATCTGGCTTGGATCATATCCCACGGCGTCAAAGAGGCGGGGCAGGATTTGGGCATAGGCGTTGAAACTGGGTTGAAACAGGCCCGCCACGCCTTCGCCCAATTTGGTCAATGCGGATGTCCAGAAATAGGATACAAGCGTTGCCGCAAAGACCAGCCGCGCCAGAAGCGGCAGGATCATCGGGTCCATGATGTGATCAAGCCAATGGGTGATCTGGCGATAGAGCGCGGGCAATTGTGTCATGGGATCAAACCTTCGTCCAAAGTCAGCGCGGATGTGGTTAAGAAAAGCTGCAATAGGGCGGCGAGATCGGCCTGCGGTTCAATCGCAAGTGCGGCCATGGCGGCATCCGACAGGCTCATCCGCCCTTTGAGATGACGCGCCAGATCAATCCCGCCCACCGCCAGAAGATGCGGCGCGGGGTCGTAATTGATCCGCGTTATCAGCACATCTTGCGGGGTCATCGTAATCCTCTCGTGCAGGTCAAATCGGTTGATCCGCCAGATCGAAAGGATCGGAAAGCGCGACCGCAACACGAGGCTGGCATGGGCCATGCGCGGGCGCAAATCCATTACGCGTTCAGGCGCGATCCCGCTGATATCCAAGGGCGCGGCATCGGCCGCATGATAGGATTGCCGCAGACCCAATTCCAGCCGCGCCATGTCGGGCAGATAGGGCAAATGCCGCACGGGGCCAAAGCTTTGCAAGAAGCCTGGAAACCTTTTGCCATATTGCGCCAAGATCGGGCTTTCGGGCGGATGGGCGCGCAGGAAAACCGTGGCCATGGCGGCGAAGAATTTGCCCCCACCAATTTGGCGATGATGGGAAACCCGTCTTCAGCGCGTCGATCAGGCTTGCCGTGACATTGTTGCGATAGACATCGAAGCGACGGCCTGCGGGCCGCCCCATCGGGTCGATCAAGCCTTCGGGCGCGGGCAGGTCGGGGTTGAGCAGCGCTTGCGCAAAGCGTTCTTGGGTCACTTGCATGGCATCACCGATGCCATAACGGCGCCCGCCCGCGCGGCTTCGGCGTTCACTGTGGCGAAATCGGCACATCATTGTCCCATTCGATCAGGGTCGCCTCGCGCCGCTCCTTCGCAATTCGTAGCTGGGCGTAAAGATGCCAGACGGGATCGACCACCGCACGGCCATGGTTGTCGATCAATACTGGCGCGCCGTGATGGCAATTCCTCGCTGTCATGGCCCGCCAGATGGATTTCACCGACAGCAGACAGCGGAAAATCGGCCAGATAGGCGCGCGGATCAAAGCGGTGATTGACCGCCGAAACAAAGACATTGTTCACATCCAGCAAAAGCCCGCATCCCGTGCGCGTGGCAATCTCAGTCAGGCACTCCACTTCGCCCATGATACTGTCGCGATAGGCGACATAGGTTGAGGGGTTTTCCAACAACATCCGCCGCCCGATGCGATCTTGCACCTCGTCGATATGGGCGCAGACGCGGGTCAGCGTCGTCATGTCATAGGGCAGGGGCAAAAGGTCGTTGAGGAATCCCGTCTCATGGCTAGACCATGCCAGATGTTCGGAAAAGGACGCAGGGTTGAGCCATGCGCAAAGGGCTGCGATCCGCGCAAGATGGTCGCGATCCAAGGGCCTTTCGCCGCCGATTGACAGGCCCACCCCATGCACCGAAATCGGAAAATGCGCGGCCAAGGCGCGCAATTGCGCAATGGGCCGCCCGCCTGCGCCCATGTAATTTTCGGCGTGGATTTCCAACCAAGTCACCGCGCGGCTTGGCGCGGCCAGGCTGTCCATGATGGGTTGGAAATGCTGCCCCTTGTATCCAATCCCCGCCAAGGGCGGCAGCGGTTGATGCGGAATGTCGAACATCGCAAAATCTCTTGTCCTGAGAGTGAGGCGTGGCAAAAGACCCTCGGCACGCCTGTCGCGCCGAGGGTCGGGTTTGGGTTATGCGGGCAGGTCGCGCTCAAGCGGTTCCAGAGCCCCCATGCGTCCGCCTTCGACTTCCATGGTCTCGCAGGTGCCTGCGGGAACGAGTGTCCAAGCATTGCCTTGGTAATCCACGGTCGAGCTGCCTGCGCAGGTCGTCCCTGGCCCTGCAGCGCAGCCATTTTCACCCGCAAGGGACACACCATAGCATTTCTCTTGCGCCTGTGCGGCCACGGGCAGCGTGGCCATTGCGGTCACGGCGGCACTGACGGCACCCAAAACGGCCACCGATTTCATCGCGCTTTGCATGTCAAAACTTCTCCTAAAGTGCATGTTGCAAATTTGTTTGATGACCAACACCAAACACTGCCGACGCTAAGGCCATGCTTCGATCACAAGCCAATCACATAGTTGTGGAACACGCTGCCGTGATGGATGTCATTGGAAATGATCAAGATCATTTGCGGAGAATGTGTTTTATATAATTTATATGTATAAAATAGATATTTTATCTATGGCCGATGACCAAGAAGGGGGCCATGGGCGCGATGAGGCGCGGTTTTCGTGCCAATTGTTTCAACGGGTCTGGTGACCCTGCCCGTTCGGGGCAGGGCTTTTGTGATCTATCTTACGAATCAGGCACGCAAATCGGGCGGGGTGGCCTCAAGCGCCAATTCGGCCAGAAGGTCCGAAATCGAACGCACTTGGGTCTCGGATTCGCCCAAACGGCGCACGGTGACGGTGCGATCTTCCATCTCTTTGCGCCCCACGGCCAAGATCACGGGCACTTTGCCCGTGGAATGCTCGCGGATTTTGTAATTAATCTTTTCATTGCGCTTGTCAGCTTCCACTTTCAAGCCATGCTTTTTTAGAAGTGCTACGATTTCATCTACAAACCCATCAGCCTCGGACACGATGGAGGCGACCACCACCTGTCGCGGTGCCAACCAGAAGGGCAGGCGGCCTGAGAAGTTTTCGATCAAGATGCCGATGAACCGCTCGAAGCTGCCCAAAATCGCGCGGTGCAGCATCACGGGACGATGTTTAGCACCATCTTCGCCGATATAGGTTGCGTCCAGACGGTCAGGCAGAACGAAATCCACCTGCAAGGTGCCGCATTGCCAGTCGCGGCCAATTGCATCGGTCAGCACGAATTCCAGTTTCGGCCCGTAAAATGCCCCTTCGCCCGGGTTCAGCTCATAGGCATATCCCGCCGCTTCGGTTGCGGATTTCAGCGCCGCCTCTGCCTTGTCCCAAACCGCATCGCTGCCCGCGCGGGTATCGGGGCGATCAGAGAATTTCACGCGGAATTTTTCAAACCCAAGGTCTTTGTAAACTGCGGACAGCAATTCAATGAATTGCTTGGTTTCATCCTCAATCTGCGCCTCGCGGCAGAATATATGCGCGTCATCTTGGGTGAAGCCGCGCACCCGCATGATGCCGTGTAGCGCGCCCGATGGTTCGTATCGGTTGCATGACCCAAATTCCGCCATGCGCAAAGGCAGGTCGCGATAGGATTTCATACCCTGATTGAAAATCTGCACATGGCAGGGGCAGTTCATCGGTTTCAGGTAGTAATCCGCTCCCTGTTTGGCTTTCTCGCGGGCGTGCTCTTCGTCCACTTCCACGATGAACATATTCTCTTGTCATTTTTCAATGCCCCAGGCCTCAGAGGCGGCGGTCCACCACTTGCGGTGTGTTCACCTCAACCGCCGCCATCTTGCTAGCGGCGCGCGCATAATCTTGCAATGCCGATATAAATCGCCACCGTTGGGGTGCCACGGCCGCGACCGGGTGCCTCCCCTCCTGCATATGAAACAGGTTCGCATCTCCCGGCCAAGCGGTGGTCGCGTTTCTCTGGCTTCCTCGGAATGTCAGATGCGCCTTGAGGTCATCACGCGGTTTTTTAGACGCGACTATAGATGCGCTGCAACATCGACTGAAGTTGCGCGCATCGCCGCCAATAGCACCTGAGTTTCATCAATTAAACGCCGTCGGCGGGCAATTGCCCCGTGCTGCAAATGCGGGCCACGGCTGGGTCTTGCCAATCCCGTGCCAATACATCCACTTACGGGTTGATCTTCAGGGATAATGCCAACCAGTTCGACCTTATAAGGTTCGCCTGCCGCCTGGTAATGGGCAATCGCGCGCGATCCCAGTTACCATGCACGGGATCACAGCGGGCGTTGATGATCTCTTTCATCTTCGCCTCAATCGACCCAGATCATCTGGTGTGAAAGGCTCCTTGCGGTCGAAATCGTAATACCAACCGTTCGATCACAGGGCCGATTGTCACCTTCACATCGGGCCAGATGTCCCACTGAACCGCGCGCGCCATCACATGGGCAAAGTCATAGCGGATCAGCTCCAACGCTTCCACGTCATTGTCTTTATCATGTTGATGCATGGTGGCATCCACGTCAGGGGCCGGAGCCAAGTCATAATGCACGCCGTTCACCGATAGCGCTGATGGCCTTTTTAAACGAGCTTGCAATGCTCTCGGCCACTTCGGCGGCGGTCACCGCCTCGTAGCTGCGCAATTGCCATCGGGAAAAGTTAGGAAATCTGTGGCATCGCCATATCTCCTCGTCAGTTTATGGCGCGCCTACAGAAACGCCCAGTTGCCGGAGTCTAATGTTCGGTGTGTGTTTTGGCGGCTTTAGGGCAGTGTCAACTCTTGCGCGTGGGGTGGGTTTTTGGCATTGAGAGGTGACTGGTCCGCAGAGAAAACACACAATGCCCGACGCTATCTTATCACGGCCAAATCGCGCCACATTGCCTATCATTTGACTGAAGGCACCCATCGATGGTAGTGTTTTGGGCGGCTTGCGATCCGATATGGAGGGCACCAAAGCCGTATTTTTTGGAAGATTGGGCCAAATCCGCAGCCATGCGTTTTTACGTTTTGACTATTCGGGGCATGGCAAAAGCAGCGGAGCCTTCACCGAGGGCTGTGGCTGGTGATTGGGCTGAAGATGCGTAGTGTTAGATCGCCTTGCCCAAAACGGGTGTTCTTGGTTGGCACTCCTCCATGGGGGAGGATGGATTTCGCTTTTGATGGCGCGGCGCAGCCTGGACGGATTGCAGGTCTGTTAGGCATCCGCCCGCAGCCTGCCTGATTTCACCGAAGATGGGTTTTTGGGTCAGTTTTAGCGAGACCAGCGCGCCCGTGGGGCAGGGGCAGACCGCGCTGCCGTCAGGATATGGGGAGCCGATGATCGTCACCAAGCGGATGATCGAAGATGGACGTGACAATTTGGTTCTGCGCAGTCCTCTGGCGATTGATGCCCCTGTGCGCCTCTTGCAAGGCACAGAGGATGAGGCGGTGGATCAATCCGTGGCGCTGCGTCTCGTGGCGCATCTGAAATGCGATGATCTGCATCTAGAATTGGTGAAGGGCGCGGATCACCGTTTTTCCAGCCCACATTGCCTTGATCTTTTGGCGCGCAGGCTGGAGGAGATTGTGGAAAGCGCCGTTTAAACGACCGCCTTGATTTTTGCGGCCGCGTTATTGGCGTCAATGAAATCCAAAACGAGCGGGCGGATATTGTTGCGCCAACTTTTGCCTGCAAAAATCCCGTAATGGCCTGCGTCAGGCTCTAGGTGGCTGGCCTTTTTGCTGTCAGGCAGACCTGTGCAAAGGTCAAGCGCGGCCACACATTGTCCGGGCGCGGAGATATCATCTTTACCCCCCTCCACGGTTTTCACGGCAACCGAGGTGATTTTGCCGATATCCACGCGCTTGCCCGTCACGGTGAAGCTGTTTTTCGCAATCTCGCGCTTTTTGAAGATACGATCCACGGTGGATAGATAGAATTCGGCGGGCATATCCATCACCGCCAGATATTCATCGTAAAAGCGGTTATGCTTGTCATTATCTGAGGCTTCACCCTTGGCGACCCGCATGATCTGGTCGCTGAAGGCGCGGGTGTGTTTGCCCGCATTCATCGCCATGAATGAACTAAGCTGTTGCAGGCCAGGATAGACCATTCGGCCGGCACCTGCATATTTGAACCCGACCCGTTGCAACATGGAATGCTCCAATTGTCCCATCGTGACGCGATTGCCGAAATCGGTGACATCGGTGGGGGCGGCTTCGGGGTCGATTGGTCCCCCGATCAGGGTCAGTGAGCGGGGCTGTGCCTTGGGGTCTTCTTCGGCCAGATAGGCAGTGGCCGCCAAGGTCAGCGGTGCGGGCTGGCACACGGCGATCACATGGGTGTCTGGTCCCATATGGCGCATGAATTCAACCAGATAGAGGGTGTAGTCCTCAACATCAAATTTACCTGCGCTGACGGGAATGTCGCGGGCGTTGTGCCAATCGGTGACATAGACATCGCAGTCGGGCAGCAGACTGAGCACGGTGGAGCGCAGAAGGGTCGCGTAATGGCCGGACATCGGCGCAACGAGAAGAACCTTGCGCGCCAAGGGTGCGCGGTCGCTAACGGTAAAATGCAGCAAATCCCCAAATGGCTTTGCCAAAACAACCTTGGGGCTGACCGCGTGATCGCGTCCATCCGGCATGGAGATTGTGTTGATCATCCAATCAGGCTTTGTCGCCATGCGCGCAAAACTGCGTTCCATCACCTCGCCCCAAGCGGCGGTCATCTGGATCGCGGGGTTCGCCACAAGGCCCAGTTGTGGATATGAACACATCGCCCGCGCAGTCGATCCCAGCCATTGGTTGGTCACGCGCATTGTTTCCATTAAATCATAGGTGAGAAGCTGTCGCATCAGGTGCATATCTCCAAAATTTGAGCTTGGGCGCCGTCCACGCACCCTGCGGTAAATCAGCCCTACCCCCTCACCTCAGTAAAGCCTCCCTATGCAAATGCAGCATAATGCGGATAAAATCAAGCAAAGTGACGATCCGCGCGTGAGGAGGCAAGGATCATGGGTGACCATTTAGATAAGTTGAACGCGAACCTGAAGCGCGTGGAGGAATTGAGCCAGCGTTTGGTGGAAGCCCTTGCGCATAAAGGGAAAAATGATCCTGGCTTGAATGGCCCTGGGCCTGATCTTTATATGAAAGCCAGCCTCGCCTATTGGTCAGAACTGGTGAACAACCCCGCAAAACTAATGGAGCGGCAAGTTAAATTTTGGGCTGATTCCGTCACGCATTATGCAGAAGCGCAACAGAATCTGGCACAAGGCAAGCTTGAGCCGCCCGAAGATCACACCCCAGATGACCGCCGGTTTTCCAATCCCTTGTGGAAAACGCATCCGTATTTCAACTATGTCAAACAGCAATATATGATCTCGGCCGATGCGATTGAGGCATCGCTGCGCGATCTTGAAGGTCTGGAGCATAAGGATAGGCAAAGAATCGAATTCTTTGCCAAACAGATGGTCGATCTCTTTGCGCCCACAAATTTTCTGGCAACCAATCCCGATGCATTGGAACGCGCGGTCGAGACCGAAGGTGAAAGCCTTGTTTTGGGTTTGGAGAACCTCGTGCGTGACATTGAAAGTCATCAGGGAATTTTTGCCAAAGCCTTGCCGATGAGACGGCCTTTGAGCTTGGAAAGAACATTGCCACGGCGCCCGGGGCCGTCATTTATCGCAACGAGATGATGGAGTTGCTGCAATTCTCACCCACCACGGAGACGGTCTATAAAAAGCCCGTGGTGATTTTTCCGCCGTGGATAAACAAATACTATGTGATGGATCTGCGTCCTGAAAACAGCCTCATCCGCTGGATTGTGGATCAAGGGTATACGCTGTTTGTCGTGGCGTGGAAAAACCCAGACAGCAGCTATGCGGATAAGGGTCTCGAAGATTATATCGAAAAGGGGTATCTGCAAGCGGTCGAGGTCGCCAAAGAGATCACGGGCAGCAAAACGGTCAATGCCGTGGGCTACTGCATCGCGGGCACGACCCTCAGCCTGACCTTGTCCTTGCTCAAGAAACGCCGCCAGAAGCCGATTTCTTCGGCCACCTTCTTCACCACATTGACCGATTTCTCGGATCAAGGCGAATTCACTGTATTTTTGCAGGATGATTTTGTCGATGCCATCGAGCGGCAGGTCGAGGAGGACGGGGTCCTTCACAACAAATATATGGCCAAGACCTTCAGCTTTCTGCGTGCGAAGGATTTGATCTATGGCCCTGCCGTGCGCAGCTACATGATGGGCGAGGCGCCGCCTGCCTTTGATTTGCTGTATTGGAACGGTGACGGCACGCATTTGCCCGGGCGGATGACGGTGCAATATCTGCGCGGTCTGTGCCAAAGCAACGATTTTGCCGAACGCAGTTTTTCCCTGATGGGCCAAAAGCTGAAAGTCGGAGATGTGGATCTGCCGCTTTGCGCGATTGCCTGTGAGGCCGATCACATCGCGGCGTGGAAAGACAGCTATCGCGGTGTGCAAAAGATGGGGTCAAAGGATAAGATGTTTATCCTGTCTCAATCAGGGCACATCGCGGGAATTATCAATCCGCCAAACAAAAAGAAATACGGGCACTATACCAATGAGGATCTGACCCTTGATGTCACAGGCTGGCGGGAAAAGGCAGATTTTCATGAAGGATCATGGTGGCCACGTTGGGAATCATGGTTGCGCAGTCGTTCGGGCAAACGTGTTCCTGCGCGGATTTTGGGTGAATCGGGCTATAAAATATTAGCCGCAGCGCCCGGAACCTATGTGATCGAGACGCCAGAGCTCTGATAATCCAGAAAATTTTTGGCTTTTGCTGCAGTGCAGAAAAATACTTGACTTGCTGCACTGCAGCATGGCATACAATGCATATGCAGCAAACGCAGCCCGCGAAACACGCGATCACACATGGAGTAGAGACTATGGCAAAAGCCGCAAACGATTTCACCAAAGCCCTTCAGGACATGATGAAGGCTTACCCAATGGACATGACGGCAATGACCGAAGCGTTCAAAAACTCTGCCGCTTTGGGCGAGAAATTCTCCAAAGTTGCTCTCGAAGCCGCTGAGAAATCCGCCGAGATTCAGGCTGGCTGGGCCAAAGACACCATCGCGAAACTGGGCGATGTTGCTAAGGTCAAAGAAGAGCCTGCAGATTACAGCAAAGCAATGACCGATTTCGCCTCTGCACAGGCAGAAATCGCAACTGAAAACATGGCTGCTTTCGCGGAAGTCGCGAAAAAAGTTCAGATGGACACTGTTGAGTTGATGATGGCCGCAGGCAAATCCGCAACTGAAGAAGCGTCTGCCGCTGTGAAGAAAGCAACTGCTGAAGTAACCGCAGCTGCAAAGAAGGCCGCGACTGCCGCTGCCTAATTCACAGGTCACTGTGCCGCGCCCTTATCCTCCCTTCGGGCGCGAAAAAGAAGGACAGGCCTCACCGCCTGTCCTTTTTGCATTTGCAAAACAATCGTTGTTTTTTTTCTGCAACGGCTTAGGCTGTCATCCTGGGGTATGAAAGGGACGTGATGTCAGGGAGAATTAAAATGGCACAAGCTCACGAGCCGCTTCTGATCAAGCGCTATGCCAGCCGCAGATTGTATAACACGGAAACCTCTGACTATGTGACCTTGGACGATATCGCAGGTTTCATTCGTGCGGGCCGTGAAGTGAAGATTGTCGACTTAAAATCAGGCGATGATTTGACGCGCCAATTCCTGTTGCAGATCATAGCCGAACATGAATCGCGCGGCGAAAGCGTCTTGCCGCTTGCGGTGCTGAACGATCTTGTGCGCAGCTACACAAGCCAAGCGCAAAGCGTTGTGCCTGATTTTTTAGCCATGTCCTTTGATATGCTGAAACAAGGCCAATCCGCGATGATGGAAAATATGAGCGCGATTAACCCCATGGCATCCATGCCAGGTTTCGAGGCCATGCGCGCCCAGCAAGAAGCCTTTATGAAGGCGATGACGGGCGGTTTGGGCAAAACATGGTCTGCGCCAGAGGAAGATGATACCCCGCCTGCTACAGCCGCCGATGAAGATGAGTTGGCCCAAATCAAAAAGCAGCTTGCAGAGCTGCAAACCAAACTCTCCAAGCTTTGACGGGATTGCAGGCGCGCTGTGCTACAGCGCCCGCCATGCGATATCTGATCGACAAAACCCTTCTGGCCAATCGATTTTATGGACCATATCATAGGCACGCGCGCGCGCCTCGGTCAATGTTTCACCGCGCGCAGTGACATTCAAAACCCGTCCCCCTGAGGCGATGATTGCGCCATCCTCGGCCTTGGTGCCTGCGTGAAACACCATATGGTTGCTGTCCTTGAGCAGCACCTCAAGCCCCCGGATCACGCTGCCTTTTTCATAGGCCCCCGGATAGCCTTTGGCCGCCATCACCACAGAAATCGCGTGATCTTTGGCCCAATTGACTTGCATCTGGTCCAACCGACCTTCCGCGCAAGCCAGCATCAGATCCAAGGCCTGCGCGCCAAGGCGCAGCATCAAGACCTGACATTCAGGATCACCAAAGCGCACATTATATTCCACCAAGCGCGCATGGCCGTCCTTAATCATCAGACCCGCATAGAGCACCCCGCGATAGGGGGTTCCGCGCTTGGACATTTCGTCAATCGTGGGCTGGACAATCTCGCGCAATGTTTGCTCGGCCACTGCGTCCGACAGGACTGGCGCAGGGCTATAGGCCCCCATGCCACCGGTATTTGGGCCTTCATCATTGTCAAAGGCACGTTTGTGATCTTGGGCTGTGCCAATCGGAAGAATGCTTTTGCCGTCAGAAAGGATGAAGAAGCTGGCCTCTTCGCCCTCCATGAATTCTTCGATCACCACCTCGGCGCCCGCCGTGCCAAACTCGCCGCCGAACATATCCTCAATCGCGTCCAAGGCGGTTTGCACCTCCATCGCCACGATCACGCCCTTGCCTGCGGCCAGTCCATCGGCCTTGACAACAATTGGTGCGCCCTGTGCCTCGATATAAGCCCGCGCCGAGGCCGCATCGGAGAACCGCGCATAAGCTGCGGTTGGGGCTTTGGCTGCATCGCAGATTTCCTTGGTGAAGGCTTTGGAGGCTTCTAGCCTTGCGGCTTCTTTGCTTGGGCCAAAGGCAAGGATTCCAGATTGCGTCAAAGCATCTACAACCCCTTCGGCCAAGGGGGCTTCAGGACCGACAATCACAAAATCAATCGCGTTCTCGGCGGCAAAATCCACCACCGCTTGAGGGTTGAGAATATCAATATCTGCACAAGCCGCGATTTGCGCGATCCCCGCATTTCCAGGCGCTACAATCAAAGCATCGCATTTTGGGTTTTGCAGCACGGCCCAAGCCAAAGCGTGTTCGCGTCCGCCATTGCCCAAAATCAAGATATTCATCGCATCCGCTCCACTTGGCCTTTCCGTTGCCGCGTTCTAAGCTGCAGGGGAAATCAACGCAAGCCAAGCCAAGCGATGAGGGGCCGATGTCGGATTTGATCGAAGAAGACGAGGGCAGGAACGCGCCAGAGTTTTCCGTTACCGAGCTTTCTGGCGCGCTCAAGCGCATGATTGAGGGGGAGTTTTCGCACATCCGTGTACGTGGTGAATTGGGGCGCATCTCGCGCCCTGCCTCTGGCCATATCTATTTGACCCTCAAGGATGATCGTTCGAACTTGGACGCGGTGATCTGGAAGGGAACCGCTGCGCGTCTGGCACATCGCCCTGAGGAGGGGATGGAGGTAATCGCGACAGGGCGCATGACCACCTTTGCGGGGCAATCGAAATATCAATTGGTGATTGAGGATATGCGCCCCGCGGGCGCAGGCGCGTTGATGGCGATGTTGGAACAGCGCCGCGCAAAACTGGCAGCCGAAGGTTTGTTTGATGCTGCGCGCAAACAAGAGCTGCCATTTTTGCCCGAGGTTATCGGTGTGGTCACATCGCCATCGGGGGCGGTGATCCGCGATATTCTGCACCGCCTGCGCGACCGTTTTCCGCGCGAGGTGCTGATCTGGCCTGTGGCGGTTCAGGGTGAAAAATGCGCATCCGAAGTGGCCGCAGGTATTCGTGGCTTCAACGCCCTACCCATGGGGGGGGCAATCCCGCGCCCAGATTTGATCATAGTGGCGCGCGGCGGTGGCAGCCTTGAGGATCTGTGGGGCTTCAACGAAGAAATTGTAGTGCGCGCTGCCGCTGAAAGTATGATCCCCCTCATCTCCGCCGTGGGGCATGAAACCGATACCACGCTGATTGATTTTGCCGCTGATTATCGCGCCCCTACGCCAACGGCCGCGGCAGAGCGCGCCGTGCCTGTGCGGATTGATATCCTCACTTGGGTGCAAGATTGCGGGACCCGCCTGTCACGGGGCGCACAGGCTACGGTTGCACAACGCCGCGTGCGGTTGACCGACCTTTCGCGTGCGCTGCCACGGCCCGCCAATCTTTTGGAAAGCGCGCAGCAGCGGCTTGACCGTGTGGCGGATCGGCTGGAGCCTGCCTTGGTGCAATCGGTGCAACTGCGCCAACATCGCCTGCACACGCTTGGCGCGCGCCTATCCCCTGCATTGGAGCGCGCCTTGACGCCAAAGCGCCTGCCGTTTGAGCGCGCAAGTGCCAATTTGCGCCCCTCAGTACTGTCGCGCGCGCTTGCAGATGCGCAGCAAAAACTGACGGCGCTGGAGCGGATGCGGCAAGGCCTTGGCTACACGGCCACGCTGAAACGCGGCTATGCAGTGCTGCGCGATGAGGGCGGGTTGATCACCACAACGGCAGCTTTGCGCAGCGCCTCGGAGGTGGAGATCGAGTTGGCTGATGGCAAGGCGAAAGTAACGCCTTTGGCATAAGCACGCATCGGGAAATCGCTTGCTGCCTTAATCAGGCGGGCTATAGTTTTGACACGACTGCTCATGCACGAGAAAGGGGCCCTCTATGCCGATCAAAAACCGCTTTGCTGAATTGCTGCCCGAAGTCACCGCATGGCGGCGTGATCTGCATGAGAACCCCGAGATTCTGTTTGAAACCCATCGCACATCGGCAGTGGTGGCCAAGCGGTTGCGCGAATTTGGCTGTGACGAGGTGGTGACGGGTCTGGGTCGCACAGGGGTTGTGGGCATAATCAAGGGAAAATCCACGGCATCGGGCCGTTGCATCGGGTTGCGCGCGGACATGGATGCCTTGCCGATCCATGAAGAAACGGGGCTGGACTATGCCTCGAAAACGCCAGGCGCGATGCACGCCTGCGGCCATGATGGGCACACCGCCATGTTGCTGGGTGCCGCGAAATACCTGGCTGAGACGCGCAATTTTGACGGCACAGTCGCCATCATCTTCCAACCCGCCGAAGAGGGCGGCGGCGGTGGCCGTGAGATGGTCGATGACGGGATGATGGAGCGCTTTGGCATCCAAGAGGTCTATGGGATGCACAATTGGCCAGGTATGCCCACGGGCGCATTCGCGATCCGACCCGGCCCGTTTTTTGCCGCCACCGATCAATTCGATATTCATCTGACGGGCAAAGGGGGCCATGCCGCCAAACCGCAAGACACGATTGACCCTGTGGTAATGGCAGTCATCGGTGCTTCTGCGCTGCAAACCATCGCCAGCCGCAATGCTGACCCTGTGAAGCAGGTGGTGGAAGTGGTCACCATGATCCGCAGCGCGGGGAGGCGTACAACGTGATCCTCGAAAAATCCACTCTGCGTGGCACTGTGCGCATCGCTTGACCCTGATCCGCGAACTGGCCGAGGCGCGGATCACCGCACCAAGGCCACCGCCGAGGGTTTTGGCGGGCAGGCCGAGGTGGTATCATCACCACGGCTACCCTGTGATGATCAATTCGACGAGCAAAACCGGGAATTCGCCGCTGAGGTTGCCCGCACCGTGTCAGGCGATTGTGTCGAGGCGCCGCTGATCATGGGCGGCGAAGATTTCGCCTTTATGCTGAATTCCCGCCCGGGGCCTATATTCTGGTCGGCAATGGCGACATTTGCAGGCGTGCATCACCCCAAATACGACTTCAACGATGAAGCCATCCCCAGGCTGTAGCTGGTGGGCGGAGATCGTAGAGCGGCGGATGGCGGTGGTGTGATAATTTATATATAAAATTTACATTATCGGTTTTATGGGACGCTTCCGCCAACTGGCCAAGGATCAGCGTTCCATGCAACTTTTCCAGCGAGAACGTAAACGTTTATGATACGCTCTGGAAGATGACATTTTCGGGCGCAAGGAAATTTCCAAACAGCTGTCAGATTTGTGCAGCGCATCGAGTCGCCGCTTGTAATCGCATTGATGACGATTAAATGGAAAATCCTATTTCTAAAAACGTTGGGTTGGGGCGCATAGCAAAGAATGATGGCGAGAGCATCACGGTTTACTGATGCTTTCGCCTATGATTATCTGGTCCGGACCCGCTGGTGCCGTTGGTCACCGCATTTGAAGAAAGAATACCGCAGGACAAAAAGCAGATATCATTGCCACGCGCATCAAAAACTGTGGGCGCGAAACTCGCGAAACCTGCATTCGGCATTGGCCTTCCCCGGGCTGACCTCGGTGCGCAAAAGCATCTTGAGGTATCTGGGGATGCATTGGCCGAAGCCGTAAGTGACGGAAGCGCAAAATGCGATTGACCAATTATGGCTGGCAGCTCAGCTCAAAAGGCGGTTCGAGAATTTAAGAACGCGCCTGATCTTGTGAAATGAGGAGGACACATCCCCCGTTGTGATTGTGGTGGATGAACCGGACTGCCGCTGCCCTGACTATGCCTTGTCCAGGCTAGGGAGGTCATCAAACATTTCTTCGCCGTTCCCAAGGCATTTCGTCTTGGGGTAAACGGCGCGGCCCTGCAAAACAGTGTCAAAGCGCGATATGGGTCAGGCATGATGGAAGCGTATTTGCGGGAAGTTTGTCAACATCCGTTTTCACTTCCGCGCCTTTGGGACGCGGGAAGCATGAGAACGTTGCGGTAAAGTATGCGCAGAAAATTCTCTCCGATCCTAGCATGACGTCTAATTTCAAAAGTTTGTCATTGATTGGGTTGGTTATGGAACAGGCGCGAGGTCTTTCTTTAAGAGACGTCGAACGGATATTTACGAAGGTGGCCTTGCTACAAATCAGGCGCTTGGCGGAAATAGTCTTAGGGGATTTCAAGAAATCTCCAGTTTCTTCCTCGTTGTTCATCTTGTGCGTCCTGATCTTTATCAGCGCTGCATTCGCCGCATGGCAACTATAGATGAAATCAGGGATTTCATCGGGGCAACCGATGAAAGAATAAAGCGGGCCAGGCGATGGCACATCTAATCAATTTTACGACGTTGGCATTGTCCACAGGCTTGCTTTGATTAGTTATTCCTGCTGCCAAAACCTTGGTTTGCAGATGAATCCTGGTGACGTTGCCGAATTCTATAGAAACAATTTTGGTTGGTCGACTGGGTCTGAAGTTCTGCGCGTTGTAAAAAGTGAGTGGATGCATGTGTTCACACTCAATCTCAAATAGATTGTCCTGAACCTACTCCCCCGTACATGGCTCATATGCCGTGACATCTGGCCTGCCACGGCGGCGCGGGAATAGTCGAAATCATGGCCTTTGGGTTTGCGGGGCGCGGCGGCGCGGATGGCGGCCTCTAGGCTGTGTTATCATTGCTGTTGCGCAGTGGCGCGCGCAGGTCGGCCATATCCTCTGGCCTGTTAACATATAAAGCTGCCCTGTGCAGGTCAGGCGCACGCGGTTGCAGCTTTCGCAGAAATTATGCGTCAGCGGCGTGATGAACCCGATTTTCTGCCCTGTCTCTTCGAGGCGGACATAGCGCGCAGGACCGCCTGTGCGCTCGGCCAGATCGGTCAGGGTGAAGCGCGTGGCCAGACGCGCACGCAAATCCGACAGGGGCCAATATTGATCAAGGCGGTCTTCATTGCCCAGATCCCCCATGGGCATCACCTCGATAAAGGTGAGGTCCATATCGTGCTGTGCGCACCAGGATTGGATGTCGAACAGCTCATCCTCATTGAACCCTTTGAGCGCAACCACATTGATTTTAACGCGCAGACCCGCGGTGCGGGCGCCTCGATCCCCGCAAGGACTTGGGGCAGGCGGCCCCAACGGGTGATGGCGGCGAATTTGTCATCCTTCAGCGTATCAAGTGAGACATTGATCCGCCGCATCCCCAAATCATAAAGCGGCTGCGCAAAGCGGCTGAGTTGGCTGCCATTGGTGGTGAGGGTCAACTCATCAAGCGCGCCTGTTTCCAGATGCCGTCCCATCGCCTCGAAAAAGGTCATGATGCCACGGCGCACCAAAGGCTCCCCGCCTGTGATCCGCAGTTTTTTCACACCGAGATTGACGAAACTGGAACAGAGGCGGTCCAACTCCTCCAAGGACAAAAGCTCGGCCTTGGGAAGGAATGTCATATTCTCGGCCATGCAATAGACGCAGCGGAAATCGCAGCGATCCGTGACGGATACGCGCAGATAGGAAATCGCGCGAGCAAATGGGTCGATCAAAGGGGCGGTCGTGTTCATGCGCGTCAGCCTAGATCAGCGCATAAACCCTGCGCAAGCCCTCATTCGATGTGACGGCGCAGTCGGTTGATCACAAGCCAGACAAGCCCGATCACAGGGACTCACCGCGGCTGCCGTCAATGTGGTTTTTGATATTCCAAAGGCGTGAGAGAGGGGCCAGCATATAGGCGACAAGATTAATGGCATAATAGCTGATCGCGACCACCGACAGCCCCTCCACCGTGCAGACGCAAATTGCAAATCAGCGGTAGGTCGGTGTTTGTGCAGTAATTGGTTTTGCGCAGAGCGATCCACATCCACCCTTGTGCGCAACAAATCACCCGCGCGGATGGCCCGTTCGGTGATCTGCTGCAAGCGGGTTTCATTGGCCTTGACCGTTCGCATGGCCGGGTCAAAGCGGCGCATCATGAATTCCGAAAAGGTCTGTCGCCCCGCGAAGCGTTCTTCGCGCAGAACCGCCACGCGTTGATTGACGAGCGCGTTATAGGCCGTGGTTGCGCCAAAGCGAAACGCGCTTTCGGATTGGAGCTTTTCCAACTCCGCCGCGATCGTCAAAAGCCGGTCCAAGGTTTCTTCGGGTTGGGCAAGATCGCCTGTCATGTCCGCAACCAATCGGGATAGGGTTTCGTCCAATTCCCCCATCCGTGTGCCAATATCGCGGGCGCGGGGCAGGCCAAGCATGGACATGGATTTATAGGTCTCGATCTCACAGATGCGTTGCACAACGCGGCCGATGCGCCGTTCGCCGGTGTCAGCTGCGACAAAGACCGCAAAGCGCATATGCCCCGCGCTATCAATTCGAAAATCCCCCGCAATCACCGCGCTGCGATCAAGGACCGAGCTGACCGCAAGGCTTTCTGGAACGAACCATTCCTCCACTTGCTGCGCGATTTCAGCATCGCTGGGGGCGGGGGCCACCCGCAGATGCAGCGAGGTGACCCGTGTCCCCGGGGCAGAATTCAGCCAATCCTCGGGAAAAACTTGCCACATTTCGGGATCGAACGGGCGTTGCTCCTTCCCTTCGATAAATACGGTATAGGTCACGAATTCCGTATGCATTTCCCATTTGACGTGGAACTTGCCCAAATCGCCAAAATAATGTGTGGCGTCTGGCTGGGGGTGCGCGGCGCCAAACCGATCCAGAAGCGCGATCAAATGGGCGCGATCAAGGTCGCGGTCGCGTTTCACAGCGTTTTGCGGCTGTTTTATCGCCAGAAACAAGGCCTGTGACGGCGCGTTGAGCGAGGGAAAGGGGCGCGCGTGCAGCTCATTGGCAAGGGCATAGCGCAGGGGGTGATCTTGTAGCATGGGCCAGTCACGCCTTTCAGGCGGGGGGAAGATACCCCAAATTGACGAAAATCTTTCGATATGTAAACCGAAAATTTATTTGTATTTTAAAGGTTTATCTGCACACCGCCGTATGCAGACGGCCTTTTCACGTCACAGCGTGGCGCGTCCTCCACTCGGGGCGATCCCACAGACGGTCCTGCATGATCTCGGCTATTGCGGCGATGGCCGCGTCAATTTCTGCTTGGCCAATGTAAAGCGGTGCAATGCCAAATCGTAATATATCGGGTGCGCGGAAATCGCCAATGATCCCGCGCACGATCAAGGCTTGGCAAAGGGCATAGGCCTCCTCAAAATGAAATGAAACTTGGCTGCCGCGGTGCGCAGGGTCGCGGGGGCTGGCCAAGCGCAGATCGGGGCAACTGGCCTCGATGCCCGCAATCAGGCGTTCGGATAGCGCGACCGAGGCCGCCCGCAAATCGTTCAGATCAACGTCCTGCCATACATCAAGGGCCGCATCCAAAATCTGCATTTGCACCACCGCAGGAGTGCCTATCCGCATTCGATCCCCCTGTGGCAGGCGTGTAATCAAGCGAAAATGCAAAGGGGGTCGCGTGACCCAACCATCCGTTAAGCACGGTATGAGCATGGTCGCGATGTTGCGGCGCGATATAGATAAAGGCAGGCGCACCTGGCCCGCCATTGAGGTATTTATAGCTGCACCCAACGGCGAAATCTGCGCCTGCCTTTTCCAGATGAACCGGGAATGCCCCTGCTGAATGGGCGAGGTCCCAGATTGTCATAATGCCCAATTCATGCGCCCGCGCGGTAAGGCGCGCCATATCATGTCGCCGCCCCGTGCGATAATCGACTTGGGTGAGCATCAGCACGCCAACCGTCTCATCGAGCGCCGCTTCAACTGCTTCAGGTGCGACTGTGCGCAAGAGATGGCCTTGACCCATCGTGTGGATCAACCCTTGCGCCATGTAGAGGTCGGATGGAAAATTGCCCTGATCGCTCAGGATCACCTTGCGATTTGTCATCGCCAAAGCGGCCCCGAGCGCTTGATAGAGTTTCAGGGATAATGTGTCGCCAACCTGCACCGCTTGCGGAGCTGCACCAATCAACGGCGCGATGCGATCCCCCAATTTGCGGGGCAGATCAATCCAGCCCGCGCGGTTCCATGCGGTGATCAACATCTCCCCCCATTCCTTTTCCAAGGCACGGGTGGCCGCCTGCTTGGCTGCAATCGGCAAGGGGCCAAGGGAATTGCCATCCAGATAGATGACCCCATCGGGGATAAAATTCTCCGCGCGTTTTTGCCAGAGTGTTCATCTTTTGGGTCTCCCTGATCTGTATTGGTGCCTTATTCCATGCCAGAGGTCAATTCATGGCATCGCTGCACGTTTCTGCCTCTGGACATTGCCTGCGTATATGACAATTCTCAATTTGAACGGAAATTGCGCGGTATACGGTTGTATGCTGAAATAATATGTCGCGGATTGGGTCGTTGTATCCATCCGCACGGCGCTTGATGGGGGGCGTAAGCCACCGAGGCTTGCCAAAGAACTGGAGGGATGTCAGCGTGAAAATTAGCGCGGTAAAGAGATTGAACGGAATTGAAGCGCGGGTCGCCATGACCCCTGACAGCGCTGTGCAATTACAAAAGCTTGGTCGCCAGATGTGCCAGTTAGATCAGGTGCAGGTGTTGCGGCAGGATTTTCTGACGCGGCCTATAAAGACGTGGGTGTGAATGTTGTGAAAACTGGCAGCCGCCCTGTTCAAAGCCTCTGATGTTGTGATCAAAATTGCGTCCAACCCGTGGAAGCGAAGCGCTTGACCGAAGGTCAAACGCTGATTTCCTTCTTCTGGCCAGGGCAAAATGAAGAATTGATGGAATTGGTCCGTTCCAAAGGTGCCAATGTCATCGCAATGGACATGGTGCCGCGTATCAGCCGCGCGCAGAAAATGGACGCGCTCTCCTCGATGGCCAATATTGCGGGCTATCGCGCGGTGATCGAAGCAGGCAGCACATGCGCTTCTTCACCGGGCAAGTGACCGCTGCGGGCAAGGTTCGCCACGCGAAGGTTTTGGTTGTCGGTGCAGGTGTGGCCAGGTCTTGCGGCCATCGGCACGGCTTCGCTCGGTGCGATCACCTATGCGTTCGATGTGCGCCCGGAAGTGGCGGGTTTCGTCAGTCGATGGGCGCGGAATTTGTTTTCCTTGAATTCTCCGATGATGAGCTGCCAGATGGCGCCGCAACAGGTGGCTATGCGCCGCCGCAAAGCCCCCGAGGATTCAAAGCCAAACGGTGGCCAAGTTCCGCAGATTGCGCCAGAAATGGATATCGTGATCACCACGGCGCTCATCCCAGGCCGTCCGGCGCCGCTTTTGTGGACCAAGGACATGGTCGAGGCGATGAAACCCGGCTCTGTCATCATCGATCTGGCGGCCGAGCGTGGCGGCAATTGTGGGTGACCAAGGCCAATGAGCGGATGTGAGCGACAATGGCGTGGTGATTATCGGCTGCACCGGTTCCCACAGCCGTATGGCGGCGCAATCCTCAACCCTCTATTCCACGAATATCCGTCATATGATGTCTGATCTTACCCCTGAAAAGGACGGTAAGATCGTGCACAATATGGAGGATGACGTGATCCGTGGCGCAACCGCCGTCTTTGGGGGTGACATCACCTATCCACCGCCTCCGCCCAAAGTGGCGGCCATCGCCGCACAGAAGCGCGAGAAGCCCAAGGAACTGACGCCCGAAGAAAAGCGCGCCCAAGAAATTGCGGCCTTCAAAGCGCAGACCAAGAACCAAGTCACGCTGTTGGCGATTGGCGGGGCGTTGGTTTTGGGCGTGGGTCTGATTGCACCTGCAAGCTTCATGCAGCATTTCATTGTCTTTGTGCTGTCGGTGTTCATCGGGTTCCAAGTCATTTGGAACGTGGCGCACAGCCTTCATACACCTTTGATGGCGGTAACCAATGCGATTTCCTCGATCGTGATCTTGGGCGCGCTGATGCAAATCGGTTCTAGCTCTGCGCTGATCACGATCTTGGCGGCTCTTGGTATCTTTATGGCTGCGGTCAATATTTTCGGCGGCTTCCTCGTGACACGGCGGATGCTCGCCATGTTCCAGAAATCGTAAGCAGCAGGGGTATCAGATATGGATTTCGGTTTCACCATTGCGGCTTATGCGGTCGCGGGCGTCCTCTTCATCCTCTCGCTGGGCGGTTTGTCGGGACAAGAAAGTGCGAAACGCGCGGTTTGGTATGGCATCGCAGGCATGACCATTGCGGTCTTGGCCACGCTTATTGGCCCAGGATCGGGTTTGTGGCTTATGTCTATGATCTTGATCGCGGCAGGTGCGGGGGTTGGCTATCAACTCGCCACGAAGGTGCAAATGACACAAATGCCCGAATTGGTGGCGATCATGCACTCGCTGGTCGGCCTGGCCGCAGTATTTGTGGGGTTCAACGCCCATATCGAATTGGTCAATGTTGGCGAGGTGCTGCGCGAGGCTGGAATGGCCTTCCCACAACCCAAAGGCCCGCTCGCGGCACCCGTCTACGAAATGCTCGGCACCCTGTCGAATTTTGCGGCCCTCTTGGGCAAGAAAACCGCGGTTGAGGTTGGCATTTTGCGCGTTGAATTGGTCTTGGGCATCTGGATTGGTGCTGTGACCTTCACAGGCTCCGTGATCGCCTATGGCAAACTCGCGGGAGCGTGAACAGCGCCGCTAAACAATTGCCAGTGGGCATATCTTGAATGCGGCGGCGGCGGCGGCATCCGTGGCTTTGGCAGCCATGTGTTTGGGCGGCGCGGGCGGCTGGACGCTGATTGCGCTGACCGTTCTGGCGCTGTTTATCGGCTATCACCTGATCATGGGGATTGGCGGCGCAGATATACCCGTGGTGGTCTCCATGCTCAACAGCTACTCTGGTTGGGCGGCTGCGGCGGTGGCTTTAGCCTTGGCAATGATCTGTTGATCGTTGTGGGGCTTTGGTTGGCTCTTCGGGTGCAATCCTGAGCTACATCATGTGCAAAGCCATGAACCGCAGTTTCATCAGCGTGATCTTGGGCGGCTTTGGTGGCGCCAAGGGTGAGCAGCAGGCCATTGAGGGTGAACAAATCGCCATTGACAGCGATGGCGTGGCCAATGCGCTGAATGATGCCGATAGCATCATCATCATTCCGGGCTACGGCATGGCGGTGGCACAGGCGCAGCAGGGCGTTGCGGAACTGACACGCAAGTTGCGCGCAGCGGGCAAAACGGTGCGTTTCGCGATCCACCCTGTGGCGGGCCGCTTGCCGGGTCACATGAACGTTCTGCTGGCTGAGGCCAAAGTGCCTTATGATATCGTTCTGGAAATGGATGAGATCAACGAGGATTTCCCCTCCACCGATGTGGCTATCGTGATCGGCTCCAATGACATTGTGAACCCAGCGGCACAAGAAGACCCCAACTCGCCTATCGCAGGGATGCCCGTGTTGGAATGCTGGAAAGCCAAGCAGGTCTTCGTCTCCAAACGTGGCCAAGGCACGGGCTATTCGGGCATTGAGAACCCGCTGTTCTATAAAGAGAACACGCGGATGTTCTATGGCGATGCGAAGGCCTCGATCGACAGCTTGCTGCCGAAGATCACCTAAGCTGTGGTGATATGATAATCCTCACGAGACAGCCCCGAATTGGGGCCGTCTTTTTTATGGCAATATGCCGCGCGCCGCAGGGCGGGCCGAGAGATGTGTGATCCGCTCGCGGATGGTGTCGCGAATGGGGCGTTGCTCTTGGCTGTCATGCAATTGCGTGAACCATGCTGCAGGTGGTGATTTCCCTTTCGAATGCCCCGCCCAAGACAGGCCCCGCAAGACCGCTTCGCCCTCTTGCGGCAGGCGGTCTGGGATATCCTGCCCGTTCAGTGTCGCCCAAATTCCACTCCAAACGCGGGCAACTGTCCATGGGTTATAGCCGCCACCTCCTGTCACCAAGAGGCGGGGGCAGCCCAAAGATTGAACTTCGGCAACCATGTCCCAGTAGCTTTGCGCCGACAGACACAGCCGCGACAGGGGATCATCGGTCACGGAATCCGCGCCGCATTGCAAGACGATGGCTTCAGGCGCGAACGCGGCCAATGCAGGCAAGATCAGCGCTTCGCGGATCAGGGCCATTTCCGCATCATGAAATCCGCGCGGCACAGGCAGGTTCAGGCAATTCCCCCCACCATCCTCCTCAAGCCCACCTGTAAACGGCCAACGCCGTTCCTCATGAACAGAGATCATCAAGACATCAGACGCGCCTTTAAACCCATGCTCCACCCCGTCTGGATGGTGGGCGTCAATATCAACATATGCGATGCGCCGCAGCCCCTGCTGCCGTAACGCGGTGATCGCAAGAGCAGGGTCGTTGAGATAGCAAAACCCATTGGCCCGATCAGGCATCCCATGATGCGTGCCACCGCCCGGATGAAAAACCACACCAGCCTCGCGCAACAATTCCACCGCCAGCAATGCGCCACCTGCACCTGTGGCGGGGCGGCGATACATTTCGGGAAACACAGGGTTTGCCACCGTCCCAAGGCCATGGCGCGCGCGGGTGTCCTCATCCACGTCCTGCATCTGTTCGGCTTGAACAAGCGCCTCAATATAACGGGGATCATGCCACGCGCTCAGGGCCTTTGGCTTGGCGCGGGGGCTTTGGCGATATTGGGCGGGGGGCAGCCACCCCATGGCACGGCTGAGGTCCATAACGCTTGACACACGCGGAATGCGCAGGGGGTGCGATGCCCCATAAGTCGAGCTGCGATAAATCTCGGAGCCAAGAAAGATGGGGGGCGTCACGGGGACTATCGCGCCAATTCGCGCTCAACCGCCTGAATAATTGCGCCGCTTGTTGGGGTGGTGAGGCTGGACCAGCTCTCGACAAAGTCGCCATTTCCATTGATGAGGAATTTCGAGAAGTTCCACCGTGGCCGCGCATTATGTTCGCGCGCAAGCCAGTCAAAAAACGGATGCGCGTCAGGGGCTTTGATGCGTGTGATTTCGGTCATGGGCAGGGTCAAATTGTAATTTAACGCGCAAAACTCGGCCACCTCGGCCGCGCTGGACAATTCTTGCCCAAAATCATCGGATGGGACAGCCAATACGATCAAACCCTGATCGGCATAACGATCATGCAAGGTCTGTAGCCCTTCATATTGCGGTGTAAATCCACATTGCGAGGCTGTGTTGACCACCAAGATGGGGTTTCCGCGCCACTCTGAGAAGTGATAGGTCCCGCCATCAATCGAAGGAAAAGAGAAATTCTCACTGGCCCAAGCCATGCTGGTCCCAACCATCCCAAAAGCCAAAACTGTCCTCAACACGTGTATGCATTGCATGAATACGGTCCCCGCAGCCGATAAACTCTGCTTAAAAAACTAGGCGCATCTGCCATTCGATCAAGGGCGAATGCGTCACAGTTCCGCGCGACATAAAGAGAATTTTGTAGATTATTTTGCATTTTCATTTGATCTGAGGCAAAGTTGGACGAATTACCACGAAGAATGGGCAAACAGAGCGGCGGATGAGCAACCTTAGAACAGTGCAGGGACCCTTGAAGGTGGTGGGCGCGTCAAAACGCGAGCCCCGATCCCAATTTGCTGCCCTGTGCTTTCGCCGAAAAAAGAAGGGTGTGGAGATTTTGTTGATCTCCTCCCGCGACAGTGAGCGCTGGATCATTCCCAAAGGTTGGCCGATGGACGGCAAAACCCCGTCTGAAGCTGCGGCTGTGGAAGCATGGGAAGAAGCCGGCGTCAAGGGCAGCACCTTGGATCTTTGCGTGGGCCTTTATGCTTATCGAAAAGAAATTGACGGCAGCGATCCTGTGCCTTGTATCGTGTCCGTATTTCCGATTGAGGTGAAATCGCTGGCCGAGAAATACCCCGAAGCGGGAGAGCGGCGGCGCAAATGGTTTTCCCCCAAAAAGGCCGCGTCAAAGGTGAGGGAGCCAGACCTAAAGGCGATCCTCAAAGGCTTTTTGCCACCCCCCTCTGTGGCGTAGTTTTCTCTTGATCTGGCCTTGCGCGGGGATGTAACGATCATGCCCACGCGACAGGATACCACTGGGATAGGTTTTGGAATGATCCGCTATAGGCTCAAATGTGAACAAGGGCATGAGTTTGAAAGCTGGTTTCAATCTGCATCCGCCTTTGATGATTTGTCAGGGCGGGGCCTGTTGTCTTGCGCCATGTGTGGCTCCGATGAGGTGGCAAAGGCGGTTATGGCCCCCTGTTTATCGTCAAAACAGCCCATCGATCAAAACCCAAGCCCGCAGACGCAACCGCTGGCGACTGCGGCGAATGGGGCGTTGAGTGCGCCAGATGACAAGGTGCAGGAAATGATCCAAGCCATGCGCAAACATATCGAAGAGAATTCGACATATGTCGGCACGAATTTCGCCGCTGAGGCGCGCGCCATTCACGATGGCAGCGCGCCTGAGCGGATGATCCATGGCGAAACCGCGCCCGAAGAAGCGCGCGCCTTAATCGAGGAAGGGGTGAAGATTGCGCCCTTGCCCTTTTTGCCAAAATTCAAGACCAATTAAGCCCTACTCAGGCTCCGTGCGGGTGGGGTTAAGCCTCATTTCATCATAAAACGCGCGATCTTCTGCCTCGATCTGCGCTTCTTTTGCGGCAATCAAGGGAGAATGCGCGATCATCTGGGCGATGGCATGATCGCTTTGGCCTTCGGCCTGCATACGGGCCACGATTTCCTTGGCTGCGGGGGGAAGGGGCTGCGTAAACAACACCTCGTTTAGGCGCGCATAGGGAAACTGGTGTGCCGTTTCCAACGCGGCAATCGCCTGCGCGTAATCGGCGCGTTCCTGAAGGCGGGAAAGCCGTGCTGCGTGAACATCAAGGCTGTTGTGATAAAGACTTTGCAACACGGGATCGGATAGAAGTTCGACCAACGTCTCCTGAACCGTCTGTCCTAGTGCGACCAGTCCCTGATGCGGTGATGTCCGATGGTTTTCAAAACCTGCAACCGCCCGAGACGCGTGCCGCAGTGGGGGGGGCTTGCCAATCCGTGGCGGATCATATCTTGCGCGATGCACCAAGCCTGTCTTTGGCGCATTTGGTGCGCGCGCAGGCCATGGTCGAACAGGGCCAAGACCCCTATGATAGCCTGATTGCGGCACATGAAACGGGGGGTGCGCTGCTGTGGATGGCGGCACGGCGTTTGCGCTTGGCCCTTGATATCGAGGCGCGCGCGGCCCTTGCGGAGATGATCGGTGCGGATATCACGCAATTGGCCAAAGCGGATCTTGGCCGCGATTTCCTTGCCGCGCTTTATCTGCGGGCCGATGCAGGCAGACGGGCAGAGATGAGCGCGGTTTTCGCAACCCTTGCCCCCGATGTGCAAGCGCAGATCGTGGCACAGATCCGGCGGCGTTTGTGATGCGCAGCGATACAAACAGGCTCAATCGCGCGCTGGCGCTGTCCCTTAGCCTTGGGGTGCTTCTGTCCACGGTGTTCATCGGCCTGAACCGTCCGCTTCTCTGGTCGGGATTTTCCACGTTCATCGGCCTCACTGCGCTGATCTACTTTGCCATGTTGCGGCGTGCAGCCCCCAATCGCGCTTTGGCCTTGCGCACGCTTTGGCCTGCTTTTGCCTGCGCCGCCCTCGTGCCGATCTGGGCAATGGTTCAGTCCATCGCGCTGCCGCAGGGCTTGGGCTGGGGCACCCTGCTGCCGCCAGATTTGCAGCCGCGCACGCTGTCGCTGATGCCTGATGCGGGGCGTGCCGCCGCAGTGCGGTTCGCCTTCTACATCCTATGGATGGCCTTGGTGCTTGAGGCAGCGCGGCGTGTCTCGCGCGGTTTTGTCATGCTCAGAATTCTGTTCTGGGGCATTGCCGCCCATGCGTTTTGGGGGCTTTTGGCGCTCAATGTCTTGGGCGATATCACCATGTGGGGCGAGACGAAAACCACCTATCAGGGCTTTGCCACGGGGGCATTCATCAATCGCAATTCCTTTGCCAGCTTCTTGGGGGCAGGGGCGGTGATCGGGGTGGCTCTTTTGGCAATGCCCCGCGACAGGCATGAAAACAACGCCCCTATCCTCAGCGATGCACGGGTCAGCTTCGGGCTCTATACTGTGGGGCTTGCGGTGATTTTCGCGGCGCTGTTTGCCACGGGGTCGCGTCTAGGGGTGATTTCCGTTCTATCGGCTTCGGCCCTGTGCCTTGCGCTTTGTCTGCGTGCGCGGGGGCTGACCTATGGGCGCGTTATGGGGATCACATCTGTTCTCATCGCCACCGCCGCCTTGGGTTTGGCGCTGCTCTATGGCCAGCAAGGGGTGTTGCGCCTGTTTGATCTGGGGGATGCGGGCGATGTGCGCGCGCAGGCCTGGGGGCGGATATGGACGTTGATCTTGCAGCGTCCCTTGACCGGATATGGGTTTGAAGCCTTCCGCCCCGCCTATGAGTTGATCCATGGCGGCACGGGTGCGGGGGAGCAGATTTGGGACCGCGCCCATGCGACCTATTTGACCCTTTGGTTGGAGTTGGGGCTGGTGGTTGGCTCCGTTCCCATAGTGCTGTTCCTGTGGGCGACATGGCGGCTGGTAACACGCATCCGCGCAGGCGGACGTGA
>JAGYKZ010000130.1 GCA_018401385.1 Roseicyclus sp.
GATTGATGCGGCCATGGTGGTTTTGGCGGGGCCAATTGCGTTGTTCATCGTACCATGGCCCGAGCCGCATATGTGGCCCATTTTTGCAGGGATGTTCGTGATCCATGCGGGCTATAAATGGGCGGTTCTCGCCTCCTATCGGCGCGGGGCCTACACGGTGGTTTATCCGGTGATGCGCGGCACAGGACCGCTGTTTACCGTGATCGGGGCAGGGCTTTTGTTTGGCGAGGTCTTCACGCTCGGTCAATGGATCGGGGTGGGTGTGTTGATCGCGGGGCTTTATGGGCTTGCGGCCTATAATATCGCCACGGTCACCATTGATCGCGAAACGCTGATGCCTGCGCTGGGCTTTGCGGTGCTGACGGGGCTGTTTGTGGCGCTTTACACGAATTATGACGCATATGGCATTCGCGCCACTGCTGATCCCTTTACCTTTCTGGCATGGTTTTTCTTCATCGATGGCTTTGCCATGCCAGGCTTCGCCTATGTGGCTTGGCGGCGCATGGCAAACCCGCCCGCGCTGTCAGCTCTGGCGTTGCGTGGGGTCATTGGGGCGTTGGTGGCATTTGGCTCTTTTGGGTCTGTGATGTTGGCCACCCGCTTGGATCAGGTGGGTGAGGCGGCGGTGCTGCGTGAGACATCCACGGTGTTTGCGGCACTGATTGGATGGATTTTCCTCAAAGAAACCGTTGGCCCGCGGCGTTTGGCCCTTATGGGCTTGATTGCGGCGGGGGCGGTGATAGTTGAGATGGCAGGCTAGATAAGGAAAACGCATATGAATAAAGGAAAACCCATCGCGCCATGGCTAAAAACCACGCTAGAGCTTGGGCCTGTTCTGGGGTTTTTTCTGCTCTATCTGTGGATCAAGGACCAGACATTCACCATTGCGGGGGTGGATTATTCGGGTTTCATCATGGCAACCGCGCTGTTCATCCCGGTGATTGGCGCCGCGATTGCCGCCCTGTGGTATCTCACGGGCCATATTTCGCGGATGCAGGTTTTTACCTTGTTCATGGTCGTGTTTTTTGGCGGGCTGACCATCTGGTTCAATGATGAGCGGTTTTTTAAAATGAAAACCACGCTCGTTTATGCGGTTTTTGCCGCCCTTTTGGGGATTGGTTTGTTGCGCGGGCAAAGCTGGCTCAAGCTGTTGATGGGCGAATTTCTCAAAATGCGCGATGAGGGTTGGATGATCATCACCCGCCGATTGGCCGCGACATTCGCGCTGATGGCGGTGGCCAATGAGATCGTGTGGCGCAATTTCTCGGAGCAATTCTGGGTCACATTCGAGACCTTCGCCCTGCCCGCGTTTCTGTTCGCGGCCTTCATGGCGCAGGCCCGGGTGATCGAACGCTTTAGCGTGCCTTCGGACGAGGCTTGAGCTTCGGCCCCAGCCGTTTGGAGGGATTGCCCGCCTTGGGTGGCGCTTTGCGCAGCTTGCCCGTTTTCGGTTTGGCCTTGGCGTGGCCCTCCACGCGGCTCTCTAGGCCCAGTTGGTCGGCCAAAACACGCGGTTTGATTTCCTCAACCGCGCCTGCCGCCAATTCGCCCAAGCGAAACGGCCCGTAGGAGATGCGGATCAGGCGGTTCACCTCGAATCCTACCGCCTCCATCGCACGGCGAATTTCGCGGTTTTTACCTTCGCGCAGGCCGATGGTCAGCCATGCATTCGCGCCTTGTTGGCGATCAATCGTGACGCTCATGGGTTGAAACCGTTCGCCCTCGATCTCCAAACCTTTGCGCAGCGGCTCGAGGGCGTCATCACTGGGTTTGCCCTTGATCCGCACACGGTATTTGCGCAGCCACCCCGTGGAGGGTAATTCCAGCTTGCGTTTCAACCCGCCATCATTCGTCAGTAACAGCAGGCCTTCGGAATTCAGGTCCAGCCGTCCCACCGACATCACCCGTGGCAGGCCCTCGGGCAAGGCGTCAAAAACCGTCTGGCGGCCCTTTTCATCTGCGGCACTTGTGATCAATCCTGCGGGTTTATGGTAAAGCCACAGGCGCGGTTCTGCGATCTCTGGCAAGGGGGCATTATCCACCATGATCCGATCCGTGTCGGTCACATTCAAGGCAGGGCTGTCGATGACGGCGCCATTCACGCTGACGCGGCCCTCCGCAATCATCCGCTCCGCCGCGCGGCGCGAGGCGATCCCTGCGCGGGACAGACGTTTGGCGATCCGCTCGCCCTGTGGTGTGGCTGTGTTCATATGCCCTCCCTAAGCGTTTGGCTTCCGCTTGGAAAGAGGCAGAAACTGAGGCATGAAGGCAAGATGAGCGATTTTCACAGCCATATGCCCCGCGCGCTTGATCTGGCGCGAGAGGCCGCCTTGCGCGGCGAAGTGCCTGTGGGCGCGGTGATCGTCAAGGATGGCGTGATTATTGCCGAAGCCCAGAACGAGATGCGCGCGCGCCATGACCCAACCGCCCATGCCGAGATGCTCGCCATTCGCGCCGCCTGTGCCACTTTGGGGCAGGAGCGCCTGACGGGCTGTGACATCTGGGTCAGCCTTGAGCCATGCCCCGCCTGTGCGGGCGCGATTGCGGCGGCGC
>JAGYKZ010000131.1 GCA_018401385.1 Roseicyclus sp.
TCCCCGGCAAGCCCTGCCCCTGCGCCCATGAATTCATGCGGTCGCAGAATTTGCGGCTGCCGCCTGTGGGGGCGGGAATGGCGCGCACCTCGGTGCCGTCCTGCTCAAGGATTTTCGCAAAAATCGCAAAGCCCGAATCTTTGAAATGCTCGCTCACGACCTGCATCTTGATCGGGTTGCGCAGGTCAGGCTTATCGGTGCCATACCACAATGCGGCATCTTTATAGGAGATTTGCGGCCAATCCTGATCGACCGTTTTGCCTTTGCCAAACTCCTCGAACAGGCCACGGATCACGGGCTGAATTGTGTCAAACACATCTTGCTGCGTGACAAAGCTCATTTCCATATCGAGCTGATAAAAATCCGTGGGTGAGCGGTCCGCGCGCGGGTCTTCATCGCGGAAACAGGGCGCGATTTGGAAATATTTGTCAAAGCCCGAGACCATCAACAGCTGCTTAAACTGCTGCGGTGCCTGTGGCAGGGCGTAAAACTTGCCAGGATGCAGACGCGAAGGCACAAGGAAATCGCGCGCACCCTCAGGGCTGGAGGCAGTGATAATTGGCGTCTGGAATTCGCGAAAGCCCTTTTCCCACATCCGCTTGCGGATCGAGGCCACAACATCCGAGCGCAGCGTCATGTTCTTTTGCATCACCTCTCGGCGCAGATCGAGATAGCGATAGCGCAGGCGGGTTTCCTCGGGGTATTCCTGATCGCCAAACACGGTCAGCGGCAATTCACCCGCCGCGCCCAGAACCTCCAGATCCCGAATGAAGACTTCGATTTCGCCTGTTGGGATTTTGGGATTCACAAGGCTTGCATCCCGCGCCTTCACCACACCGTCAATGCGGATACACCATTCCGCGCGCAGCTTTTCGACTTGGGCGAAAACGGGGCTGTCTGGATCGCACAGCAGTTGCGTCATCCCGAAATGATCGCGCAAATCAATGAACAACACCCCGCCATGATCGCGCACGCGATGAACCCACCCTGACAGGCGGATGGTTTGGCCGACATTCTCTTGGGTCAGCGCGGCGCAGGTGTGGCTGCGAAATGGATGCATCACGACATATCCTATGGTTTTGATGGGATTTTGACCCATCAATTCTGTGCCGCCGATACATGGGCGGGCGGGCGAAATCAGCCAGCGCCCAGAAAGCCCGCACCCATACGGTGCAGGCTTTTGGGCGGGCTTTGGTGTCAAAGTGAAGGCTTTTGCCTCAAATCTGCTTTTCAGGCATCTGCACGACCAGCCCGTCCAGATCATCGGTGACCTTCAGCTGGCAGGTCAGGCGCGAACGCGCCTCGTCTGGCTTATAGGCGAATTCAAGCATATCCTGCTCCATCGCATCCACGGCGGGCAGTTTCGCCACCCAATCGGGATGCACATAGACATGGCAGGTCGAACAGGCGCAGGCCCCGCCACAATCGGCCTCGATCCCTGGGATGCCATTGTCACGCGCGCCCTCCATCACGGTCAATCCGTTGGGCACATCCACAATATGCTCGGTTCCGTTATGTTCAATATAGGTGATCTTTGGCATAAGCGCGCACTTTCTGTTTTCAGTTTCGATCTGTCGTGCCTAGGTAGCGCCCCAAAAGCGCGCTTTCCAGTCCCGAATTTTATCGCAAAGCCGCATCCTTGATTTTATGCGTAAATGTTCTATTTTTGTTCTCAAAATAGGAGGCGTCACATCGAACCGCAACTTGCCCCACGGCACTGGCCCAAACCGCCTGATTGCCTGCCGCATCACCTGCTGCATTTGCCCCATGAAGGGGCGCGGATCTGTGTCGCAGGGCTGGTTGTGCTGCGCCAACGCCCAGGCACGGCCAAGGGGGTGATTTTCGTGACCCTTGAGGATGAATTTGGCACCTGCAATGTGATCATCTGGCAAAAAACCTATCAGCAGTTCCGCCGCGCGGTGATCGCTTCGCGGCTGATGCGGGTCACGGGGCGATTACAGCGGCAGGCGGGGATCACCCATATCATTGCCGAAAAGATCGAGGATATTTCCCCCATGCTGGATGAGATCGTTTTGCATCACCCTACCGCACAACAGGGTTAGCATAGGGCAAATCCATTGCCCTTTCGCGCGATTGTCCTATTCTGGCGCGAAAATAGAGATAATTTTGGGCAGTTCACGATGAGCCACGCGCGGATCTATCGGCTTTTGGGCCTGTGCCTCGGCCTTTGCGGTTGTGTGGCGGCGGCCCCTTTCGAAGATGGCACGGGCCTGCGTGGACAGATTGCGCCCAATATTGCCGAAGTGCAGCGCGGTGCAGGCCCGCCCGATGCGCGGCCCGATGCCTGTTATGGGTTGCAGGTCACGCCTGCGGTGATCGAAACTGTCACCGAGCAGATCACCACGCGCCCCGCCATTACCGATGCGACAGGTGCGGTGCTGCGCCCCGCCCGTTTTCGCACCGAAACCCGCCAAGTCATCGTGGAAGAACGGCGCGAACGCTGGTTTGAAACCATTTGCGATATGGAAAAAGATGCGGAATTCATCGCCGCGTTGCAGCGCGCCTTGCAAGCGCGTGG
>JAGYKZ010000132.1 GCA_018401385.1 Roseicyclus sp.
CCAGATCGAAATCATCCACCGGAATGACGCGCGAAACCATCTTCTCTCCTTTTGCCCGTTCCACGCGTCTTGGGGGGCGTGAATGATCGTCTCAGCGGACCATCACACGGGGCCAACCACAAGCGGGCGTAGGGCATTAATCGCCTGACCTGACAGGCTTCGTTAGCGCTAACGAAGCCTAAGGCGGGCATAGCCAATCTGATTTGATAAGTCTAGCAGAGCCTTTCATCCCATCAAAGGGCGCAAAGGGCGCATGGATGATTTTGATGGGCTGACATGAAAAAGGCTCAAGCGGCCTCCCCTCCGCTTGAGCCTCAACGCGACGTGAAACTCCCTTTCGGGGCTCGCGCGTATAACAGTTGCCTGCGACATTTTATCATTTGCAAGCGTCCGTCAAGCATTTTGTCACGATCATGTCACAGATCGCCCGCTTGACCTTTGCGCCCCTGTGGGGCATCGCCTGCACTGTTTGGGGTTGTTTGGGGATAGTCTGGATGTTGCGGGGCTTGTATAATTGGACCATGGGGCTTGCAGGGCATCGTCATGCCCTCTGGGCCTTGGCGATTGTGTCCTTCACGGAAAGCTCCTTCTTCCCAATCCCGCCCGATATTTTGATGATCCCAATGATTCTGGCGCGTCCCAATCGGGCCTTTTTCATTGCCTCGGTCTGTCTGATTGCATCGGTTCTTGGAGGCATTGCAGGCTATGCGATTGGCGCGCTCTTCTATGACCAATTGGGCGCGCCGATCTTGGCCGCGCTTGACAAGACCGATGCCATGCTCGAATTCAACACGCGCTTCAATGATCTGGGCTTTTGGCCCGTGCTGATTGCGGGGCTGACACCATTTCCCTATAAAGTTATCACCATCATGTCGGGTTGGACAGGCCTGCCCATTGGGACGTTTATCATCACCTCCATCATTGCGCGGGGCATCCGATTCTTTGTGATTGCGGCGCTGTTGCGCCAATATGGCGAACCTTTGCGCGATTTTATCGAGCGGCGCTTGGGGTTGATGTTCACCCTGTTTGTGGTGATCCTTCTGGGTGGGTTTTATGCAGTGAGGTTTTTGGGATGATGCGTCATTTGACTTTGCCCATCGCTGTCGCCCTTGCGGGGCTTGGGTCCGCCGCCACTTTGGCCGCGGCCTTTGCCTTTCAGCATCTTGGCGGGCTTGCCCCATGCGCGATTTGCCTGTGGCAGCGATGGCCCCATGCCGCAGCCGTGGGTTTGGCGGTCTTGGCCTTCGCGCTCACATCATCCGCACCCAAATGGGCGCGCGGCATCGCCCTGCTTGGCGCCCTTGCGATGGTGGTCAATACGGGCATCGCGCTCTATCACACAGGGATCGAGCGCGGATGGTGGCAAGGTCCAACCTCCTGCTCAGGCGGCACAGAAGATATCATGTCCCTTTCCGCGACCGAGCTTCTGTCAATCGACACTGCACCTGCCTTGGTGATGTGCAACGAGGTGGCCTGGGCCTTTGGCGGGCTGTCCATGGCCTCCTGGAACGGGGTGATCTGCGCCGCTTTATGCGCCATATGGATCATGGCGTTTCGGGCGCAGTCACAAAGCACAGCCTAATGGTAGGAAATCTCCTCAACTACATTGCGCCATGATCCGCCTGAAATCAGCCGCCGATGCGCAAAGCGCACGGAATGCAAGGGCGCCTCAATTTCGCGCTTCCAGAAATCGATGAAGTCGAAAATCCGCGGATAATCGGGTGCCAGATCATAGTCCTGCCAAATGAACACATTGATAACATTACGATAATCAGGCATTCGGTAATAGAATTCCGCAGTCGTAAGCCCATATCCCTCAAGCATCAATTCAACCTCGCTTGAAGTGGTGTTTTGTGATCTCCACGCCATCTGCGCCATTCCCATGTTTTCCTATCCCGTGGAATCATGCCAGATGCGAATTAAAAATCAATAAAAACAATATATTAGCAGCAGACCCGCGCGGCTGACAACAGCGGCTGCACGCTGAGCGCTCAAATCCCAGACAGGAGCAT
The DNA here is from genome assembly GCA_018401385.1 of Roseicyclus sp. Classification (GTDB taxonomy): domain Bacteria; phylum Pseudomonadota; class Alphaproteobacteria; order Rhodobacterales; family Rhodobacteraceae; genus M30B80. Next base: position 2,013 of record JAGYKZ010000132.1, read on the forward strand.
TGCGTGCTATATCGCGGGGGTCTATACTGATCTGCAACAAAATATAGCTGTGCCATGACCTTTGGCACCGCATCCCAGAACAACAGGCGCAAGACGTGACAGATACACCCGAACCACCGCAGAATGAACCCGCCACGCCCCCTGCACGGCACCCGCATTCTGGCCCTTCGATTGATATTGCCGATGAGATGAAAACATCCTTCATCGATTATGCGATGTCGGTGATCATCAGTCGCGCGATCCCTGATCTGCGCGATGGCCTCAAGCCCGTGCATCGGCGCATTTTGTTTGCCATGCATGAGACAGGCAACACGCATGAAAAAGCCTATCGCAAATCCGCCCGTCCCGTGGGCGATGTGATGGGCCAGTATCACCCGCATGGTGATTCAGCGATCTATGACGCGCTTGTGCGCATGGCGCAGCCCTTTTCGATGTCCCTGCCGCTTC
>JAGYKZ010000133.1 GCA_018401385.1 Roseicyclus sp.
ATCCCCATCGCGGAACAGGCCCGCGCATAGCCCCATGCGACCGCATCATGGCGCGCCGTGCCGCCACGGGCCTGCCACAGACCGCCCAAAACGGGATAGCGCGGCCCCTCCAGATGGATGATGGGACACAATTCTTTGACCTCGCGCGGGGTGATGAAGCGGGTCTCGACCCCTTGCAGGGAATTGGCGTGCGCCGTGCGCAGATAGCCGCGCTTTTCATGCTCGGTCTGCGCAAGCATAATCACGCCGCGCGGGCTGAACATGATGTTATAATTCAAATCTTGGCTTAAGGTCTCATAAAGGCTGCGCGATTTCTCATAGATCGCAGCGGACGGGTCTTGGAGATAGTTTGAGCGGATAATCGTGGTGTTGCGCCCCGTGTTGCCACCACCAAGCCAGCCCTTTTCAATCACGGCTAAATTGGTGATGCCAAAATTCTTGCCCAGATAATAGGCCGTGGCCAAACCATGTCCGCCTGCGCCGATGATGATCGCGTCATAATGTGCCTTTGGCGTGGGATTGCGCCACGCGCGTTCCCAACCTTGGTGATATCCCAATGCCTCTTTGACGATGGCAAAGACAGAATAATGGCGCATGGCGAAAGACACTCCTGAAAACTAGCCCCTGTTTGGCCCTGTTCGATAGGCAAAAGGATACTGCGGGCGGCATATTTGCGCGCAAAAACGACCAGTTGCAAACCATGATTTCTGGCCGTGTTTTGCCGCGCTTATCCCACCTGCGCAAGATGGTCGCGGGTCTTTGTGCCGAATTGTCCTTCCGATATGGGTCGGCAACCCTTACATCGGGAACCAGAGAATGATGAAGGAGCTGTTTCAATGGCGTTTTGGATTGCAAGCGCGGGACTTTCTGTGGTGGCCATTTTGGTCTTGTTGCGCGCCTTTACGCGCGCACAGACCGAAAATGTCCCAACCGAAGCCTATGATGTGCAAGTCTATCGCGATCAATTGGAGGAGCTGTCGCGCGATGAGGCGCGCGGTGTGCTGTCAGCCGAAGATGCCGAACGCGCCCGCGCCGAAGTCTCCCGCCGCCTGATCGAGGCCGACCGCGCCTTGCAAGCCGCGCAAACGGCCGGCACGGGACTGCGCAGCGGGATGCTGTGGATCCCCGCAGGGCTGATCGCCACGCTTGGCTTGGCGGTGTTCACCTATGCGCAAATTGGCGTGCCAAATTACCCTGATATGCCCTTGCAGGATCGCATTGCGCGCATCGAAGAGAACCGCGCCGCGCGCCCCACGCAAGCCGAAGCCGAGGTTGAGACGGCCCGCGCACCGCGCCCTGCCCTGCCCGACAATCCCGAATTGGAGGCGCTGGTCGAGCGGTTGCGCACCATCATGTCCGAGCGGCGCGATGATCCTACGGGCTGGCGGCTTTTGGCGGAAAACGAGCTGCGTCTTGGCAATTTTGGCGCCGCCGTCACCGCACAGGAAACCTATGTGGCGCTGCTTGATCCAGACAGCACCGAAGGGGTGCAGGCCCGCGCCAATCTGGCGGAAATGATGATCTTGGCTGCGGGTGGCTATGTCTCGCCCGAGGCCGAAGCGGTGCTGCAAGAAACGCTTGCCCGCGCGCCGCGCAACGGCACGGCCCGCTATTATCTGGGCTTGATGTATGCGCAAGGCGGACGCCCTGATCTGGCGTTTGACGTCTGGCGCAGTTTGCTTGCCGAAAGCAGCGGCACCGCGCCATGGCTGGAGCCGATCCGCCTGCAAATCGAGGAAGTCGCGTTTTTGGCGGGGTCCCCGATCTCGGTGGACGATCTGCCCCAACCCATAGAGCAACCTGCCGAATTGCGTGGGCCAGATGCCGCGCAAATGGAAGCCGCCGAAGGCATGAGCGCCGAGGATCGCGCCGCCATGGTCGAGGGCATGGTGGCCAATCTGGCCGCCCGACTGGCCAATGAGGGGGGCACGGTTGAAGAATATGCACAGCTGATCACCGCGCTTGGGGTGATGGGACGGGTGGATGAAGCGCGCCAAGTTCTGGCGGAGGCTCGCCGCAATTTTGCAGGGCAAGACGGCGCCACCACCGTTTTGGACAGCGCCGAAGCCGCCCTTCCGCAATGAGCGCAGATTTTATCGATTTGCATGAATTTGCGGCTTGCGTGACCCCACCCGCAGCGATCTTGGGGCTTGATTTTGGCACCAAAACCATCGGCGTGGCCATCAGCGACCTGTTTCAATCCGTGGCCACCCCGCTGTTGACGATCCGCCGCGAGAAATTCACCAAGGACGCCGAAGAATTGGCCAAATTGGTCACGGCGCGCGACATTCGCGGCCTGATCTTGGGTCTGCCGCGCAATATGGATGGCAGTGAAGGCCCCCGCGCGCAATCGACCCGCGCATTCCTGCGCAACATCCAAAAATTCGAGGGGCTATCCCATCTGCCCTCCGCCTTTTGGGACGAACGTTTGTCCACCGTG
>JAGYKZ010000134.1 GCA_018401385.1 Roseicyclus sp.
CTGGTCCGGAGTGGGACCAGATGCGCCGTGAAATGACCTCGCTTTTGTCAGTGTCAAAGCCATGGTTCCAACGTCCGCTGCGTGCTGCGACCAATCAACTTGTCACTGATCTTGTTGAACGGCCCAATGTGCCACTTTTGGAACATTGCATCGCTTGGGCCACCCGCGCGATCTGTGATCCGCTTATCGGGGAACGCGCTCTTGATGCCTCTGCGCAAGGGATCGTGCATGCGCTGAACAACTGTTTTCTCGCGCTTCTTTCGGACCCCAACGCCGGGCATCTTGCGGCAACACAAAAGCAATATACCGATGTCATGGACCGCATCGCGCAACATCGTGGGTCCGACAGTGTCGCCAACCACATCTTGACCACAGCGCCCAAAGACGCGGATCATATTGAACTGCTCAAAAACGTGGTCGGCGGGTTATTGGTCGCCAGTCTGCACATCAACGCGCTTTCGCTTTTCTGGGCACTCACACAAATCGCCGAAGACCCTAACTTGCAAAAGCGGCTCGCGTTTGAGGGTCAGGTCTGGGAAGACACCCCGCGCCGCGCGGTCGAGACGCCGTTGGCCTATGCGTGTGTGCGTGAATCCCAACGGATCAAGCCCGTTATGGCATTTATCGAACGGCAGGTCGCGCGGACCGTCGAAGGGGGAAGCCACAAATTGAACGCGGGCGATAATGTCCTGTTTTCGCCTTGGCTCGTCCAGCGCAACAGCGCAACTTGGGCCGATCCACTCACGTTTAACCCCGACAACTTTGCCAAAGGCGCGCGTCACCCCATCGGATCATACTTTCCTTTTGGCCTCGGTGCGCGGCAATGCCCTGGCACAAATCTCGTCAATCAGCAGCTCACATTTGCGGTCTCTGGTGTGTTTCATAAGCTCCAGCTTGCCCCTCATGCCGAGACCCGCCCCGGCGACATTGCCCCGATGTTTCGGGTGAACCTCGAACCCAGAGGCCAAGTCCGCCTTTCAGCAACGCCTATCCGTTCAACCCAGAAGAAGGTAACATTATGACAATTACGCTGAGTGAACGCTTCGACACTTTATCCCAGTTTTGCAAAACAAAGGGCGATCAACCCGCGTTGATTGGTGAAAGAGGACGGCTGTCCTATGCGGATTTGGGCGCCCGCTGTCAGGGTCTTTTTGATGCGATGCAGGATGCGCCTGCGGGCATGGTTCTAATCCACGGCCATAAGGAACTCGATATCGTGCCCGCCATGATGGCCGCCACTTTCGCGGGGCGCGGGTTTGTATTTGCGGACATCACCTACCCACTTTCGCGGGTTCAGCAAATCATCGAAACGTGTGGTTGTGGCGTAGTCATGCGTACCGACCCCGCAGCTGTTCAAACCGAACTGACGACAATCAACACCAATTCCGTTGCCAATACGCCGCTCAAAAACTTACACCTGAACCCCGAAAACGAAGAACTATTCTTCTACGTCACATTCACCTCTGGCTCGACAGGCATTCCCAAAGGCATTCCGACCACGCGTGCCAGCTATGCCGCTTTGGCGGATTGGTTCGAGCCGCAGAACACCAATGCCGTAGGCGGGCAATACGCCCATATCAATCATGCCAGCATGGCCTTTGATATGTCTATGTCCGATATCTGGACCGCACTTTTTGCAGGGCGCCCGCTATATCTGCTTGACCACACCAATACGCTGAACCCGCGCGCCAATATCCGTCACATCACGAATTCTGTCGACGCGCCTCCAGGTGGATTGGCCGCCACGCCTGCCTTTTATGCGCTGATGCTCGAAGACCCTCAGTTTTCGGCGAAATTCCTGCCCACGCTTCTGGGGTTTTGGATCGGCGGCGAATCCGTGCCGCGCCCTCTTTTGCGCGATCTGCGCGCCAGCTTTCCGCTTTGCGAAATCTACCACGCATATGGCCCATCAGAGGCCGCATGCATTACCCATTCGCATCTTTTGTCTGATGACGACCTCAATTCCGATCAACCACTGCCACTTGGGGCTCCGCAAAAAGGCTGCGGTGTCCTTGTCAAAACCGCTGACGGTCTCAAAACACAAGGTGAGGGCGAAATCATCCTTGTCGGGCCGCAAGTCGCCCAATGCTATTGGCCAATTGAGCATGCAAACAACGCCAATTTTGGGATTATCGGCAAGCATCGTAGCTACTACACAGGCGACCATGGCCACCTTGATGCGAACGGAGTTATGACAATCCATGGCCGCATCGACAATCAAGTCAAGGTCAACGGTTTTCGCATCGAGCTAGGTGAAATCGAACGTAACGCCATGCAGATCGACGGGGTGAAAGTCGCCGTAGCGATGAAGGCACAAGAGGGATGCAGCAAAGGCGGGCTAATTTTGGTCCTAAGCGGTGACAGGATCAGTGACTATCATGTCCAAAAAGTGCGCATGCACCTGCAAC
>JAGYKZ010000135.1 GCA_018401385.1 Roseicyclus sp.
CCTGCCGTGGCGGATGCCAGCCCCGATTGGCCCGAAGGCACGCCGATGAAAACGCAAACCGTGCGCGAAGCCTTGCGCGATGCCATGGCCGAAGAAATGCGCGGCAATGACAATGTTTTCCTAATGGGTGAAGAGGTGGGTGAGTATCAAGGCGCCTATAAGATCAGCCAAGGTTTGTTGGATGAGTTTGGCGCAAAGCGCGTTATCGATACCCCCATCACGGAGCATGGTTTTGCAGGGATCGCGGTTGGCGCGGCCTTTGGCGGGCTGAACCCGATTGTGGAGTTCATGACCTTTAACTTTGCCATGCAGGCGATTGACCAGATCATCAACTCGGCGGCAAAGACGCTTTATATGTCGGGCGGTCAGATGGGCTGTCCCATCGTTTTCCGTGGCCCCAACGGGGCCGCCGCGCGCGTGGGCGCACAGCACAGCCAGGATTATGCCGCATGGTATGCCCATATTCCTGGCCTGAAAGTGGTGCAGCCCTACACCGCCGCAGATGCCAAGGGCCTGCTGAAACAGGCCATTCGGGATCCGAACCCCGTGATCTTCCTTGAGAATGAAATTCTCTACGGCAAAACATTCGAGGTGCCCGACCTGCCTGATTTCACCATTCCCTTTGGCAAGGCAAAAATCGCACGCGCGGGGGATGACGTGACATTGGTGTCCTTCGGGATCGGTATGACCTATGCCATGGAGGCCGCAGATCGTTTGGCCGCCGAGGGCATTTCCGCCGAGGTGATCGACCTGCGCACGCTGCGCCCCTTGGATTACGGCACGGTTTTGGCCTCTGTCCAAAAAACCAACCGCTGCGTGACCATCGAGGAAGGCTTCCCCGTGGCCTCAATCGGCAATCACATCTCCGCCTATCTGATGCAGAACGCCTTTGATTATCTCGATGCGCCTGTGATCAATTGCACGGGCAAAGATGTGCCGATGCCCTATGCGGCAAACCTAGAAAAACTGGCCCTTGTTACCACCGATGAGGTGGTCGCGGCGGTCAAATCCGTAACCTATCGCTGAGGAGGGGCTGATTATGGCAACTGAAATTCTGATGCCCGCCCTGTCGCCCACGATGGAAGAGGGCACATTGGCGAAATGGTTGGTCAAAGAGGGCGACACTGTGCAAGCAGGGGACCTATTGGCCGAGATCGAAACCGACAAGGCCACGATGGAATTCGAGGCCGTGGAAGAGGGCGTGATCGGCAAGATCCTTGTACCCGAGGGCACCGAAGGGGTGAAGGTCAACACGGCCATCGCCATCATTGGCGAGGCGGGCGAGGATATGAGCGCCTCACCCGCAACAGCGGCACCCACCCCCACGGCCTCTGCCTCTGCGGCCCCTGCACCCGTGGCAAACGCGGTCCCTACCGCCGCCACCCCAACCCCCGCACCTGCTGCCCCCAAGGCGGATGGCGCGCGGGTGTTCGCCTCGCCTCTGGCCCGGCGCATTGCGGCGGAAAAGGGCATTGACCTGACCCAAGTCAAGGGCACCGGCCCCCATGGGCGGATCGTCAAGGCGGATGTTGAGGGCGGCAAGGCCCCTGCTGCATCGGCCCCTGCGGCGACAGCAGCACCCGCGCCAAGCGCAGTTGCCCTGCCCACCTCGCTGGGTGCAGATCAAATCAAGAAAATCTACGAAGGCCGCGCGTTTGAAGAAGTGGCCTTGGACGGGATGCGCAAAACGGTTGCAGCCCGCCTCACCGAGGCCAAGCAAACCATCCCGCATTTCTACCTGCGCCGCGATATTCGGATCGACAATCTTCTTGCCTTCCGTGGCCAACTGAACGCGCAATTGGCCGCGCGGGATGTGAAGCTTTCGGTCAATGATTTCATCATCAAGGCCTGCGCCCTTGCGCTGCAAGAGGTGCCAGATGCGAATGCGGTTTGGGCGGGGGATCGTATCCTCAAGCTGAAACCCTCTGATGTTGCGGTGGCCGTGGCGATTGAGGGCGGGTTATTCACCCCCGTCTTGAAAGATGCGGATCAAAAATCCCTCTCGCGCCTTTCGAGCGAGATGAAGGATTTGGCCGCCCGCGCGCGATCCAAGAAACTTGCCCCACATGAATATCAAGGCGGCAGTTTCGCGGTTTCCAATTTGGGAATGTTCGGGGTCGATAATTTCGATGCGGTGATCAACCCGCCCCATGGGGCCATTTTGGCGGTTGGCGCAGGGGTGAAAAAACCTGTCGTCAGCGAAGATGGCGCGGTGCAGGTGGCAACGGTGATGTCCGTCACGCTGTCGGTGGATCACCGCGCGATTGATGGCGCACTTGGTGCAGAATTGCTGGCCGCTATCGTGCGCAATCTGGAAAACCCAATGGCGATGCTGGCCTAAAGGGCAGCGACAGCAGATTGGGGGGCGCAAGG
>JAGYKZ010000136.1 GCA_018401385.1 Roseicyclus sp.
GGCGTTGCCACGCTGATTTGGGGCGTGATTGCGGCGATCATCCTGTCAGGGCGGGTGACGATTGAGGATATCAACCTGTTCACCCTGTTTGGCATGGGCGACAGCAGCTACTAAACGCGGCTAGGCCCTTTGTGTCAGGCCCATGCGATGTGCGGTATGGGTAAAGGTGGCCGCCCCCAAAATCGGCACGATCAGGTTAAGGATCGGCACGCTGAGGGGGATGGCCATCATCACGCCTGCCGCGAAAAAGGTCAGGCGGTGCTTGCGCCGAAAGGCCACCGCAGAGGGGTGGTCAAGGCGGCGCTGTGCGACCATCTGCGAATATTCACGCCCCAAGAGAAACCCGTTCAACCCCCAAAAGACAAACGGGGCCAAAGGCGTAAAATAAAGCATCAGCGCCAGCATATTGGCCAAAACCATCAACCCAAAAAACCGCAAGGTTTCCGCGATTGCCTCGCCGAGTTTGACATGGCGTGCAGGCGGCAGGTCTGGGTGATATTCCGCCTCAACCGCATCCGCGATCTCGTCAAGGAACAGGCCGGTGAAGGCCGAGGCCACAGGCACCATCATCACCGAGGAGAGCAGGATCAAAACCGGCACCGCCGCCCATGAGACCGCCGCCTCGACAAAGCTGATCCGCCCAATCCACGGCAAGGTGATGGCATCAGGCACGATCCACGCCACCAAACCCAGCACCGCCACCGAAATCGCAACCAACAGCGCCAGCGTGAGGGCAACACCGATCACCAGAACCCGCAAGAACCGCCGATCCCGAAATTGCGCAATGGATTTCAAAAAATCAGCGACCAGTGCAGCCATTTTGTCGAGGCTCCTTCCCGAGGTATAGGGGGGATTTGGGGGCTGCCGCGCGGCCCTTCAAGGGTCCGCTCGGGTCAGGTGCGGCTTAATGGCGATATGTCACGATATCGGTCAATTCTGGGCGCGGGCGTTCTGGGGCCTTCGCGCTTGGCGTGCCCAAATGGATGAAACCCGCCACGCATTGCGGCGTGCTGATGCCATAGGCGCGGGTCAGGAATTCAGGATCAAAGGCCATCCATCCGCTCAACCAATTTGCCCCAAACCCCTGCGCCATGGCCGCGTGCATCATCTCAAGGCACACGGCCCCTGCGGAAAGCTGCTGTTCCAGCAGGGGAATGGTGTCGCTGTGCTGTGGTGTCGACAGCACGCTGACGACCATGGGCGATGTCTCAAAGGCGGTGGCCGATTTTTCGACCTTCTCCGCCACACGCCCTGCGGCATGGCCCAAGGCGCGGGTCAGCGCGGCCAGATCCGCGCGGCTTTCGCGGCCATGCACCACGATACGCCACGGGGCCAATTTGCCGTGATCGGGCACACGGATGGCAGAGCGTAGGATATCGTCCAAGACCGCCCCTTCAGGCGCCGGCGCGCGCAAAAGCTGCGCGGGCGTGGAGCGGCGCAGGCGCAGAAATTCCGCCACTTGCGGCCATTGCGGTGGCTGATAGGGGGCATCCGTCATGATTTTTTCGCAGCTGGTTTTTTCGCGGTCGCTTTTTTTGCCGCCGCTTTTTTGGGGGCAGCTTTCTTTTTCGGGGCGGCTGTTTTGCGGGTGGTTTTTCCTCCTTTGGCCGCCTTAGCCGCGATCAATGCCAAGGCCTCCTCCATCGTCACCGTCTCAGGTTCGGTGCCTTTGGGAAGTGTTGCGTTGATCTTGGCCCATTTCACATAAGGCCCGTATCGCCCATTCATCACTTGAATCGCGCCACCCTCGGGATGTTCTCCCAATTCCTTAAGCGGCGCGGCAGCGGCACCACGGCCCGCCCCGCGTGTGGCGGCCTTGGCGGCCAAGACCTCGACTGCGCGGTTCATGCCGATCTCGAACACCTCGTCCACCTCGGGCAGGTTGGCGTATAGGCTGCCATGTTTGACATAAGGCCCGTATCGGCCAATGCCCGCCTCGACCAAAACGCCATCCTCAGGATGCGCGCCAATCGCGCGGGGCAAAGACAAAAGACGCAGCCCCTTTTCCAAATCCATCTCCGCAGATGGCCATGTTTTTGGCAGCGAGGCGCGTGGGGGTTTGGGGTTTTCTTCGGTCGCATCGCCCAATTGGACATAAGGGCCAAATCGCCCCGCCTTCAGCCAAACGGCCTGTCCGCTTTCAGGCTCAACCCCCAGCATTTTGTCGCCTTCACTTTCCTCACCATTCGGGGCAAGCGGGCGGGTGTAGCGGCATTCTGGGTAATTCGAGCAGCCGATAAACGCCCCGCCAGAACGCGCCGTGCGCATGGAAAGCCGCCCCACACCACAAGATTGGCATTGGCGCGGGTCACCGCCATCGGCGCGTTGCGGGAACAGATGCGGCTCCAACAC
>JAGYKZ010000137.1 GCA_018401385.1 Roseicyclus sp.
AGTCAGCCCCGCGACAAGATCAGCCCTGATCGCAGATGACGAAACACCGCGCAGCCATCGGCCCGCAGGAAACAGCGACAGGCGCTTCATTTCAGGACGGCTGATCGGGGCGCGGCCTGCCGCGATAGAACTGCGTCATCTCTTGCGGCAGGTCAGCCTCGTCATAGACGCCAAGTGTGATCCCCCGCATCGGCGAACGTCCGCGTTCCGTGATAATTTGCACATCCGTGCGTGTGGTGCGCTGCGACAGGCGGCGCGCCCAGATTGCCAGGCGGTCATTCATTTGCGCGATGATGTCCCGATGTGCCGCGCTTTCGCCCAAATCGACATATTCTAATGGGTCATTTTGCAGATCAAATAACTGGGGGCGCATGCCTTCGGCGTGCATGAACTTCCACCTCGCATCGGCAATCATGAACAGCCGCGCTGACGAAGGATCTTTTGCCAGTTTCGACACTGCGGGGTTCATGGAATAGTCATATTCGCTGACAACGTAGTCGCGCCAGTCTGGCGTCTGCCCATGCAGCCAAGGCATCAGTGACCGACCTTCCAGAATATGTGGCCGCTCCGCGCCGCCCGCTACCTCTAGGAACGTTGGCGCCAGATCAATCGCCTCGACCAAGGCATCGCAGGTCGAACCGCGAGTGACATCCGCTTGCGCACTGGGGTCGCGTATGATCAGCGGCACTTTTACCGACGGCTCGTGGAACAGGTCTTTTTCACCCATCCAGTGATCGCCCAGATAATCCCCGTGATCAGATGTCAGCACGATCAGCGTATCACCCCAGCGGCCAGTATCGCGCAGCCAAGCGAACAGCCGCCCCATCTGGTCGTCGCATTGCTTGATCAGGCCCATATAGGCAGGGATCACCGCCTCTCGGACTTCGTCGCGGCTGAATGCCTTGCCGATGCGCCCGTCCATGAAGGCTTTGAAGACTGGATGCGCTTCGGTCAGCTCGCGCTTGTGCCGCGCGACGGCAAGAACATGCTCTGGCCCATACATGTCGTTATAGGGCGCTGGTGCGATATAGGGCCAGTGCGGTTTGATATAGCTTAGATGCAGGCACCAAGGCGTATCGCCCGCCTGTTGCATGAATGCGATTGCGCGCGATGTCATATAGGGCGTTTCGCTGTCATCCTCGCGGATCGCCGCTGCCTTGCGCGCATTCTTGAGAAACCACCCCGACGCCATTTCTTGGGGGTCGTCGTCCTTGCGGCCACTATTTGCAAAGTCGTGCCAAGGGTTGGCGCTGTGATAACCATTCTCGCGCAGCCAATCATTGTAGACAGCAGCGCCATATTTTTCATCATACAGGCCGTCTGGCCCCTCGGGGCGCATACCGTCGTCGCGTTCCCAAACGTCGAAACCGCATTGTTCGACACGCGCACCGATGACGCTTTCGCGATCAATGCCCAGCCATGCCATACCCTCGTCGTCGGCCTTCATGTGGGTTTTTCCCACCAGCCAGCAATCCATTCCAGCATCGCGCAGATGGTCGCCGATCGTGCGTTCGCCAACCTTTAGCGGCACACGGTTCCATGTTGCGCCATGCGAATGTACATAGCGCCCTGTGTAAAAGCTCATCCGCGAGGCGCCGCAGACGGGCGACTGCACATATGCGCGGGTAAAACGCACTCCCTCGGCGGCCAGCGCATCGATATGCGGCGTTTGCAAATGTGGATGCCCAGCGCAGCTAAGGTAATCCCACCGAAGCTGGTCGAACATGATGAATAGAATGTTTTTAGGCTTGCCCATCAGACGTCAAGAACCAGTGTTTTTGTCTTTGATCGGGAGCAACAGACGGTAATCTGCGCATTGGATGCCTTTTCCAGATCTGTTTGCACCATATCCCTATGGTCTGGCATCCCCTCCAGCACGCGGGTCAGGCAGGTGCCGCAGACCCCCGACTGGCAAGAAACCTGCACGGCGATGCTGTTTTCCGCCAACTTATGCGCAATCGTTTCGCCAGGCTGAACCACGAAGGTCTTGCCAGATTTCTTGGCAACCACGGTAAAGGGTGCGCCGTCGGTATTCACCTCGGCGCCAAAATGCTCAAGGTGAATGGTGTCTTTGGTCCAGCCGTGCGCATCAGCCGATCGCACGATGAAATCCATAAATCCATTTGGCCCGCAGACATACAGGTGATGATCGTGCGCCGCATTGGACAGCACCGCGTTGATGTCAAGCTGCTGATCCTTGGTGCCGTCGTCGGTATGCAGATGCACTTTGCCGCCAAAGCGCGCCAACTCGTTCCGAAAGGCCAGACGGTCCAGAGTGCGCCCGCAA
>JAGYKZ010000138.1 GCA_018401385.1 Roseicyclus sp.
TTGGGTATGGGTGCGGCCGATCTTGATGATATCTTTAAACTCAACGGCCTTGCCCTCAAGCGCGGTGGCCAATTTATCAAGGCCAGGCAGCAACACATCGCGCGCGGTCATGGCGGCGGCGATATGCATGGCGGTGGGGAATGTGTCGTTGGAGGATTGCCCCATATTACAATGATCATTGGGGTGAACAGGGGTTTTGGAGCCGATCACCCCACCCAAAATTTCAATCGCGCGGTTCGAGATGACCTCATTCGCATTCATATTCGATTGCGTGCCAGACCCTGTTTGCCACACCACCAGCGGGAAGTGATCATCGAGCTTGCCATCTATCACCTCTTGCGCGGCGGTGATCATCGCATCGGCCAAGTCGGCGGGCAATTTGCCACTGGCCTTATTCGCCTCGGCGCAAGCGCGTTTGATTACGCCAAGGGCGCGCACGATGGCAACGGGCTGCTTTTCCCAACCAATGGGGAAGTTCATCAGGCTGCGCTGCGTCTGTGCGCCCCAATAGCGGTCGGAAGGAACCTCCAAAGGGCCAAAACTATCGGATTCAGTGCGGGTTTGGGTCATCGGGGATCCTCCAGTATGCGGTTGCATACCAAATAATGCCTGCGTGTCCCAACCGCAACGGGGAATTTGACGCAAGCGCTTAGTGGACGGGGCGGGTAAAGCGATAGACGCGGGCAGGGGGCAGGTTGCGCCATATCTTGTCGCTGCGCGTCCAGCTGAGGGTCAACTCCTTGCGCAGATCGGAATGCACCGAAGGGTTTGGCCCATAGGTGAATTGAACGAAGCTGCCCTCAGGAGCGAGACTGTTGAAACTGCCCCTGAGGATATCGCGCTGCACCGCAATCGGCATGGACAGCAAAGGCAGGCCCGAGATCACCGCCTGCACATTCTTCAGCCCCAGATCATCCAGATCACAGGCGCTCATCTGATGCACATTCACACGCGGAAACGCATCGCACAGATGGGTGCAAAACATGGGGTTCATCTCGACAGAATGGAGCATTTCAGGCGCAATCCCGCGCCCCAAAATCGCGCGGGTGATATTGCCCGTGCCCGCCCCAAGCTCGATCACGGGGCCTTTGGCAGGATCAAGACCCGCGACCATCTCTTGGCACAGCCCGTCTGACGAGGGAGCCAAGGCCACCACCTCATGCGGGCGCGACATGATCTGCGAGATAAACAGGCGAAGGTCTTTGCTCATGGGGCACCTTATGCGGATTTATTGTGATCTATTTATGTCAAATCCGCAGGATGTCCCGCCTGTTCAGGTGTTTTTTCGGAACCGATCCAGACGAACAACCTCGCCCTGTGGCTTTTCGGTCTCAGGCGCGGGGGGGATGTGGGCGTCATCATCGGGGCCGTCATCGCTTGGCTCTGGACCGTCATCCTCGGTTTCGATGCTTTCAAACCGCAGACCGAATTCCACCGATGGGTCCACAAAGGTCACAATCGCATCAAAGGGAATGCGCAGCGCTTCGGGGTTGTCGCCGAAATTCAGCACAATCGAAAACCCATCCTCGTCCACCTGCAAGGCGTCAAACCAATGTTGGATCACGATGGTCATTTCCGCCTCATATCGCCCGCGCAGCCAATCGGCCATTTCCACATCGGGGTGGCCCGTGGCGAAGGTGACGAAGAAATGATGGTTCCCCGGCAGACCGTTATCCGCCACATCCTCCAACACGGTCTGGATCAGTTTGCGCATCGCATGATGCATCAAACGCCCATAGGGGATAGAAACGGTGGGATCAGTCGACATCTTCGGGGACCTTTTTCTGCATCTGTAGGCCCAAGCATAGAAGATTCGGAACGGAAAGAAAGCGCGGTTTTGGACCGTTCTTCAGCTGTTTGCGAGGATCAACCACGCGGCTAATCCCGCCTCGCAGCCAAAGAAGGTCAGGCTTTGGCGCGACCATGCCTTGTCGCGCAGGATCGAGGTGATCCGACCAAGCGCCGCCCCCGCATAGGCCAGACCCACCACCACCCATGCCAATGGGTCATTGATCATGATCGCGCCCAGACCAAGGCCCACAAACAAACAGCCCGAGGCGGCAGAGACCTCGGTATAGGCCATGTTGGTGGGGCCTGCGCGCATATCAAGCACATCCATCGTCCAACGCGTGGCCAACCACCCAAGCGCGCCAAGGGCAATGGTGATCGCGCCCGCTGCGAAATTTAGAATATCAACGATGCCCATGTGACCCTTCCACGCCTTGTGTTTCCTGTTATTCGGCGGGGGCGGGGGATTGGATCACTTTTCCTTGCAGCTGCAA
>JAGYKZ010000139.1 GCA_018401385.1 Roseicyclus sp.
GCGGTTGTTGGTGATATAGTCGTTCACATCCGCGCGCGCCCAATGGGCCAGAGGGTTGATTTTGATCCGTGTGCCCCCCTCATCCTCAAAGAAATCCAAGGCGGCGCGGCTGTGCGCCTGAAACCGTTTGCGCCCCGTGATCCACGCGTCAAACGGGGCCAAGGCGTGGTCAAGCGGCACAGTCTTGCGCAAGGCGCAGCAGGCATCAGGGTTAGTTTTGTGCAAATCACCCTGCGGATCAGTTGTCGCGATCCGTGTGCGGCTGGCATGAATGCGGCGCACATCAGCAAGCTCCAAACGATCCGCAAGCGCGCTTTGATAGGCCAAGGTTTCGGGAAAGAGCATCTCGGTGTCGATGAACAAAACGGGGGTTGTGCGGTCAATCACAGAAACCATGTGCAAGAGCACCACGGACTCCGCCCCGAAGGAGGAGACAAGCGCCACCCGCCCGCAATCCGCGTCATTGAGCGCGTGTTCCAGGATCGCCGTGGCGCTGTGCTTGTCGTAGCGGTGATTGAGCATGGCAACCCGATCCGCCACGCTGCCCCATGGCTTAGGCGGCTGCATGGCGCGCGCCCTCCTCTGGGTAAAGGGCCGCTTTGAAGGGCGCTGCGCCAAGGCGGCGATAGGTGCTGATAAACGGCTCATCCGCATGATCGCGCAAGGCCAGATAGGCGCGCAACAGACGCTCAAGCGCAGGGATCAGCGCATCGGCGGAAAATCCAGGACCAGCGCGCGCGCCGATTGCAGCGGCTTCGGTGTGATCGCCACCAAGGGTGATTTGGTAATTCTCCACCCCTGCACGATCCAAGCCCAAAATCCCGATATGGCCCACATGGTGATGCCCGCAGGCATTGATGCAGCCTGAAATTTTGATTTTCAGCGCACCGATTTCCTCCTCCAAACCGATATCACGGAAATGCGTGGCGATCTCTTGCGCGATGGGGATGGAGCGCGCCGTGGCCAAGGCGCAGTAATCCATACCAGGGCAGGCGATGATATCGGAGAGTTTCCCGATATTGGCCGTGGCCAAACCCACAGTCTTCAGCCGCTGATAGAGATCAGGCAGGGCCGCGCGCGGAATATGGGGCAGGATCACATTTTGCTCATGGCTGATACGCAGCTCGTCATGGCCATAGGTTTCGGCAAGATCGGCCAAGACCTCCATCTGCGCGGCAGTCGCGTCACCTGGTGTCGCGCCATGGGATTTCATCGACACGGTCACAATCGCATAATCAGCGTGGCGATGTGGGGTGACATTGCTGTCGACAAAGGCGCGCAAAGCGGGGCCGAGGGGCGGGGCGCTGGTGCCGCCTGTGATAAATTCAGGTGGCGCAAAATGATCACGGATTTCGGCCAAAAGGCGTTGATCAATCCCTTTGAACGCCTCGCGGCGTGCGATGAATTCATCTTCGACACGGCGTTTGATCTCGTTCAGGCCCGTCTCATGCAGGGTAATCTTGATGCGCGCCTTATATTTGTTGTCCCGCCGCCCGATGAGGTTATAGACCGCCACAATCGCCTCGATATAGGGCAGAAGATCTGCTTCGGGCAGAAAATCCACCAAGACCTTGCCCATCATGGGCGTGCGACCCAAGCCGCCCCCCACCAAGACCTGATAGCCGATCTCGCTCGCGCGTTCCACGATGCGCAGGCCAATATCATGGGCGGCGGTTACGGCGCGGTCATTTGGGCTGCCTGTCACGGCGATTTTGAATTTGCGCGGCAGAAATTGAAATTCGGGATGGTCGGTTGACCATTGGCGGATCAATTCGGCCACGGGGCGGGGGTCTGCAATCTCATCTGCGGCGGCCCCTGCAAAATGGTCAGCGGTGACATTGCGCACCGTGTTGCCCGAAGTTTGAATTGCGTGCAGGCCGACCTCGGCCAAAGAATCCAGAATATCGGGTACATCTTCGAGTTTTGGCCAATTGAATTGAATGTTCTGACGCGTGGTGAAATGGCCATAGCCCTTGTCCCATTGCCGCGCAACCCGCGCCAAGGCGCGCATCTGTGCCGAATTGAGCGTGCCATAGGGGATCGCCACGCGCAGCATATAGGCGTGAAGTTGCAGATATAGCCCGTTCATCAAGCGCAGGGGTTTAAACTCATCCTCGGTCAGTTCACCTGACAGGCGGCGGGCCACTTGCGCGCGAAATTGCGCGTTGCGGGCGCGCAGGAACGTGTGGTCAAATTCTGTGTAGCGATACATCGGCCTTACCCTTGCGCCTGTTCTTGTTTGCCATGCGGATAGTTCGAGGGGCCGCGCATCCGAAATGC
>JAGYKZ010000014.1 GCA_018401385.1 Roseicyclus sp.
CTGATGTTGAGGATTTTATCACCGCCAAATCAGATGCGGCGCGTCTGCGGATGTTTAATGTGTCGGTTCTTGTGACAGATGCGTTTATGGAAGCTGTCAAAGCAGATGGGCCTTGGGAATTGGTTTTTGGCAATAAGGTCTATCGCACTGTGCAAGCGCGTGATTTGTGGAACCGGATCATGCAATCGACCTATGATTACGCCGAACCTGGTGTGATCTTTATCGACCGCATCAATCAGGCCAATAATTTGGCTTATTGCGAAACCATTGCCGCAACAAACCCTTGCGGTGAACAGCCGTTGCCGCCCTATGGGGCGTGCTTGCTTGGCTCCATCAACCTTGCGCGGCTTGTGCGCGCGCCGTTTGAGGCGGATGCGGCGCTTGATCTTGACGCGCTCAAGGATTTGGTGCGGGTCGCGGTGCGGATGATGGACAATGTGGTGGACGCAAGCCGCTTTCCGCTTGAGGCACAGGCCCGTGAGGCTCAAGCAAAGCGGCGCATCGGTTTGGGCGTCACGGGTTTGGCCGATGCGCTGCTGATGTTGGGGCTGCGTTATGGGGCCGATGATGCGGTGGCGCAGTCCGAGATGTGGATGAAAGAAATTGCCCATGCGGCTTATTGGGCCTCGGTCGAATTGGCTCGTGAAAAAGGGGCGTTTCCGCTCTTTGATGCGGAGGCGTTTTTGGCCTCTGGAACAATGGCGCAGACGGATCAAGATTTGCGCGATGCCATTGCCAAAGATGGCATTCGCAATGCGCTTTTGACCTCGATTGCCCCAACAGGCACGATCAGCCTTTATGCGGGCAATGTCTCCTCAGGTATTGAGCCTGTTTTTGCCTATAGCTACACCCGCAAAGTGTTACAGCGTGATGGGTCGCGCAGCGAGGAGGAGGTGACCGATTACGCGGTCAAACTTTGGCGCGAGAAAATGGGCGATGCGGCGCTGCCTGATTATTTCGTCAATGCGCAGACCCTCTCGCCTATGGATCATGTGCGGATGCAGTCTGCCGCCCAAAAATGGGTGGACAGCTCTATCTCAAAAACCATCAACGTGCCCGAGGATATCAGCTTTGAGGCGTTCAAGGATGTCTATCTTCAAGCCTATGAAACGGGCTGTAAGGGCTGCACCACCTATCGCCCAAATGACGTGACGGGCAGTGTCTTGAGTGTCTCTGAGGCAGAAACAAAGTCAGATGGCGCTACCGCGCATGAGGCTTCTAAAGGTGAAGTGGTTTATATCTCCGATCCGCTTGACAGGCCGCAGACGCTTGAGGGCAATACCTATAAACTGAAATGGCCCGACAGTTCGCACGCGATTTATATCACGATCAATGACATTGTGCTCAACGGGCATCGCAGGCCCTTTGAGGTGTTCATCAATTCCAAGAATATGGAACATTACGCCTGGACAGTGGCCTTGACACGCATGATGTCGGCGGTGTTTCGCCGTGGCGGTGACGTGAGTTTCGTGGTGGAAGAACTCAAAGCCGTGTTCGATCCGCGCGGGGGCGCGTGGGTTGGTGGAAAATATGTGCCATCAATCTTAGCGGCCATTGGCGGCGTGATTGAGCGGCATTTGATATCCATCGGATTTATTGGTGGTGAGGGCATGGGGTTGAAAACCGATCCCACCGCTGAAATTTTTGATATGGGTGCCGCGCGTTCGCACATGGCCAGTTGTGCGTCCTGTGGCTCGTCCCATATGCGGATGAGCGAAGGCTGTATGACCTGTAGCGATTGCGGCTATTCAAAATGTGGCTGAGTGCTGTGGGTCCAGCATCACAGTAATAAACAAAATTTAGACACAATTAAAAAATATAAAATTTGCAAGTGCTGCGGTGATAACCTGCGGCAAAGGTTGATTTGCGCATGGTCCCCTTGCGCGTTGCTTGCAAAGGTTATGCTCTCATGCGGCTTTTTTCGGGTGGCTTTCTCCTCGCGGTGGTGATTGTGGTCGGGGGGGCATTGCCGGTGACGGCACAACCCGTTGATTTCACATACTTGGGCAATGGACGTTTGCTCAACAATGATGTGATCGGCGATGGCAATGATCGTTGGCGCACAGGCTCATATTCGGTCAGCTTGCTGTATGGTTCCGAATGGCAGGGAAATTTGACCACCAGCCCCCGCGATGTGATTGACCTGTTTGCGTGGCGAGGATTTCGTCATGTCGTGACAAACCCTGCGCTTAATGACCGGCTTTATGCGGGTGTTCTGCCTTTGGGGTACAGCCACTTCACATGGCGTATGCTGATATTGTGGCGGGTGCGGAGTGTTGGGTTTTGGGCCCTGGCAGACGGGTATTCGCGAATTGCAGCGCGATTTGCATGAGGCATTGAGCCAACCCGTTGTGAACTCTGCCAATCGTGAGTTGCAAAACAAGACATTGCTTGACGTGAATTTGGAAGCCAGCAACGACTATGCGCTTGGCGCGGGGACTTTTGTGCGCCCCTTCATCGGCCTCGCCTACGGAGCGGAGGATTTGGTGCGTCTTGGCGTGGATGTGACCGTGGGGCAATGGGGGCAGGGCGGCCTGCGTCTGCGTGACCCGATCACAGGGCACCGCTTCAGTGGGATTGCATCCGATCAGGATAACGGCCTTTCCCTCGTCTTTGGGGCCGATTGGGCCTACGTGGACGACTCGGAATATCTGCCCTCGGGGCATGGTGCCGAGCTGCGCGATGATCGTCACCGTTTGCGCGGTGGGGTGCATTACGGCCAAAATGGATATACCGCCTTTTACGGGGTGACCTATCTCTCGCCTGAATTTGGCACCCAACCCGACGGGCAGATGGTTGGCTCTGTCAGCTTGGGTTGGAATTTCTAATCCCAGAGTCGCGAAAATCCGCCAAAACGCGTCAAAGGGGATTCACAGGGCGAATCACCCATGCTAGGCTACCCCTCAAGCCGATAAAAAAACGGCACCTATTGGGGTAAGTTAAGGCAGGCATCGCATGAGCATGGGGTTGCGCGGTGCGTTCATTATTGCTTGGGCGCAGACGCGGATCGAGGGAGACTCGGACTATAACAAAAAAGATCTGGCTGAAGGGATGAGTTGGAGCTGGCACGGTCGTGCCTTCCCGCTTGAAGGCAACGACGCCGCCCTTGTTCTGACATCCAGCCGAGATCTTCTTCAGCTTCGTGCGAAAGCGGCGCGGGTCGTGCATAAATTCATGCATCGGCCCGCGCCTCTGCACGCTCAAGACTTGGATGTACATGATCCTCTGTATCGCGGCGGCTTGATCATTTCCGATGGGGTGCGATTTTACACGGCCATTCCGCTGACTTTGGAAAATAGCCGTGAGACGGTGTTGCTGTTCCCTGATGGAATGCCCCCCGCTCGCCAATATTTGACAATTATTTCGGTAGGGTCTGATTTCTGCGCGCCACGCCACCAAAGCGCGCCTGTGGTGTGTTTTGTCAAGGGCACGCGCTTGGCTGGCATCAAAGGTGAGGTTGCGGTTGAGGATATCGCAATTGGTGATCACCTGATCACCCGTGACAATGGGCTCAAGGAAGTGCTGTGGATCGGTCAGCGCCGTTTGTCGGGGGCGCAGCTTTTTGCAATGCCGCATCTGCGGCCCATTCGCTTGCCGCAAGGTATATTCGGCACGGGGCAACCTGAGCCTGACTTGTTGGTGTCGCCGGATCATCGCATTTTGATAAAGTCATCCGAGGCGCGTGGCCTGTGGGGCGAGGATGAAGTGATGGTGCGTGCGCAAGATTTACTGGCCGACATGGGCGCGCGTGTCGATCATCGGGGCGGGTCAGTTACCTATTTCCATATCATGCTGGAGGGGCATCAGGTTTTGATTGCCAACGGAATGTGCGTGGATAGCTTTCACCCTGCTTCGGTTGCTCTTTCAGAGAGTGATTCAGATCCGGATGCACAGGCCTGCCTGGAAGACCTCTATGATCGTCACCCCGATCTTTTGTCACATCCTGACCTTTTTGGTCCGTTTGCGCGGCGTATGCTTGGCGCAGCAGAGGCGGCGATCCTCGGCGCGCATATGGGGCAAGGCCGTGGGATTTACGGGTTAAGCTAGGGCGGTGGCCCCGCTTGGCTTGACAGCGCGGGGAATCCCCTATAGCTCGCGCGTCACTGAGGCATCGTTTGCGGTGCTTCTTTTCATTGGTGTTGGTGGCCCCCGCAAGGGAATGCCTGTCAGCCAAAGCGCAAGCTGCGGCAAAGGACAACGCCCTTCATAGCTCCGCACAGGGGCGTTCTAGCGAAGGAGATCAGCCGTGACCAAACGCACGTCTGCCAAGCATAAAATCGACCGCCGTATGGGCGAAAACATTTGGGGCCGTCCCAAATCCCCGGTGAACCGCCGTGAATATGGCCCGGGCCAGCATGGTCAGCGCCGTAAGGCTAAATTGTCTGACTTTGGCACGCAGCTGCGCGCCAAGCAGAAGCTTAAGGGCTATTACGGCGACCTGACCGAAAAGCAATTCCGCCGCATTTACGCCGAAGCAGAGCGCGTCAAGGGTGATACGGGTGAAAACCTGATCGGCCTGTTGGAGCGCCGCTTGGATGCGGTTGTTTACCGTGCGAAATTCGTGCCGACTGTCTTTGCGGCCCGTCAATTCGTGAATCACGGCCATGTTCTGGTCAATGGCAATCGGGTCAACATTCCGTCCTACCGTGTGAAAGAGGGCGATGTGGTCGAGGTGCGCCAAAAGTCCAAACAATTGGCAGTTGTGCTTGAGGCCGTGCAATTGGCCGAGCGTGACGTGCCTGATTATGTTGAGGCGGATCACGCCAAGATGACTGCCACCTTCGTGCGCACCCCTTCCTTGGGGGATGTGCCATATCCCGTGATCATGGAACCCAACCTGGTGGTTGAATTCTACGCGAAGAACTGATCTTCGCCGATCCAATCCAAGACTTCAAAAGCGCGCCCAAAGAGGCGCGCTTTTTTGTTGCTGTTCCTTTTGTCAGCCTGCGTTATGCTGACGCGGAACAGGAGAGGGGCGCATGGCAACGCGAAAAACTCCGATCATATTGGATGAGCAGCCGCAGCCAGAACGGGCGATATCCCCGATGGATGCGCCTGCCGTTGTCGATGAGATGTCAGCAGATATTCCAACCCTCTCGGCGACCCCATCCCGGCCTGTAGCAATGCGGCTGTTTCTTTGGGCCAGCGGCGTGTTGTTGGGCGCGATATTGGTCAATGCCGTGTGGGGCTTTGTGCTTGATATGATGGCGCGCGGCACAGTTCTGGGGCAGGTGGCGCTTGGTTTGGTGGGGGTGTTCCTTGCCTCCGCCTGTTTTTTCATCCTGTCCGAATGGCGCGCCTATCGGCGGCTGTCGTATATCAGCGATGTGCAAGATAAGGCACGGGCGGTGCTGAACGAAAAAAACCTTGAGGGGATAACAGCGCTGCGCCGTGATCTGACGGTGCTCTATCGCGGGCGCGCGCACTGATGACCGCAGCGGATGCGGCCCTGGTCGGGTTTGACGAGATGTTTGACGCAGATTTGCGCTTCGCTGCGTGGAAAGCCGCCTATCTGACCCCCTTGGACCACAGGGCGCGGGCTGAGATTGCCCAATCTGCGCGCCGTGTGGCCAGCCTGACCGCTTTGTTGCCATTTGGGATTTTGGATATGGTGCTTGCGCTATGGATCAATCTGCGCATGATCCGCCGCTTGGCGGATATGTATGGTGGACGCACAGGCAGCTTTGGCGCGTGGCGGTTGTTGCGTTCCGTGATTGCACAGCTTTGGCGACTTAGGTGCGCTGGTGTTGGCGATGATCAGTCAGCTCCACCTTGGGCGGTTCGCTCGCTGCGAAACTTTCGCGCCCGTTTTGGCGAAGGGGGGTGTTCAACGGGGCGATGACGGCGCGGCTTGGATTGATCGCGATGGAGCTGTGCCGCCCTTTGCCCTTTGTGGCCGCCCACGACCCAGTTTGCGTAGCGTTTTGTCGGAGGCGTTTCGGGGCTTTCAAAGGCTCAAATCCCTGAATCCCAAAACGCTTCTTTACCCCATGCGTTTGCAGCGATATACGGCACCCTATGAGACGGATGAACACACAGATTGCGATACGAATTATTGGCCCGGCGCTCACAGTCAGCAGGGCCGCCGGGACTAAGGTGTTGAGCTATCGCGCCGCTCTTTCCCCCTCATTGGTCATGGCCTGCCATGCCGCAGTAGCCGATGGGATTTTTCTTTCCATGTGTGCCGACCTTCCCGACTATAAAGACACGTTGAACCTTCCCCAAACCGATTTCCCGATGCGCGCAGGCCTGCCCACAGCGCGAGGCCCGAATGTGTTGTACTGGGAAAGTCGGCGTCTATCAGCGGCTGCGCGATAAGGCAGCAGAGGCGGCCGCAAGGCTGGCGCGCCGCGCCCGCCGTTCGTGCTGCATGATGGCCCCCCTATGCCAATGGCAATCTGCATATCGGCCACGCGCTGAACAAAGTGCTGAAGGATATGGTCGTGCCTTAACGATGATGGGCCATGAGGCGCGCTACATCAGGGTGGGATTGTCACGGTCTGCCCATCGAGATGGAAGATCGAGGCCTATCGCGCCAAAGGCCGGGATAAGGACAAGATTGACGTTGTCGATTTCCGTCAGGAATGCCGCCGCTTTGCCGAAGGCTGGTTGATGTCCAGCGCGCGGGTTCAAGCGCCTAGGCGTGACAGGGAGTGGGACAAGCCCTACCTCACTATGGATTTCCACGCCGAGTGCAGATATTCGCTTTTGCCCAACAGGCGGCATCAGCCTTGCCAATGCGCCAAGCTATCTCAGCCTGCCCAATGTGCTGTGTGCGGGGGGCTCATGGGTTGCCCCGAAAGCGGCCATGGCGGCGGGCGATTGGGATGCGATCACCAAACTGGCGCAAGAGGCCGCAGCGCTGCCGCGTTAACCCAAGAATTTGACCTCATCAAAGGGCGGAAGGCTGGCTTGCTGATTGGCGTTTAATTCTGCGCGGACCTGGGCATAGCTGCGCGTGATATAGCGGCGCAGCTCATAGGGGGTGGTGTTTTGCCATTGCAGCATCACCCAGCCCCCGCTTTTGAGATAGGGGGCGGAAACAGCCTTTCCCGCTTGTATCATTTTCTGCGCCTCGGTCGCACTTTCTGCGCGTAGTGAAACACCTGTGCTGCCCCTTGTGTAAGCCGCAAACATTTTTTCGGCCACGGTCCACACATACATATCGGGGCCGAACGGTTCAGACAGGCGCGCACCAGGCAGGGATTTGCAATGGCGCTCCACAAAATCTTCAAACATGGCCACAGAATGTGGATTTTATTATCGAATGCAAGGAAATTATGCAGGGCACCACGGCCTTGCTGCATCGCTGTGCGCAGTTGCAACGGAGATTGGGATATTTGCAATTCCATAACAACCTGCTAGGTCAAGGACGCAAAAAAACGGGGCGGGTGATGGCCAAGATCAAGCTGAGAAATTCAATGTCCCGCAAGGTTGAGGATTTCGTGCCCATTGATCCGCACAATATCCGCCTCTATCTCTGCGGCCCCACGGTTTATGACCGCGCCCATTTGGGCAATGCGCGCCCCGCGATTGTGTTTGATGTGCTGTATCGGCTGCTGTGCCATGAATATGGCAAAGATCACGTGACCTATGTGCGCAATTTCACCGATGTGGATGACAAGATCAACGCGAAGGCCGCGCAGACCGGGCGCAGCATCGCCGAGATCACCGATGAAACCATCGGCTGGTATCATGAAGAT
The DNA here is from genome assembly GCA_018401385.1 of Roseicyclus sp. Classification (GTDB taxonomy): domain Bacteria; phylum Pseudomonadota; class Alphaproteobacteria; order Rhodobacterales; family Rhodobacteraceae; genus M30B80. The sequence continues at coordinate 7,704 of JAGYKZ010000014.1, forward strand.
ATGGATGCGCTTGGCATTTTGCGCCCCACACATGAGCCGCGCGCGACCCAGTATATCCCCCAGATGATCGCGATGATTGAGGGGTTGATTGAAAAGGGCCATGCCTATGCGGCGGAGGGTCATGTGCTGTTTTCTGTGGCAAGTTATCCCGATTATGGCCGCCTATCTGGGCGCACGGTCGATGATATGATCGCAGGCGCGCGGGTCGAGGTGGCCCCGTATAAGCGCGATGCGATGGATTTTGTGCTGTGGAAACCATCGGATGCGGACACGCCCGGATGGGACAGCCCATGGGGCTATGGCCGCCCAGGGTGGCATATTGAATGCTCCGCCATGAGCCACGAATTGCTGGGCGCGCATTTCGACATTCACGGTGGCGGCAATGATTTGATGTTCCCGCACCATGAGAATGAAATCGCGCAAAGCTGCTGCGCGCATAAGGTCGCGGGATTTGCCAATATCTGGCTGCATAATGAAATGTTGCAGGTCGAGGGCAAGAAAATGTCCAAATCCTTGGGCAATACGGTGGCCCCGCAAGCCGTGATTGACCAATATGGCGCGGATATTCTGCGCCTGTGGGTGGCGCAATCGGATTACACCGCTGATCTGCGCATCGGGCCTGAGATTTTGAAGAACGTGGCGGATAGCTACCGCCGCTTGCGCAACACGATGCGGTTTATGCTCGGCTCGCTTGGCGATATCACCGCGGCGGATCACACCGAAGCGGCAGATATGCCTGAATTGGAGCGGTTCATCTTGCACCGTTTGGCGGAGTTGGACCAGATCGTGCGCGAGGGCTATCGCACATATGATTTCCAAGGCGTGTTCCAATCCCTGTTCAACTTCGCCACCACGGATTTGTCCGCCTTCTATTTCGACATCCGCAAAGACGCGCTTTACTGTGATGGTGACACGTTGGAGCGCCGTGCCGCCCGCACGGTGTTGCAGCATTTGTTTGATCGCCTGACGACCTGGCTTGCGCCCATTTTGACCTTTACCATGGAGGAGGTTTGGCTTGAGCGGAACAAAGACCCCGAAGCCTCCGTGCATCTGGTCGATTTTCCTGAAACCCCCACAGCCTGGCATGATCCAGAATTGGCCGCAAAATGGGCGATGATCCGCCGCGCGCGCCGCGTGGTGACAGCCGCGCTGGAGGTGCAGCGCCGTGACAAAGTGATCGGCGCTTCGCTGGAGGCGGCCCCCGTGATCCATGTCGCCCAAGCACAGATGCGCGCGGCGCTGCAATCGGTCCCGTTCGAGGATTTGGTGATTACCTCTGCGGTCACTTTGACGGATGCGGTGGCCCCTCTCGATGCGTTCGCCCTGCCCGAAATCGAAGGGATCGCGGTGGTCTTTGCCAAGGCGACAGGCGAGAAATGCGCGCGCTGTTGGAAAATTCTGCCCGATGTGGGCAGCCACAGTCATGCCCATGTCTGCGGGCGCTGTGATAGCGCCTTGTCCTAGATTGCCACTTCGTGACTTGGAGTCGAATGAAATTAGGTTAGGCTTCCATCCATCACACCCAGAAATGAGGGATAGATCATGTCGGAAAATGCGCCGTATACCCCACCAAAGGTGTGGGTTTGGGACAAGGAAAACGGTGGCAAATGGGCGGGGCTGAACCGCCCCATTGCAGGGCCCACCCATGACAAGGATTTACCTCGGGGGGATCATCCATTTCAGCTGTATTCACTGGCCACACCCAATGGGGTGAAGGTCACGGTGATGTTCGAGGAATTGCTGGCCGCGGGCCATGCGGCAGAATATGATGCGTGGCTGATCCGTATCGGAGATGGGGATCAGTTCGGGTCTGGCTTTACGAATGTAAACCCCAACTCAAAAATTCCCGCGCTGATGGATTATTCAGGTGAAACCCCTGTGAGGGTGTTTGAGTCAGGCGCGATCTTGCTGCATTTGGCAGAAAAATTTGGCGCTTTCTTGGGCCGTCCTGAGGATCGTCCAGCACTGCTGTCTTGGCTGATGTGGCAGATGGGCAGTGCGCCTTATTTGGGGGGTGGTTTTGGGCATTTCTATGCCTATGCGCCCTTTGCACAGGAATACCCGATCAACCGTTTCGCGATGGAGGTGAAGCGCCAGTTGGACGTGTTGGATCGTCATTTGGCGGGGCGCGATTGGATGCTGGGCGATGCGATGAGCATCGCTGATATTGCCATTGCCCCATGGTATGGCCGTCTTGTGCGTGGCGAGGCTTATGATGCGGGGGCGTTTCTCTCTGTTCATGAATATAAAAACGTCGTCGCTTGGGCCGAGCGGTTCTATGCCCGCCCTGCTGTGCAGCGCGGCGCAATGGTCAACCGCACCTATGGCCCGCCTGAGGGGCAATTGCACGAACGCCATTCTGCCGATGATTTTCTGACCCGTACGCAGGACAAACTGGGCGGTTGATTAGCCTGTGAAATGCACCTCTGCCGCGCCCGCCTGCATCACAGTTTGGGCGCGGTCAAAACGCAAGTAAGCCAGCGCTTGATCCCCCACAATGCTGTGAAGCCGCCCTGCCTCACGCCCGTCTGCGGTGATGGTTGTGCCTTCCTCTGCTGCGCCGCTGACCGTGACCCGTGCCAGACCTTTGCGCAATTCGGTCTTATGTTTCATCCGCGCCGTCACTTCTTGCCCGACATAGCAGCCCTTTTGGAAATCCACGCCATTAAGGCGCTCAAACTCAAGCTCAAGGATATAGCTGTCATTGGGGGTCAATTCGGCCCCATGTTCGGGGATCACATGGGCGATCCGGGTGGCCTTCCAGCTTTCGGCGTCCCATAGGTTGGACACTCCCGATTGGCCATAGGCCCGCCAACCAAGCGCTGCGTGGCGCGGGTCAGGATAGGCGCCCTCAGGTTGCGCGCTATGCCCCACAGCAACGGATATATCCGATAGGGAAAGCGCAACATCGGCTCGCAGCTTAAACATCGACAAACGCTGCATCAGCGGTGCTGCCAAATTGCCATCCACATCCAGCAGCACATCATCCCCTCGGCTCAGCATAAAAAAATCGGCCAAATATTTGCCCTGCGGGCTGAGGATGGCACTGTACCGCAGCCCTTCTGTCATCTCAGGCAGGGCATTGGTCGTCAGGCCCTGCAAGAATTTCTCGCGATCTGATCCTGATACCTCAATGATTTTGCGGTTTTGCGGCTGCGCGTTGCTCATGGCCCTTTTCCCCTTGTCCTGACCCGAAGCTAATCATTCCTGCGCTCTTGCCAAGGCTGTCAGAGTAATTGAAATTGCATCCAGACGCAAAAGCCTGTGCCTTGCTTTTTGCAAATTTCAACAAAGGGACAAATTCATGAGCCTTGCAAACGGTCGTCACTATCTTGCCATCCCTGGTCCTTCGGTCATGCCTGATCGGGTGCTTCAGGCCATGCACCGTCCCGCGCCGAATATTTACACGGGCGAATTGGTGGACATGGTGCATGGGCTGATCCCCGACCTCAAAGCCGTTGGCCGTGCGCAACGCGCCAATGTGGCGATTTATATCGCGAACGGGCATGGGGTCTGGGAGGCGGCCCTGTGCAACACGCTGTCGCGCGGGGATAAGATTTTGGTGCTTGGCACGGGGCGGTTCTGCCTTGGCTGGGGGGAGTTTGCCGCCGCACTTGGGATTGAGTGCCAGATAATAGATTTCGGCGCGCAATCCGACATTGATATGGCCCGTGTTGCTGAGGCATTGGCAGCCGATAAGGCCCATGAGATTAGAGCGGTTCTTGCGGTGCAGGTGGATACTTCCAGCAGTGTGCGCAACGATATTTTGGCCTTGCGCCAGACCTTGGATGCGGCGGGACATCCCGCACTTTTGTTCTCGGACAATATCGCGTGTCTTGCCTGTGACGCGTTTGAATTTGACGCATGGGGCGTGGATGTCATGGTCACTGGCAGCCAAAAGGGGTTGATGACCCCGCCCGGAATTGGGTTTGTGTATTTTTCGGAAAAAGCGGACCAAGCACGCGAGCGGGCCAATTGCGTGACGCCTTACTGGGATTGGCGGCCGCGTGTGAACCCGACCGAGTTTTACAAATATTTCAACGGCACCGCGCCTACCCACCACCTTTACGGTTTGCGCGTGGCTTTGGATATGATCCTGCATGAAGAAGGGTTAGAGGGGGTTTGGGCGCGCCATGCGACCTTAGCCCGTGCCGTCTGGGCAGCGTTGGATCGTTGGGGGGCGCATGGCCCCGTTGCGGCCAATATTGCCGATCCTGCGAAACGCTCTCATGCCGTGACCACAGTGGATATGGGCACGGGAAATGGTGCGAAGATGCGCGATTGGATGACCGCTACGGCAGGTGTTACGCTTGGTATCCCCTTGCAGGGTTTGCGCGCTGATCACGCGCATGGGGCGGATTTCTTCCGCATTGGCCACATGGGCCATGTGAATGCGCATATGGTGTTGGGGCTTTTGGGAAGTTTGCAGGCGGGGATGAAAGCCATGCAAATTCCGCATGATCCAACAGGGCTAGAGGCCGCGATTGAGGTGATAGCTGAGGGCTAGGGCGGATCAGAACCCGTTCTTCGCCAGCCAATCGCGCATCCACGCGATTTCGGTTTCCTGCGCGGCGATGATCTGTTGGGCAAGTTCCTGCACCTCGGCATCAGTGCCATGCTCCAGGACCACTTGGGCCATGGCGACCGCCCCTTCGTGATGGGGAATCATGCCGCGGATGAAATCGGCATCGGCATTTCCGCTATAGGCAATGTCCATATCGGCATGCATCGCGTCATTGACCGCGCGAAACGCATCCTCGGCCGGGCCGGTGGAGGCTGTGGGCATGGCACCATGGCCTGCATGGGCGTCATGCCCGCCATGTTGTGAATGATCCATCTGGGCCATTCCGATCCCAGCGGCGATGGTGATCAATGCGGCGGCAGCGGGCCAAGCTTTTACGGTGCGATTCATTGTTTAGTTCTCCTGTTTTGCAAGCCATGCCCGCTTCCAGCAACAGGAAGGCAATTCACAGAAGCCGTGGTAGCCTCGGCAATGCGGCGGAGCAAGGCGGCAAAGAAAGACCTGGGGTCGGCAGGCGTGCCAGCCCGAAAGCCTGGATGCAGCGATCTTGCGGTGGGGTAAAGGGCATGCGCATGAATGCCGCGCTCGACCAGCCCCGCCAGCACCGCGCGCGCATAGGCCCCATCCCGCCCACAATCCACCGCCACGAAATTCGTGGCCGAAGGCACAGGCTGTAACCCATTTGCCATGGCAATGCGCGCAATCTCAGCGCGGGCTTGGGTGATGTTCTGCACGGTTGTGATAAGATGGTCTTGGTCCTCTAGCGCCGCCAAAGCGCCCGCTTGCGCGATGCGACCCATCCCGAAATGGTTGCGGATCTTGTCAAAGGCGCGGATCAGATCGGGATGGCCGATGCCGTAGCCCACGCGAAGCCCCGCAAGGCCATAGGCCTTGGAAAAGGTGCGCATTCGGATCACGCGTGGATGGGTGACATCCATGGCGGGGATCGCATCCTTGGGCGCTGTGTCGGCATAGGCCTCGTCCAAGATCAACACCGTCTTCTCGGGCAGCGCTGCGATGAGCTGTTCAATCACCTCTGCCTTGTGCCATGTGCCCATCGGGTTATCAGGATTGGCGAGGTAGAGCAGCTTGGCCCCTGTTTTATCAGCCGCATTCAGCAACCCCTCTGGGTCTTCGTGATCGTCTTTATAGGGAACTGCCGTTACCTGCCCGCCAAATCCAGTGACATGATAAAGGAAGGTCGGGTATGCCCCAAGCGAGGTGACAACGGCATCCCCCTCGGCCACCAAAAGCCGCACCAGATAGCCCAACAGCCCATCAATCCCTTCGCCCACCACGATATTCTCGGGCGCGACCGCATGATGGGTCGCAAGCGCGTGGCGCAGCGCGTGGATTTCTGGGTCGCCATACATCCACACTTCGCGCGCGGCGCCTTTGATCGCGGCGATTGCATGAGGGGATGGGCCAAAGACGCTTTCATTGGCCCCAAGCCGTGCGGCGAAGGTGAACCCTAGCGCGCGCTCCTGTGCTTCGGGACCGACAAACGGAACCTTCGCAGGCAGGCTCTCAATCAGCGGAGTGTAGCGCGGATAAGTCATCATATGGCCCTCGCCTGTGGCCGCATCGGCCCGAGATGATTTTGCTCTTTTGCGCTTGTTCCAAAAATCCCCTCGCCTCGCAAGCGCGATATCGCCTGTGCAAAGCCGTGACCACCTCGCGGATTTGGCAAGGTGGTGACAGCGGCCGCAATCGGCGTTAAGGGAGTGCCAATCCTTCTGCCCCTCAGAAAGCCAAGTGTCATGCCCTTTGATCGTTCCATTAAAATCGCCCCTTCGATCCTTTCCGCAGATTTTGCTGATTTTGGTCGCGAGATCCGCGCAATCGAATCCCAAGGTGCCGATTGGGTGCATATTGATGTGATGGATGGTCACTTCGTGCCGAATCTGACCTTTGGTCCACCAGCAGTGAAGGCGTTTCGGCCTCATGTGAAAACGGTGATGGATGTGCATTTGATGATCACGCCAGTTGATCCCTATATCGAGGCCTATGCCGATGCAGGTGCGGATATTTTGACTGCCCATATCGAAGCGGGGCCCCATATCCACCGAACGGTGCAAGCCATTCGCGGGGCGGGGATGAAAGCGGGTGTTGCGCTCAACCCCGCAACACCGGCCGAGAGCATCGCTCATCTTTTGGAGCTCTGCGATTTGGTATGCGTGATGACGGTGAATCCTGGTTTCGGCGGGCAAAAATTTATTGACCTTACCGATAAGATCGCGCGCCTGCGCACCATGATCGGTGATCGTCCGATTCATATCGAGATTGACGGTGGTGTGGACCAAAAAACTGCCCCACTGGGGGCCGCCGCAGGCGCAGATGTTCTCGTTGCAGGCTCTGCCGTGTTCAGGGGGGGCTCGGTTGAGCGCGCGGAGGTTTATGGCGCGAATATCGCAGCCATCCGTCAGGCCGCATCTGAGGCCCAATAAAAAGGCGCGCAAAAAGCGCGCCCTTTTTACAGCTTTGCCTTCGGATTCAGGCGCGGTTTGGGCCAGCCTCCAACACATCGTCCAAGGTGCGCAAGCCTGTGCGTGGCGCTTGAACAAGCACAGCCATATTGCCTGGCTTATGCTCGTTGCGCATCATTTTCACATGGGCCAGCGGCAGATCTTCCCATGGAAAGACCTCTGACATACAGGGATCAAGACGGCGATCAAGCATCAGTTTATTGGCCGCGGCCGCTTGTTTCAGATGGGCAAAGTGACTGCCTTGAAGACGTTTTGGTGGCTCCACATATGGCGCACGTCAAAGGTGCAGTTGTAGCCGCTTGTGCCTGCGCAGATCACAACCATGCCGCCACGCTTGACCACGAAGGTGGAGACGGGGAAAGTCGCCTCACCTGGGTGCTCAAAACCATGTCGACATTCACGCCTTTTCCTGTGATGTCCCAGATTGCTTTGCCAAAGCGGCGCACTTCGGCGAACCATTCGGCATATTCATCAGTGCCTACTTCGGGAAGAGCGGCCCCAGCAGTTGAAATCCTTCCGATTGATCACGCCCTTTGCACCAAGGTCCATGACAAATTGGCGCTTGTCCTCTTCGGAGATAACCCCGATGGCATTCGCCCCTGCGGTGTTAATCAACTGAATTGCAAAAGACCCAAGACCGCCAGACGCGCCCCAGACCAGAACGTTCTGGCCAGGTTTGAGGTCATGGGGTTCATGGCCAAACAGCATCCGATAGGCGGTGGCCAGCGTCAAAGTATAGCAGGCGCTTTCTTCCCATGTGAGGTGCTTGGGGCGCGGCATAAGCTGCTGAGATTGGACACGGGTAAATTGTGCAAATGATCCATCTGCGGTTTCATAGCCCCAAATGCGCTGAGAGGGCGACAGCATCGGGTCGCCGCCATTACATTCCTCATCATCTCCATTGTCTTGGTTGCAATGCACCACGACCTCATCACCGACTTTCCAGCGTGTGACCTTGTCGCCAACGGCCCAAACGATGCCAGCTGCATCTGATCCGATGATTGCGTAGGGGGCTTTGTGTTGATTGAACACGGAAGCGGGTTTGCCCAAACAGGCCCAGACCCCGTTATAGTTTACGCCCGCCGCCATCACCAGAACCAGAACCTCGTTGCTGTCTATGGTGGGTGTGTCGATCACCTCAAGCTCAAGCGCCTTATCGGGTGTTCCGTGACGCTCTTGACGCAGAACCCAAGCGTGCATTGAGGGCGGAACAAATCCCAAAGGGGGCATTTCGCCCATATCATAGAGGTCTTTCTCTGGCGCCTCGTAAGAGGTGGGCGTCTCGTTGATGTCCAATGCCATAAGGGCCTCCGTTGCTTGCGCCATGTGTGGCGTGTGGTGCTGCGATGCGGAATCGCGCGTTTGCTTTTGCAGCATTGAATATCCAAGCCCACGCAACAATTCAAACAAAATTGCAATTATTTAGAAATAAAATGTCGCAGGGTGCAGTTTCGTCGGTGGGTATGGGTTAGGCCATTACAATCTTGGGTTGCGAAGCATTTCGCAAGATCCTAATTTCATTTGATATAATGCGCCGCGGGTTGAGTCCCCACTCATTCTGCGCCGCAGCGAATTGACAGGGACATAAAATTTTCCATATACCACTGTTTGAGTAAGGATATTGCTAGACACGAATCTGGAGGGCTGAATGTCCGTATCGCAAAAAGATAAGCCATGGTTGATCCGCACCTATGCGGGGCATTCCACCGCGCAAGCCTCCAATGCTTTGTATCGCAGCAATCTGACCAAAGGGCAGACAGGTCTTTCCGTGGCTTTCGATTTGCCGACCCAAACAGGCTATGACAGCGACCATGTGCTGGCCCGTGGCGAGGTGGGTAAGGTTGGCGTGCCGGTGAGCCATTTGGGGGATATGCGGACCTTGTTCCAGGATATCCCACTTGACCAGATGAACACCTCTATGACCATCAATGCGACCGCCCCGTGGCTTTTGGCGCTTTATATCGCGGTGGCCGAGGAGCAGGGTGCGGATATCGCGGCCCTGCAGGGCACGGTGCAAAATGATTTGATTAAGGAATATCTGTCGCGCGGGACCTATATTTGCCCGCCCGCGCCTTCGCTGCGGATGATCGCGGATGTTGCGGAATATTGCTACACCCATGTGCCTAGATGGAATCCGATGAACGTCTGCTCCTATCATCTGCAAGAAGCGGGTGCGACACCTGAGCAGGAGTTGGCCTTTGCCCTTGCCACGGGGATTGCCGTTTTGGACGCGCTCAAACCCCGTGTCGCGGTAGAAGATTTCCCTGCCCTTTGTGGCCGCATATCATTCTTCGTGAATGCGGGCATTCGTTTCGTGACTGAGATGTGTAAAATGCGCGCCTTTGTTGATCTATGGGACGAAATCTTGGAACAGCGCTATGGCGTGGAAGATCCGAAATACCGCCGCTTTCGGTATGGGGTTCAGGTGAACTCGTTAGGCCTCACAGAGCAGCAGCCAGAGAATAACGTCTATCGTATCCTCATCGAGATGTTGGCGGTGACCCTGTCCAAACGCGCGCGGGCACGCGCGGTGCAGTTGCCTGCGTGGAACGAGGCGTTGGGCTTGCCGCGCCCATGGGATCAGCAATGGTCGATGCGGATGCAGCAGATCATGGCGTATGAAACCGACCTTTTGGAATATGGAGATCTTTTCGATGGCAATCCTGTTGTCGATGCGAAGGTCGAGGAATTGAAAACAGGCGCAAGGGCTGAACTGGCCAATCTCGACTCCATGGGCGGTGCGATCATGGCGATTGACTATATGAAAGCGCGTCTGGTCGAGGCGAATGCCGACCGTGTAGGCGGGATCGAGCGGGGCGAGACCACCGTTGTGGGCGTCAACCGCTTTACCCAAACCGAACCTTCGCCGCTGGTTGATGAAGAAGGTGGCATCATGGTGGTTGATCCTGCCGTTGAAGCGGATCAAATCGCGCGGCTGACCACTGGCGCAGCAGCCGTAGATGGTGGCGGAACAGGCTGGTCTTTGGCCCAGTTGCGCGTGGATGCCGCGGCGTGAGCCGCAACGTTATGCCCGGCGTCTGCCGCCGCGGCGGAGTCGCGGCGCATCGGCGAATGGGCCGAAGTGCGCGCGCGGTCCATGGCCAATATCAAAACAACAGGTGTGTCGAAATCCGCTTCAGCCGATCTGGGGCGTTCGGAGGTAGATATTCGCGCCGCAAAAGATGTGGTCACATGCTAAACGGGGTCGCCGCCCCAAAGCTTATGGTCGGCAAGCCTGGGGCCTTCGATGGACATTCCAATCAGTCGAGCAAATCGCAGCCCGCAAATGGATTTGCGGAAATTGGAGACCGCTGCAGGGGTATTCGCTTGACCGAAGAAATTGTGACGTTGCGCTTTCAAAGATCCTTCCGCGTGGATCGGCTTTGTCACCTTGTCGGGTAGCCATGTGCCTTGGTCGAACAAAGGTTGCCGTTACAGGATGCGGGTCTTGGCCATCTGCCCGTAGTTGTAGGTATTATACCAGAAGCGGAGCTAGAAAAGCGTCTGCGCTCCATGGGCGTTAGCGCGGTTCACACCCCAGCGTTGACTTAATTAAATCGCATTATGTTTGATATTGTGGTTCTGTTGAACCGCGGCCTGCTGCGGCCGAATGCTCACGGATCGTGGTTCCTGCATATTACAGGCAAACAGTCACCTATTTTACGCCGCAGCATAAATTCACGTTATTTCAGCGGTAATCGCTCTTTCAGAAGTTTGAAATTCCAAACGGGTTGAGGCATTATACTCCTTGCCGATCCTTCTTTCTCTTCTGCGCCCGAAAGCAGCTTTATCGCCATAAAGGCAAACGGCAATTAAAGATTTTGATAAACGTAAAGAAAGGTCCAATGCAGCGCAAAAGCCGTTCACAGGAATTTACACGGTTTCAGCCTTAGTATGAGGTTCTGGCGGCGTAAATATGGGCAAAGGTAATCGAAATACCGCGTTAATCCGGGCAACCAGAGACGCAAAATCAGACAGTGCCGTGTCGCAAACCCCTTTGGGTGGTTGATGCGCTAGGTCGCAATCGTTGAAGGATCATTATTTGAGACTGATGATGAAACGCCGCCCGCGTTTTTCGCTGTATAAAAGATGATGTTGGCATCCAAAGGCGAAACCGTTTTTTAAACCCATCATCAGATGCATAGGTCGATATAAAAAGCCGCAGGCGGAGATAATAACGATCCTCGCCTACCTGGTTAGTACTCGCACTAAGCGTTATAAAGCACATCTGCGCTGTCACAAGATGGGCCTGCAAGGACGTATGATCCTGTCATTTCGTGGTCGCGTCGGGAGGGGATGAATTGGGATAGCGGATGGCCTCATCCATGGTTTCGGCAAGGCCTGAGAATTTGCCAATGCCGTCAGAGATAGAACGCCAACGGCACAGATCATCTGTTGATTTGCGCGACACCAGAAGCACCCTCGCACGGTGATCACCCGCTCACTCCAATCAGCCCAGGCTCGCCATGATGCGGGGCGACCAACAATTTAGCACGCACCTGATCCATCACCGTGCGGGCATAGGCGGTGGGGGGGGGGATGTCTTCGCCGTAGAAGGCAGGAAAGCCACCACCGATATTGAGAAGGCTCAAATCATGACCCGCCGCGCGGGCCGCGTGCCAGACAGCCGCGATTTGATCCAGCGTATCGCCCCACATCATCGGATCACGGGTCTGGCTGCCCACATGGAAGGACAGACCCCGGGGATCAAGCCCCAAGCCACGGGCATGGTCAATTAAGCCCAGAACTGCTTCGCGGCTTGTGCCAAATTTCCGTGTCAGCGGCCAATCTGCGCCTGATGCCTCGACAATCACGCGGATATAGACCTGTGCATTTGGGGCATGGGCCGCGATTTTGTCCAATTCCTCAACCGCATCGGCGGCAAAGAGCGTGATCCCTTGGTCGTGCGCATAGGCAATATCGGCGGGACGCTTGATCGTGTTGCCGTAGGAGATATGCGCAGGCCGCGCACCATGGGCCAAACAGGCCTCAATCTCCGCGCGGGAGGCGGCATCGAAATGCGCGCCAAGCGCTACCAGACGGGCCAAGATTTCAGGCGCGGGATTGGCTTTGACCGCATAGTGAATATCCGCATGCCCCAAACCCGCCTTGAGCGCGTGATACTGCGCTTCGATCCGCTCCAGATCCAGAACGAGGGTCGGACGGTCAAAGCCTGTGCTGCGGATATAGCCCAAGAGACGGGCATCAGGATCAACTGTTTGAGAAATAGCTTCGCAAACCGAAGGCTCGGCAAATGTAGCGTTCATGTGCATCTCCAATAGACATGGGACCCATCTGGGCCAGACGTTCCAAGGGAGACGTTACCGTCGCTACATTAACCGCGTGGGTGCTAGCCCACCTCGCCAGAGGCGCGTGCGTTGGCGTCTGTGCGCGGGCGTTTGCATCACCTGCGACCAAATAGCAAGAAGTTTTTTGACCGCCCCCTCACAAACCATGGCTGCGGTCGTAGCCATTGGCGGGACGTGGGGTGAAATCTGCGGTCAACTCGCTGTCAAACACCTCCACCAGCATCGGGTGGCAGGGGGCGCTGTCGGAGGAATGTTCCGCCCCACAATCGCCGCCAGGGCAGGCCGACAATGCGCCCAACAGATCCATCTCGGCCAGAAAATCCAGATGATCCCCCGCCCGCGCGGGCGTGGCCTTCATGAAATATTGGCCCGTGTCACGGGTGAACCCTGTGCACATAAACACGTTGAGGACGTCATGCACCGCCGTCTCGGCCTCGGCCAAAGATAGGCCGCGATGTGCCGCGAGCGCGCGGGTCAGGTTGGAATGGCAGCAGTGATGATACTGCCCCCCAGACAGCAGGTTATGCGTATAAGGGTCACAGCGCGTACCGATCACATCATGCACCGCGCCGCCAAAATCATCACGCCCATACCATGCCAAACTGTCCTCTAGGATAAGGGCCATGGCGCGCAGATGCGGCAGGTTGGAATAGAGCGTGTGGCCCGTGGTCACATGGCTGCCATGGATGGCGCGGGTTTTGCCCGAAAAGAACCGCTCGGACAGATCATGGGCATTCCATAGATTCAGATCCCCCACCTGCGCCCCCTGCGGCAGGGAGATGCGGAAGGATTGCCCCGCCTTTACCTCGAAACAGGCCGCTTCGCGTGGAGGGATCAGCACCTCGGCCGTTTTGCGCCACGCGCTGCGCGCGCGCGCCATGCGAGTGGGGTCGGGCGCGGGCAGGCTATCGGTGGGATAGCAGATCACAGGCGACACCGCGCGGCGCGCCTCGGCATCCTGTGGGGCCGTTATATGGTCTGTCACAATGCGCCCTCCCGCATGGGTTTTGACCCGTTCTAGCGGGAAGGCAGGTGTCAGGCAAAGGGGTTAATACAGACGATACCCCTCAGCCCCCGCAGGGGTCGGCCCTTGCGGGGTGTAATAGCCAAACATCCCCTCAAGATCGGGGTCATCAAGGCTGGGTGGTTTCGGGTAACGGGGTGCATTACAGGTCGTGTTACGGGTGGTGTTACGGGGCACAGGATAGGCAAACGCCCAAAACAGGTCTTGCAACATATGGATCATCTTTTCGCCCTTTCATGAGGCAGAGGTGATCCTCCCTATGGGGTAGTTATAGCATGAAATTTGTGTATAATTATAAAAAAATTTAGAATTATGTGTGATGAACAGTTTCGATCATGCTATCATAAAGTGGCGCGAAGGTGATCCAACGAAGTTTGAACAGGCTTCAGATTGGCTTGCTTTTCAGTTGCATAGTGGAACTTTAAGGACTTGGTCGTTACGGCCTATGCTATTGGGCTTATTGGGGAACCTGTTATTAGTTCTTTCGCCCGTTGCCCTTCCATTTTTTTTCGAACAGATATCATGGGATCAAGCTAAGAAGGGGATCTTTTATTTGTTCATTGCTTTCTTTCTAAAGTCATTAGTCGATCGATGGAAAGGTAATCAAGTTGACTACAAGCTAGTAGCATCGAGTGCAAACAGTGTGCGAGTTGGTGATTTAATCACTTCGATCTCGGGCCGAAAAATTTCCACTGAAAAAAGAAATCATGAAATAAATACAATTTTGGGGATAATTGAAGGATATGCTTTAGAAATCACAAATTCGAGAAAGGGAGATGTCGCAGTCAGTGTAGCGCTCTATGAGGACGACAGGCATTGCTCAATGATTATCAAACATCGCAATCAGGGAAGTGAACGACCACTTGGACGCAAATTAATAAATATTGAACGGGTTTTAGGGCACATTGCTTGTAAAAATGGCACCTGCCCAATGGTAGTTAACGATCTGGGCAAGTTTGGTAAAGAGGCTAAATTTAGTCCGACAGGATCATCATTAAACTATAAATCAATGATATTAGTCCCGTTAATATCTAAAGATAGCTGCAGGCCCATCGGTTTTTGTTCATAGATTGTAGAATGAGTTATGCATTCTACGATCACAAGGCGAATGGCTTCTTGTAACCTGCGGGCCATGCTTTGAATATTTGAATCAACCATCCTTAGGAGGTAAGAACTGATGCAAATGTGTTCAGATCATCAAGCGGTAGGTTGATGGGCAAAAATCAACAGGCAAGCCTCAAGGCTTTACAGCAAGTTGATGAGCGAAGTCAAAAATCAGAAGTATGCACCAAAGTGGAGAGATATCTGCTGAAGAGGCAGCTCAACGTCTTTCCCTGGTTTACTCTAATAAACTAGCGGTAATACACCAAGCAAAACATCGTCTTGGTCTGCTTAATACAGTCATATGGTTAATTCAAAGGGCGCCTCTCGGCCCTTTTTGTTTCCCTCACAACCGCCGTCCACCATCATCTTCTTGATATTGGCGATGGCCTTGGGCGGGGTTTAGGCCTTTGGGGCAGGTTTTGCGCAGTTCATGATCGTGTGGCAGCGATAAAGTTTGAACGGATCTTCCAACTCGTCCAGACGTCGCCTGTGGCCTCGTCACGCCGTCGATGATCCACCGATAGGGCGTGCAGAAGCGCTGGCCCAAGAAGCGGTCGCCGTTCCACCAATAGCTGGGCATGAGGTGGAGCAGAGTACATCATCGCACAAAGCCCGTCCACTTTGGTGGTCTGATGGATTGGCGCCATCTTTCGGGCGCTGCTTCGTCTCAAGCCATGCATGATCGAGGAGCGTGCCGTGCGTAGAAATGCGTCAGGTCGGGGATCAAATCTTGACCACGGGCATATGGGGCAGCGATTTTCACATCGCCCCTGATTTCATCCATGCCATAGATACAGGCCAATGTGTTGATCCCGTCAATATTCATCGCGCAAGACCCGCAAAACTCGCGGGCAGGAGCGGCGGAAGGTAAGTGTTGGTCGATCTCGCTTTTGATCTGATCAGCGCGTCCAAAACCATCGGCCCGCAGCTGTCCATATCCACCCACAGGTGTCGACACGGGGTTTTGCCCGTCATCGGGTTCCAGCGGTAAATCTGAATTTGCGCAGGTTCGTGAGCCTCGGGCTTGGGCCAAGTTTTGCCCGTTGTAGATCTTGCGAATTCTTTGAAGGGTGAGTTCTACCATGTCGTCTCCGTCTCACTGGCTGCCCGTTTCGTAGAGGGGTGTTTCGGGCGCTTGGCCTCAATCTGGTTACGCAGGTGGTATACAGACATCTTCGGGTCGGCAGCGCCTGCGAGGTAATCCGAGGACAGACCGATTTGACACCGGCCGATGCCGCCTGTGCCGACACCTACGGATATTTGGCTCGTGGCCCCGTGGTCGGCGTCTGCGCGTTGGCGGCATTGCGCCTCGGCCTGCGCCATTGTGGGGCTTGGCGGGCCACAGGCCACCAGAAGCGCCACAGCGATCAGGGCAGGCATCATGGTCGTGTCTCCTGCACCCAATCGCTGGGATGGGTTTCATAGCCAAGCGCCACCAAATCCGCGCCGAATACCTCGGCATAGTCTTCGGCAATGGCGCGGGGCAATTCTTCGCGCCACCGTGCGGGTGCGCCCGACTCGATATGAACATCCAATGTTTCGCCAATGCGGTCACGATGGGTCATTGGCCCGAACAGAGAGTGATCCAGAAAACAGCCGCGCCCTGTGTCGATTGCGCCCGCGTCAAAGCCCAAGAAATGCAAGATATCGGCAAAAAGCGCGCCATCCTGATCTGCCATCAAATCCTCATATCGGATTTCGGCAAATGTATCGCGGGTGTAATCCCATCCGGTCATTTCTGCGATGGTTTGCGCGTGCCGCCCTGCCATCTCAAACCGCAATTGCGCGGCCAGATCAGGCAGGCTGCGCATATGGTCGAGATAGGATTTCCCGCCAAGCGCGGGGTCAGGGCGGGCCAATTGTGGCTCGCGCGCATCTGGCACACGGGCGTGGTAGCGCGCGCCTGAGATCAGCACATCGCGTGGATCGCGGATCATGTGCAGGCCCCGCATATCGGAGCGGGCCAAGGTCTCGGGGGCGAAATCGGATGACCAATGCGCGATCACGTTGCGCCCCTCCTCCGCCGTGGCGGTTTTGCCAAAGCCGAAGGGAAGGTTGAGCTTGTAGCACATCGCGCGGAACACCCAGCGCATCCACAGCGTGCCCGTCTTGTGGTGGGTGCCGATACAAATCAGGCGCACAGGGGGGGCGGGCGCAGTGATATGTTCTGCGCCCGTCTGCATATCGGTGGTCATGGCCTGCAGTCCCACCGCATTCTCCCTTAGTAAACCCGCGCTTTCGGCGCGATTTTCTTCAGGTCGATCCCGCCCTCAGACACAGGGGTCAGCGGGTCGAGGTGCACGGGGCGGTAATCAAGTTCCACCTTTTTGCCGTCCACCACGGCCAAACTGTGCTTGCGCCATGTCTTATCATCGCGATCTGGATAATCCTCATGCGCGTGTGCGCCACGGCTTTCCTTGCGCGCCTCAGCGGAGACGATGGTGGCCAAGGCGTTTGGCATGAGGTTGGTCAGCTCCAATGTCTCCATCAGGTCTGAATTCCAGACAAGGCTCCGATCGGTGACTGATAGGTCATCCATCTTGGCGGCAACCGCCTCCATTTTGGCGCAGCCTTCTGCAAGCGTTTTGTCGGTGCGGAACACGGCCGCATCGGCCTGCATGGTTTTTTGCATCTCAAGGCGCAGTTCCGCTGTGGTAACCGTGCCCTTTGCGTGGCGTAACCCGTCAAAACGGGCCAAGGCCGCGTCAAGGCTGGCTTGATCCAAGGCAGGGTTTGCGGTTTCAGGATCGACAACTTTGCCCGCGCGAATGGCTGCCGCACGGCCAAAGACCACAAGGTCAATCAGCGAGTTTGAACCAAGGCGGTTCGCACCATGCACGGAGGCGCAGCCTGCCTCACCCACGGCCATCAAGCCTGGCACAACCGCATCGGGGTTCTCTTTGGTGGGGTTCAGAACTTCACCCCAATAGTTGGTGGGGATGCCGCCCATGTTGTAATGCACTGTTGGCAAAACGGGGATAGGCTCGCGGGTGACGTCCACGCCTGCAAAAATCCGTGCACTTTCCGATATTCCCGGCAGTCGTTCAGCCAAGGTTTCAGGTGGCAGGTGGTTAAGGTGCAGGAAGATATGGTCTTTTTCTTTGCCGACACCGCGGCCTTCGCGAATTTCCATGGTCATACAGCGCGAGACCACATCGCGGGATGCAAGGTCTTTGTAGGTGGGGGCATAACGCTCCATGAAGCGCTCGCCTTCGGAGTTGGTGAGGTAACCGCCCTCGCCGCGCGCGCCCTCGGTGATCAGGCACCCGGCGCCGTAGATGCCGGTCGGGTGGAACTGCACGAATTCCATGTCCTGCAGCGGCAGGCCGGCGCGCAGCACCATGGCGTTGCCGTCGCCGGTGCAGGTGTGGGCCGAGGTGCAGGAGAAGTAGGCACGGCCGTAGCCGCCGGTCGCCAGCACGGTCTGGTGGGCCCGGAACCGATGGATGCTGCCATCCTCCAGGCACAGCGCCATCACGCCGACGCAGGCGCCGTCGTCGTCCATGATCAGGTCGAGGGCGAAGTACTCGACGAAGAACTCGGCGTGGTTGCGCAGCGACTGCTGGTAGTTTTTCTTCAATTATCAGACCATAAAGCGTGTGCAAGATCGCGTGGCTCTGTGCGGTCATGGCGGCACAGGTGCCTGATTATGGGCCTTCGCCAAATTCTTGTGGTATGACCGCCGAAGGGCGCTGGTAAATCTTTCCTCGCGCAAAAACCGTAGTAAATCACGCCGCGACAAACCCACCCATACACAGCCTTTAAGCTGCGGCGAGATATTCCATCGCATCCGTGTCGCCAAGCCATCAGACTTTGACCGTGTCATATACATATGCCACTGCCAGCTATCCGGCCCCATATTACCAAGAGAGGCGGCAATTCCCGCCTTTGCGCGGCCAACAAAGCCAACGGTCGTGAAAACCTGGTCACGCAGGCGGTCTTGAGGCCTTGCTCCGCCATGCCCAATGTCGCGCGCAGGCCTGATCCGCCCGCGCCAACAACGACAACGTCATAGCTGTGGTGATGAATTTCGTAGGAAGCGGTCATGTTCCGTCGGCTCCTGTTTGTCTGTTCAGAACGCGAGTTTTGCAATCGCGAAAAGCCCTGTCGCCATCAGCCCGTAGGAGATGATCGAGAAGGCGATGAGAGAGGCTTTGCGGGTCAGTCCGCCTGTATAATCCTCGATCACGGTTTGGATGCCGAGGCGGAAATGATGCAGACCCACGATGATCATCAATGCCATGATGAGGGCGCGCAGCGGATGGCCAAGGGCCGCAACCACCGCATCATAGGGTTGCCCAAGCAAAGGGCCGAAGGTGAATACAAAAACCGGTGTCAACACCAAGAGGGCCACCGAGGTGACGGTCATTGTCCAAAAATGCCCCGTTCCAGAGCCAGCGGAGCCAAGACCCACAACGCGTTTGCGATCAGTTGCGAATTTCATATCTTGCGCCTTTCCTGTCTTAGACAACAAGGATGGTGAGAAGGGTTAGGATCACCGCACCAATGATC
Source organism: Roseicyclus sp. (assembly GCA_018401385.1). GTDB lineage: Bacteria > Pseudomonadota > Alphaproteobacteria > Rhodobacterales > Rhodobacteraceae > M30B80. Next base: position 26,661 of record JAGYKZ010000014.1, read on the forward strand.
ATGGCCCACCCCATGCGATCGGCTGCGTCCAGTTCCAGACCCCGCCCTGTGTCCCAAATCAAATGGCGCACCCCGCCAAGCGCGTGATACCACAAACCCAGAACGGAGGCGGTCATCAGCACATCGCCGAGCAAAGAGGTCATCAGCCCATCGACAAGGTTGAAATAGGCTTGGCCCGTAGCGGCGGCCAGCAGCCACCAAACAATAAGAATCGCGGAGCCAAGCATGGCAACGCCCGTGATGCGGTTGAGGATGGATGTCGCGGAGTTGAGCTGTTTGCGATAAATCTGCAAATGCGGCGACAAAGGGCGATTGCCCCGATTTACGTCTGCCATATTGGGAACCCTCTCAGGTTGTCGTGGTCTGGTCTTCTGTTCAACGACTATCCATACGCGAATTTTCGTCCCTGTCACGGGGTTTACAGGGTTTAAGTGATGAATTTCGAGCAAAATTTGATGATTTTATGCCGCAGAAGACAGTTCGTGATCACAAGATAAAATCTCGTGATCACGAAAATTGCGCTGAATTCAGCTTTTGATCCTCAGCGCGGCATCAGCACCCAGTAGTCCAGATCAAGCAGCACATGAGGCAGATATTTGCCTGCCTCATCGCGCAAACGCCCTGCGGTTCCCGCGGCGCTCGTTGCAACAAGGCGCAGACGCAGCGCGCCTACACTGGGTGATGCGGTTTCGGCTTTGTCCAAAACCTCAGACCATGCACGGATCGTGGTGCCTGCAAAGCATGGGTTGGCATGGGCGCCGCCATTGATTCCCGCGATCACTTGCGCATTGGCCAAACCATTAAATGACAAGGCCCGCGCCATCGAGATCACATGGCCGCCATAGATCAACCGTTGGCCATCTTCGCGGAAGGTCGCGTCAAAATGCACCTTGGCGGTGTTTTGCCATGCACGGGTGGCCAACATATGCTCGGCCTCCTCAACGGTGACCCCGTCAACATGGTCTATCACTTCGCCGATCTCATAATCGCCCCAGCGATGTGGCTCGCCTGCGCGGGTGAAATCGTAATCCCCAAAATGCAGCCCATCGGGGCGGGTTAATGTATCGGCGGCCATCACATTTTGCAGGTCTGGGATCACCGTTTCTGGGGCAGGTGCATCCAGATTGTTTTTGCGCACCATCACCCAACGCACATAATCCAACACCACGTCACCATGTTGGTTCGTGCCTTGGCTGCGGACATAAACCACCCCCGATTTTCCATTGGAGTTTTCTTTTAGGCCAATCACTTGGCTGCGCGCGGTTAGGCTGTCGCCTGCATAGACAGGTCGCAAGAAGCGACCTTCGGCGTAGCCCAAATTGGCCACAGCATTAAGCGAGATGTCCGGCACGGTTTTGCCGAATACGATGTGAAAGGTGATCAGATCATCCATCGGGCTTTGCGTCAGCCCGCATGATTGCGCGAAGGCATCGGAGGAATGAAGGGCGTGACGGGCGGGATAGAGTGCGTGATACAGCGCACGTTCTCCCCCCGAAACCGTGCGCGGAACGGCGTGTTCAATCACTTGGCCGAGGTGATAATCCTCAAAGAAATTACCAGAATTGGTTTTCATCATGCCGTTCCTCCGCCTGCTTATTGCTGCCCAAGTTTCATATCTGGATGATAGGGGGCCGCGATCTGCTTGGTCACGGCTTGTGCGCAGCGCAATTTGTTTGTGCTGGGGTCGAAGGCGTAGGACGGGCTGCCATAAAGCACCCATCCCTTCGCCAGAGCCTCCGACACTTTGTGACAGAAAACAGAACTGTCTTCTTCGGTCAGGAGGCGATAGATGATATGCGCCTCAGCCATAAGGGAAATATCCCAAAAGCGTGTGGACATACCCGACCGCCACCATCGCAACCGCGCCTGCCACAAAGGCTAATCCATCCTTGACAACGCTTGGGTTTGCGGGGCGCACCCAATCACGGCCTTGGCGGTTGATGATGATCACGGAGGCCACGGCCCATGCCAGCATCCCCCCGAAGAGAATGATCGACGCCAGATCACCATTCACCAATAGATGTCCGATGGCCCACGCCTTTATGGCAGAAAGCTGCTTGTGCCGAATACGCGCTGCGATTGTGCCCGCCATCTGAGACAAGGCAAACAACCAAAACGCAATCAACATCAAAAGGTTGTTGATATGGGTCAGGAAGGCAGGCGGTGACCAAAGCTGCACCACGGGGGCGGCACGATATCCGATGACCATCAGCACAACGCCCGCAAGCATTGCCACGGTGAGGATCATTCGACCTTTGGGATCACCCATTCGCGCGCGCAAATCAGGCGCAAGGCGTTTGACCCAATGCCCCCCCGCAAAGAAGGCAAGCCCGATGATAAGAAGAAGATAGGCCATTACTGTTGCTCCAATTCTGCAATTGCTTCTGCTTTTGCAAGCGTGGCGCGGGCCGTCTCAACGTGCAGGTTTTCAACGATTTTGCCATCTACAACTGCGACCGCTTCGCCACGTGCGATGGCCGCATCATAGGCTTCAATCTGCCTGCGGGCGAGGTCAATCTCGGCATCGGATGGTGAAAAAACCTGATTTGCAATCTCGAGCTGCGCGGGATGGATCAAGGTTTTGCCATCCATTCCCCAGTCGCGTGCTTCGATACATTCTGCGTGCAATCCGTCCTCATCTTTGAACGCGTTATACACCCCATCGATGCAAACAATTCCATGGGCGCGCGCAGCCGTTAAACAGGATTGCAGCGCGAAATGCATCGCGCCGCGCGTGCGCGACCCCAAATCCTTGGCCAAATCATTCGTGCCCATGATAAACCCCGCCATACGCGGGGCGGCGGCAATGGCGCTTGCGTTTAAAATGCCGAGCGGGGTTTCCATCATGGCCCAGACGCGTGTTTCTTGCGCTGCGGGTATGGTGTCGAGATAGGCCGCCACCGCCGCGATATCATCTGCGGAATTGACTTTGGGCAGAAGAATAGCCTCTGGTCCGATCGCGGCGAGGCTTTCGAGATCATCCATGCCCCAAATGGTGTCGCTGCCATTGATCCGAATGATCTGCGCGCGTTGCCCGTAGCCACCTGTGATGAGGCATTGTTTGAGAATAGTCCGCGCCGCGACTTTCTCGTCAGGGGCAACCGCATCTTCGAGATCGAAGATAATCGCATCCGTCCGAAGGCCTTGCGCCTTTTCCAAGGCCCGTTCCTTTGAGGCTGGAATATAGAGAACGGAGCGGAAAGGTCGCGCGCTGCGTGCGGATGTCTCAGGCATATGGCCCCCTTGGGTGGAGTGATTCTGCATTGCAGCATAAAAAGCAGGATGGTCGCGCGACCGCAAGTTACGTTTTGACGCATACAAAAGAAATTTTATTGCGTGAACGGTGCAAAATTAGACCAGCCCATCATAGATCAGCTTGATCCCCGTCAGAACCAAGGCGACATAGGTGATCCCGAAAAACAGCTTTTCGGGAATGGCATGATGTGCTTTGACCCCCGCATATGTTCCCAGAACCGCAACGGGGGCAAGCAGGGCGACATCGCCCATCAATTCCCATGAAAACAGGCCAAGATAGGCGTAGCTTGCGAATTTCATCAGGTTGATTGCCCAGAACACGATGACGGTCGTGGCTTGATACAAGGTCTTTCCAATATCGCGTTGCGAGAGCATGAAAACCGCAACCGCTGGTCCACCCGCATGGGAAATGAAGCTGGTGAAACCTGCCGCGACACCCGCGATTATTCCCTCTCGGGCTGAGAAATCGCGGGGTTTTGGCGAAATCCATGCCCGCGCGCGCGCCAATTGAAACAGCGGAAACAGAAGGGCAATCGCCCCAATCATCAGGCGCAGCACATCTGCGGAAATGATTTTGAACAGCAGGATACCGCCAATGCAGCCAAAAACAGAACCAATCAACAAGACGCGCGTTGAGGGGCCATCCCATTGTTTCCAATAGGGTTTCAGCGCGGAGAAATCCATGATGATCAGCAGGGGTAGCATCAGCGCCAAAGCATGGGTTGGCTCCATCACGATGGCGAGAATCGCTGAGGAGACAAAACCGATGCCCGACCCAAATCCGCCTTTGGATATGCCCGCGACAAAGACAGCGAATGCCGCTATTGGCCAAAGCCAACCTTCGAGCATGATTTCCCCCTCCGCATCAGGATTTTCGCCAAAATACAATGTTTTGAGGTGAACAAAAGCCCTAAGCGTGGGGGTGTATTCCCATGTCATGGTCACAGATGCCTAAGGGCTGCGCGCTGTGCAGAGACTTGCAAGCGGGCGGGGGCGGATGTAGGGGACGGGTCAGTTTCAACTCGGATCCGGAGACCTTTCTCATGGCCAGACCTAAGATTGCACTGATCGGCGCAGGACAGATTGGCGGCACGCTTGCCCATCTCGCGGCGCTCAAAGAATTGGGCGATGTCGTTCTATTCGACATTGCTGAAGGCACCCCACAGGGCAAGGCCCTTGATATTTCTGAATCCGGCCCGTCCGAAAAATTTGATGCCAAGCTGAAAGGCACAAATGATTATGCTGACATCGCAGGCGCCGATGTTTGCATCGTCACCGCAGGTGTGCCTCGCAAGCCTGGCATGAGCCGCGATGATCTTTTGGGGATCAACCTGAAAGTTATGAAATCGGTCGGCGAAGGCATCCGCGATCACGCGCCAAACGCATTTGTCATCTGTATCACCAACCCTCTTGATGCGATGGTTTGGGCTTTGCGGGAATTCTCGGGTTTGCCGCATGAAAAGGTCTGCGGTATGGCGGGTGTCTTGGACAGTGCGCGCTTCCGTCACTTCTTGGCCGAAGAATTTGACGTGTCCATGAAGGATGTCACCGCGTTTGTTTTGGGCGGCCATGGCGACACGATGGTGCCGTCCGTGCGCTATTCCACTGTTGCGGGCGTGCCCTTGCCCGACCTGATTGACATGGGCTGGACCACGAAAGACCGCTTGGACGCAATCGTGCAGCGCACCCGTGATGGTGGTGCGGAAATCGTGGGTCTGTTGAAAACGGGGTCCGCCTTCTATGCGCCTGCCACATCCGCGATTGAGATGGCCGAAGCCTACCTCAAAGACCAAAAGCGTGTCTTGCCTTGCGCCGCTTATTGCGATGGCCAGTTTGGGCTGAAGGGGATGTATGTTGGTGTCCCTACGATTATTGGTGCGGGCGGGATTGAGCGGATCGTTGAGATCAAACTCACCAAGGATGAGCAGGCCATGTTTGACAATTCGGTTGAGGCTGTGAAGGGCCTTGTCGATGCGTGCAAGGCCATTGACGAGAGCCTTGCCTGAGCACAGGCACTTCTGGAAATGAAGATGAAAAGGCGGCGCAGTCTGCGCCGCCTTTTTCTGTTTCAAATATCGGTGAGTCGCGAGGGTTAACACACCCTTAAGGCGAGCGGTGTTGCAACAATGATGCGACACCCTTTTGTGATCACGCTTATTTTTTCTGTGATCACAAATGTCGAATTTTGCTCTGAAATCTAAGCTGCCGCGCAAATTGCCGTTTATTCTTATAGGCGGGATGTGTTTAGACCGCTTGAAATGACAGCAACACACGGGACAGTTTCATGAACATTCATGAATATCAGGCGAAAGCCTTGCTTCGCCAATATGGTGCACCGGTCAGCGATGGCCGCGTTGTTCTCAAAGCCGAAGAGGCGAAAACCGCCGCGGGTGAACTGGACGGCCCACTTTGGGTGGTCAAGGCCCAAATTCATGCAGGCGGTCGCGGCAAGGGTAAATTCAAGGAAGCCGATGCGGGCGAAAAGGGCGGTGTTCGCCTCGCCAAATCCGTTGAGGAAGCTGCGGCTGAAGCCAAGAAGATGTTGGGCCGCACTCTGGTGACCCATCAGACTGGTCCCGTGGGAAAAGTCGTCAACCGCATCTACATTGAAGATGGCTCTGGGATTGAGCGCGAACTTTACCTCGCGTTGTTGGTGGATCGTCAGACCAGCCGCATTTCCTTCGTCTGTTCGACCGAAGGCGGCATGGATATCGAAGATGTGGCAGCACAAACGCCTGAAAAAATTCTGTCCTTCTCGGTCGATCCCGCCACGGGTTACCAGGCATTCCATGGACGCCGCATCGCCTTCTCGCTTGGTCTTGAGGGTAAACAGGTCAAGGAATGCGTCAGCCTGATGGGTATTCTTTACAAAGCCTTCGTTGAGAAGGACATGGAGATGCTTGAAATCAACCCGCTGATCGTCACCGATGAGGGCAGCCTCAAGGTGTTGGATGCGAAGGTTGGGTTTGATGGCAACGCGATTTACCGCAATGCGGATATCGCAGCGCTTCGGGACGAGACCGAAGAAGACCCAAAGGAGCTGATGGCCTCCAAATATGACCTCAACTACATCGCGCTGGATGGTGAGATTGGCTGTATGGTCAACGGTGCGGGCCTTGCGATGGCCACAATGGATATCATCAAGCTTTATGGCGCCGAGCCTGCCAACTTCCTCGATGTGGGCGGCGGAGCGACCAAGGAAAAGGTCACCGAGGCGTTTAAGATCATCACCTCTGACCCCAATGTGAAAGGTATTCTTGTGAATATCTTCGGCGGCATCATGCGCTGCGATATCATCGCCGAGGGCGTTGTGGCCGCAGTCAAAGAGGTTGGTTTGCAGGTGCCACTGGTTGTTCGCCTAGAGGGGACAAACGTGGAAAAGGGCAAGGAGATTATCAACACTTCTGGCCTCAATGTGATCGCGGCTGACAATCTGTCGGACGCGGCCCAGAAAATCGTTAAAGCGGTGAAAGGCTGATCTGATGGCTGTTCTTGTCAACGAAAATACAAAAGTCATTTGTCAGGGTTTCACGGGAAGCCAAGGCACATTTCATTCCGAACAGGCGATTGCCTATGGCACGAAAATGGTCGGTGGCGTCACCCCTGGCAAAGGGGGCCAGACCCATTTGAACCTGCCTGTTTTTGACAGCGTGCATGAGGCGAAAGCCAAGACCGAAGCAAACGCCTCGGTGATTTATGTGCCACCGCCCTTTGCAGCAGATTCGATCCTTGAGGCAATTGATGCCGAGATGGAATTGATCATCTGCATCACCGAAGGCATCCCCGTCCTCGATATGATGAAGGTAAAGCGTGCTTTGGAGAATTCCTCCTCCAAGTTGATCGGCCCCAACTGTCCAGGTGTCATTACGCCTGACGCCTGCAAAATCGGCATCATGCCCGGTCATATTCATCGCCGCGGGTCTGTCGGTGTGGTATCGCGCTCTGGCACGCTGACTTATGAGGCCGTGAAGCAGACGACCGATGTAGGTCTGGGTCAGTCCACCTGTGTCGGCATTGGTGGCGACCCCATCAAAGGCACCGAACATTTGGACGTTCTGGAATGGTTCTTGGCCGATGACGAAACCCAGTCGATCATCATGATTGGTGAGATTGGTGGCTCTGCTGAAGAAGAAGCAGCGCAATTCCTGAAAGACGAGGCCAAGCGTGGCCGCAAAAAGCCGGTCGCAGGCTTCATTGCAGGACGCACGGCCCCTCCAGGGCGCCGTATGGGTCATGCTGGCGCAATTGTTGCAGGCGGCAAAGGCGGCGCAGAAGATAAGATCGAAGCGATGAAATCCGCAGGGATCGTGGTGGCCGACAGCCCCGCAACCCTTGGCGAAGCGGTCCTCAAAGCGATCGGTTGATAACACTGCCCCGCGCACCTGGCTGATCTGGCTTGCGCGGGGCCTTTCCCTTTTTCAGGTGCGGTCATGACTGAACAAAGCTCGAATGATATCTTCCACGCCTCCAGCTTCATGCAGGGGCATAATGCCGAGTATCTCGAACAGCTTTATGCGCGCTATGCGCAAGATCCTAACGCGGTCGAAGAAAGCTGGAGGGCTTTTTTCGCCAGTCTGGGCGATGCACCAAATGACGCTACGGCGGAGGCCGCGGGCCCTTCGTGGGCGCGCGCGGATTGGCCGTTGTAACCTGCTGATGATTTGACCATGCGCTGACAGGCGAATGGTACGCCGCAGCCGCGCCCGAAGTGAAAGGCGCAGACAAGAAAAATTCGCGAGAAGGCCGAGGCGGCAGGTATTGAGCTGACCGATGCACAGGTGCAGCGCGCTGTTTTGGACAGTATCCGCGCATTGATGATCATTCGGGCCTATCGTATCCGTGGTCACTTGATCGCGGATATTGACCCGCTTGGTATGCGTGATCAGGACACCGCACCCTGAACTGGATCCGCGCAGCTACGGTTTCACTGATGCGGATATGGATCGCCCGATTTTCATCGACAATGTGCTTGGCCTGCAAATGGCATCCATGCGCCAGATCATGGAGATTGTGAAGCGCACCTATTGCGGCACTTTCGCCCTGCAATATATGCATATCTCCGATCCAGAGCAGTCAAGCTGGCTGAAAGAACGGATCGAGGGTTACGGCAAGGAAATCGCCTTTACCCGTGAAGGCCGTAAAGCCATTCTGAACAAACTTGTCGAGGCCGAAGGGTTCGAGAAATTCCTGCACGTCAAATATATGGGCACCAAGCGCTTTGGCCTAGATGGCGGCGAGGCGTTGATCCCTGCGATGGAGCAGATCATCAAACGCGGCGGTGCGCTGGGTGTGAAAGAAGTCATCATTGGTATGCCCCACCGTGGCCGCCTCAGTGTTTTGGCCAATGTGATGGGAAAACCCTACCGCGCGATATTCAACGAATTCCAAGGCGGGAGTTTCAAGCCCGAAGACGTGGATGGATCGGGCGATGTGAAATATCACTTGGGCGCGTCCTCGGATCGCACCTTTGACGACAACACCGTGCACTTGTCCTTGACCGCCAACCCCTCACATTTGGAGGCGGTGAACCCCGTGGTTCTCGGCAAAGTGCGCGCCAAGCAAGATCAAATGGGCGACACCGATCGGCATCAGGCTTTGGGGATTTTGCTGCATGGTGATGCGGCCTTCGCGGGTCAAGGTGTTGTCGCCGAAGGCCTGGGGCTTTCGGGCCTGCGCGGGCATCGCACAGGCGGCACGATTCATATCGTGGTGAACAACCATGATCGGGTTCACCACCGCGCCGCACTTAGCTCGTTCCTCCCCTTATCCAACCGATATCGCCTTGATGGTGGAGGCCCCCATCTTCCATGTGAATGGTGATGACCCCGAGGCCGTGGTGCACGCGGCCAAGGTTGCGACCGAATTCCGCCAGAAGTTCCACAAAGACGTGGTCATCGATATTTTCTGCTATCGCCGCTTTGGTCACAATGAGGGTGACGAGCCGATGTTCACCAACCCGGTGATGTATAACCGGATCAAGAAACACAAAACGACCCTTCAACTCTATACAGAGCGTCTGGTTCAGGATGGGCTGATCCCCGAAGGCGAGATCGAGGATATGAAGGCCGCCTTCCAAGCACGCCTGAATGACGAGTTCGAAGCAGGTAAAGAATATAAGCCCAACAAGGCCGATTGGCTTGACGGGCGCTGGAGCCATCTCAACCGCGAGGGTGAGGATTACCAGCGCGGTGAAACCGCCATCAAGCCAAAGACGTTGAAAGAAATCGGCAAGGCTTTGTCCACCGCGCCCGAGAATTTCGCGCTTCACAAGACAGTGGCGCGTCTTCTTGAGACGAAGCAGGAAATGTTCAACGCGGGCCAAGGCTTCGATTGGGCAACAGCGGAGGCTTTGGCCTTTGGCAGTTTGCTGACCGAAGGCTATCCTGTGCGCCTTGCGGGTCAGGACAGCACGCGCGGCACATTCAGCCAACGCCATTCGGGATTGATCGACCAAGAAACCGAAGATCGGTATTACCCGCTCAACCATATCCGCGAAGGGCAGGCGCGCTACGAGGTGATCGACTCGATGCTGTCTGAATATGCGGTGTTGGGGTTTGAATATGGCTACAGCCTTGCTGAACCCAATGCCTTGGTGATGTGGGAAGCGCAATTTGGCGATTTTGCCAATGGCGCGCAGATCATGTTTGACCAGTTTATCTCATCGGGCGAAAGCAAATGGTTGCGTATGTCGGGCTTGGTGATGCTGCTGCCGCACGGGTTTGAGGGGCAAGGCCCCGAACACTCCTCCGCGCGTCTGGAGCGGTTCTTGCAAATGTGCGGCCAAGACAATTGGATCGTGGCCAATTGCACCACGCCCGCCAATTACTTCCACATTTTGCGCCGCCAGATCCATCGCAGTTTCCGCAAACCCTTGATTTTGATGACGCCAAAATCACTTTTGCGCCACAAGCGCGCCGTCTCGCGGGCCGAGGAATTCACAACGGGGTCTTCTTTCCACCGTGTGCTTTGGGATGATGCACAATATGGCAATTCCGATCTGAAGCTGAAATCGGACGACAAAATCCGCCGCGTGGTGATCAGTTCGGGCAAGGTCTATTACGACCTGCTCGAAGAACGTGATGCGCGGGGCTTGGATGATGTCTATCTCCTGCGCCTTGAGCAATTCTACCCTTTCCCTGCGATGTCGCTGATGAAGGAGTTGGAGCGCTTTAAGACTGCTGAGATTGTCTGGTGTCAGGAAGAGCCGAAAAACCAAGGGGGTTGGACATTCGTTGAACCCAATCTCGAATGGGTTCTGACACGGATTGGCGCAACCCATAGTCGCGCCACCTATGCAGGACGTGCCGCTTCGGCCTCGCCTGCAACGGGTCTCGCTTCACAACACAAAGCACAGCAAACCGCGCTCATCAACGAAGCGCTGACGATCGAAGGGTAAAGACAATGGCGACAGAAGTCCGCGTGCCCACTTTGGGCGAATCCGTGACCGAGGCCACCGTGGCCACTTGGTTCAAAAAACCAGGGGATACAGTCGCGCAGGATGAGATGCTGTGCGAATTGGAAACCGACAAGGTGACAGTCGAGGTGCCCGCGCCCGCCGCAGGCACATTGGGGGAGATTG
>JAGYKZ010000140.1 GCA_018401385.1 Roseicyclus sp.
CGAATATCCGCGAGGTGATCCTTTTCCCGATGAACCAACGCGCCGAAGATGTGATGATGAACGCCCCCTCCGAGCCGATGCCAGATCAGCTGATGGAGCTGGGTCTGCGGGTTTTGCCGCGCGAGTGATCCCGTTTCACCCTTGCCAATTTTTGCGGCCTCTGCCCTGATGGGTGGGGGCCGTTTGCGTTTCGATGGGGTGTGTGGATGCAGGATTTGTCAACATATGTGCCGCCCGTGCGGCCCGATTTCCAACAACGGCAGGGACGCTATGCACGGCTGGAGCGGTTGCGCGCGCATCTGCACGCGGATGAGCTGTTTCGCGCCTATCAGGGTGCGGCTGAGTTATGGGAGTTTCTGCCTTATGGCCCATTTATATCGGCTGCCGCCTATCATCGGTTTTTGCGCGGCTTCGAGGCAGGCGAAGATCCCGTCTTTTATGCCATCCGCGATTTGGCGCGGGGGCAGGTGATGGGGGTGGCCGCCTATCTGCGCATTGCGCCTGAGAGAGGCGCGATTGAATTGGGGCATATTTGCCTTGGCCCTGCTTTGCAACAAAGCCGTGCTGCAACCGAGGCGTTTTTTATGATGATGTCATGGGCCTTTGAGGCGGGCTATCGGCGTTTTGAATGGAAATGCGATGCGCGCAACATCCCCTCTCGCCGCGCGGCGCAGCGCTTGGGGCTGAGTTACGAAGGGGTGTTTCGTCAGGATATGATCGTCAAAGGCCAAAACCGTGACACCGCATGGTTTGCGGCGATTGATGCGGAATATCCCGCCCTGAAAGAGGCGTTTCAAGCATGGCTTCTGCCGCAGAATTTTGACGCACAAGGGCGGCAGGTCGAGCGGCTGTCGGATTTGACACAGCTTGTGCGCGTGTCGCGTGATCCCGTTTTGGGCTTATAGGCGAGGGGACATCTCGCTGATCTTTTTGCTCAAGGCGCGGCGCATGGCACCGCGCGTGTCGCGCATCAATCCGCGCGCCTGCGCCTCAAGATCACGATCACCCGCTTCTTGGGCAATGCCCATCAGGAAGGGGCGCAAATAGGGCAGCGGCGGGTCAGGTTGATCCAACAGATCAATCGCATGGGTTAAATCCTCCCGATAGGCGACAAGATCGGGGGTGACCCTGTCATTGTGGATCACACGGGGGGTGGTCGGGGTCAATTCGGGTGGCAAATGGCGCAATATCACCTCCTGATAGCGCGCCAAGCTTTCGATGGGTTTGGCGAGGAACGCATCCGCACCTGCATCTTGCGCTTGCGCGGCGCTGTCATGCGGATCAGCGGCCGAGCAGGCCAAAATGACGGGCAAACGCGGATTGGCCCCTGCCAAATCACGGATCAAATCCAAGCCCGACCCATCAGGCAGGCCCAGATCAATGATCGCCACATTGGGGCGATACACGCGCAAATGCCGTCTGGCCGAGGTCAGGCAATCTGCGCGCCTGATCCGTGCGCCCGAGCGCAGACTGAGAAGCCGCAGCGATTCCGAGGCATATCGGCTGTCTTCAACAATCAGGATGGTTAGGCCCATCAGCGGGTTCAGCGCCTGCAATTTTGATTGGCGCTGTGGTGGCAAACTGAATTCGTCCATCTCTCAAACCCCCAGGTGATGATTCCTTGGTCTGATTACAGCGCGTTGCGGTTACTGATCCGTAAACGGGGCGCGGCGAGACGTCCCTTGCCCCCGCGCCGTTGCGCGGGCATATCCTTTTGGCAGATCCACAAGGAGACAGAGATGATCGGTAGATTGAATCACGTGGCCATCGCCGTGCCTGATCTGGAGGCGGCATCGGCCCAATATCGCGAGACATTGGGGGCGAAGGTGGGCACCCCTCAAGATGAACCCGATCATGGGGTGACGGTGGTGTTCATCGAGTTGCCGAACACCAAGATCGAATTGCTCTATCCTTTGGGTGAAAACTCGCCGATTGCGGGCTTCCTTGAAAAAAACCCTTCAGGCGGCATCCATCACATTTGCTATGAGGTAGAGGATATTCTGGCGGCGCGCGACAGGCTTCAGGCCAGCGGTGCACGGGTTTTGGGCACGGGCGAGCCAAAGATCGGCGCGCATGGCAAGCCTGTCTTGTTCCTGCATCCCAAAGATTTCACGGGCACTTTGGTCGAGTTGGAGCAGGTCTGATGAATATTGTCACGGGACTCGTGCTTTATGCGATTGTGTGGTTCATGGTGCTGTTCGTAACCTTGCCCTTCT
>JAGYKZ010000141.1 GCA_018401385.1 Roseicyclus sp.
AACCGCGTGATCGGCGGCCAAGGCTTCGGCATCCATGAATTCTTGAAGCTTGCGTGCAAGCGCGATGGTTTCCTCCTCGGACAATTTGGTGGCCACGGTTTCTTCCCAAATCGTCCAACGCAGATGCACCGTGCTGAAGGGCAAAGGGAAGATCAGCCGATCCCATGTCGGCCATCTGAGGTAATGTTTGGCTGAAAAGGTAAAACTGACCACAGGCACTTGTGCCGCGCGCGCCCATTGAATTGGGGTTGGTTTCGCGATCCGCGCAGGCCCGCGCGGCCCATCAGGTGACACGCCGATGGAAATACCTTCGCGCAGCCCCTTGAGGATCAGCCGCATTTCCGATGCCCCCAAAATGCCGCGCGGCATTGGCACGCTTTCATAGCCGAAATGGCGGTGGATATGACCCACCAACCGCCCCGCACGCGCGTCCGAGGTCAGGCTGCGGCATCGATATTTTGACAGATCAAACATGAATGGTGTCATCATCAAGCGTTGATGCCAGCAGACGATGATCACCGCGCCATGTGTGGCAAGCGCGGCCTCGACCTGCGACCAACCCTCTTCTTCAAGCCGTGCGGTTGCGCGCACCATCCGCGTCCATGCGCCAAACAGCGCGGCGAGCCATCGATTGGCGCGGGTTGAATTCGCAATGCGTTTGCGGAAGTTTGGTGCGGTTTGGGTCATGGGATGCTTCATTCGCCCAATCTGGTCTGCCGCGCAAGCGTCAAGCGGCGTGAAAACTGCGCAAATCGCCATTGCGTTCCTCTTGCAATAGGGCAAAAGCCCCGCTATCAGCAGGCTTGGCCTTAGGGGTATAGCTCAGTTGGTAGAGCAACGGATTCCAAATCCGTAGGTCGCGGGTTCGAATCCTGCTGCCCCTGCCATTTCCTTGTTGATCGCTGCTTGCATCACAAGGTGAGCTTGCCTATATCAGCCCACAATCGAAAAAGGTGAGACACTATGGCCAACCCGATCCAATTTGTTCAGCAAACCCGCGCCGAGATTGCCAAGATTATTTGGCCGACCCGCCGCGAGGTGGTGACCACCACTGGGATGGTTTTCGCGATGGCGGTTTTGGCGGCGTTGTTTTTCTTCATGGTTGATTGGTTGATCCGCCAAGGTCTGGAATTGCTTTTGTCGGTGGTGGGGTAAGCCCGCTCGGCCCTTGATTTTCCCTGTTCTGGGGGATAGTTGGGCAAAGAATTTTCCCAAAGGCGTGTATCGATTCGAGATGCACGCTGATTTTTTGTTTCGGGAAGGCACGCGTGGCATGATGCCAAGCTGTTGGAATAGATAAAATTTGGCGCACCAGCGCGCCATATGTCGAGGATGGAAGAAGCGGATGGCGAAACGGTGGTATTCGGTCAGTGTGCTGTCAAATTTTGAAAAGCGCATCGCCGAGCAAATCAGGAACGCCGTGGCTGAGAAGGGCCTCGAGGATGAGATCGAAGAAGTTCTCGTTCCTGAAGAGGAAGTGATCGAGATCCGCCGCGGCAAGAAAGTGACCGTGCCGCGCCGCTTTATGCCAGGTTACGTCTTGGTGCGCATGGAATTGACAGACCGCGCTTATCATGCCGTGTCCTCGATCCCGCGCGTGACGGGGTTTCTGGGTCCGCAAGGCCGCCCGATGCCCATGCGCGATGATGAGGTAAACGTGATTCTCAACCGTGTTGAGGAAGGCGAAGCAAGCCCCCGCTCGACCATCACATTCGATGTCGGCGAAAAGGTTAAGGTCAACGATGGCCCGTTCGAAGATTTCGATGGCATGGTTGAAGAGGTCGATGAAGAGAACCAACGCCTGAAGGTGACGGTTTCGATCTTTGGGCGCGCCACGCCCGTGGAATTGGAATACACGCAGGTCTCGAAACTGGCCTGATGTGTTGGCGGCGCGTTTGCGCCGTTCATTCGTGGGAGGCCGCATCATGCGCGCATGATGTGCCGAACCACGCTAGCGACTGGGAAAGGGACGCGTCCCGATCCTGATAGGGTGCAGCCACGCTGCGCCGATGAGAAAAAAGGAGAGGCCAGATGGCCAAGAAACTTGCTGGAACGATGAAGCTGCAGATCCCTGCAGGTCAGGCGAACCCATCCCCCCCTGTTGGCCCTGCACTGGGTCAGCGCGGGATCAACATCATGGAATTCTGCAAGGCGTTCAATGCCAAGACCGCAGATATGGAGCAAGGTGCCCCTTGCCCAACCCTGATCA
>JAGYKZ010000142.1 GCA_018401385.1 Roseicyclus sp.
TGCGGCCTCTACCCCGCCAGCCTGTGCAGGGCGGTAACCCAGTCTCTTCATGAGCGGGATCGTAAAGGCCCCCGTGGTCACCACATTGGCGATGGCCGAGCCAGAGATGGATCCCATCCCCGCAGAGGCGACAACCGCCGCCTTGGCAGGCCCGCCACGCTGGCGGCCCGTGGTGGCATAGGCCAGATCAATAAAGAATTTGCCCGCACCTGTGACCTCCAAGAAAGCCCCAAAGAGAACAAAAACAAAGATAAAGGTCGCCGCCACACCCAAAGGGATACCGTAAATCCCTTCGGCACCCAATGTCATCTGGCTGGCCAAACGATCCAAGGAGTAACCACGATGATTGAGGATACCCGGCATGAAATCGGCCAGAAACGGCAATTCCCCGCGTGCGCCCGCAAATGCATAGAGCAGGAACACGCCCGCAATCAGCGTCATCACCCATCCCACCGCGCGCCGTGCGGCCTCGAGCACCAGAAGAACGGTCAAGACCCCCATAGCGACATCGATGGTGCGGGGGAAAATTTGATTGGCGATGATGTCGATGTTCACAGGCACCCACGCCCCGACAGCAACAGATGCCAGAATAAGGACGGCATCCAAGACATATTCAAGCGGGCCACGCCCTTGGGCGCGGCCACGGGGCGGGTAAATCAGGAAACACAGAACAAGGATAAAGCCCAAGTGAATGGGGCGCTGGAAAAACAACCCCAAAGGTTGCACCCCCGCAGCGTAAAGCTGAAACAGCGACAAGGCAATGCCGATCACCGCGATCAGCCGCAGAATGACGATCGGCTCTTTTGCGTCTTTCGGGCCAATATCCGAGATATCTATCTGGTCTGCCATTCCCCAACTTCCCCTGTTTCGTTACGGGATCAGCGCGATGCGCACCCGCTTATGCTCCGCAATACGCGAGAGGGAAACTTCGTCATCCCCTGCGCGAATGCGGTGATCTACGGCCATGGAACCCGGGCGTAGGATATAGGCATTTCCTGCGACAGGTTCGTTGATGTCTTCGATGATATATCCGCCCTGCCCGTCCGAAATTTGACGTCCGCGCCCGATGATATGGTCCAGCCCCGCCGCGAAATCAGGCAGATGCGACCACACAAGCACCATTTGCCCGTCTTGCATCTCGTAACAGTCACGCACCTCGAAGCCTTGCACCGAATGCCGCCACAAAACGCACCATGCGGCAGGCTCTGGCAAAGCGACTAGGGTCAAAAGCGCCCCTGTATCGGCCAAAGTGATTTCAAGCGTGGCAGCCTGCCCGAGCTTTGGCCAAAACAGGCAAGAGGCAAAAAGAAGAGCGGAAAAAGGGGCAGCGCATCTGCGCCACCCCTTCAATATGCGCTGTGGCATCAGGGGCGCAAAGCGTCCGCAATGGTTGCGCCTGTTTCCTCGTAGTAGCGGATCGCACCGGGATGCAGCGGGATCGGGGAAGCCGACAGCGTGAAGCTGATCTCGGTCTGGTTTGCGGCAGGATGCACCGCGCGCAAATCTTCGATATTCTCGAACATGGCTTTGGTGATCTCATAAACGGTGTCTTCGCTCATCTCCGAAGAGGCGACCAAAACATTGGGAACACCCAACAAGGCCACATCATCGGCCACGCCCTCATAGGTGCCACCTGGCAGGACGGTGCTTGCGAAAACGGGATCAGCGGCCCGCGCAGCGGCGATTTCCGCCTTGCTCAAAGGGATCATGCGGATCGCATTTGTGGTGGCAAGGTTCAGAATGGACGAAGTGGGCGCACCGACCGAGAAGAAGCCAGCATCAATATCACCATTGGCCAGCGCATCTGCGGTTTCATTGAAGTTGAGGCGCTGCTCGTCAATATCGTCATAGGTGATGCCATTGGCGGTCAGGATCGCTTCTGCGTTCACTTCGGTGCCCGAACCGGGTGCGCCAACCGAGACGCGCTTGCCCGTCAAATCCGCAAGGCTTGTGATTCCGCTATCGGCCAAGGTCACGATCTGGACCATGTTGGAATACATCACCGCAACGCCGCGGATCATCTCAAGCTGCTGACCCTCGAAACGGCCCGTGCCTGTTTGAGCTTGAAGCACCGTATCGGCCAGACCAATGGCCAAATCTGCATCACCCGTGGCGATCAGGCCCATGTTTTCAACCGATGCGCCTGTAACCTCGGCGGTCGCA
>JAGYKZ010000143.1 GCA_018401385.1 Roseicyclus sp.
TTGCTTGCCCCAGTGGCGCTTGGCCTTGGCTTGACCGAGGTGGGCGGGCCGCTCTACATGGCCGCTGCCGTGGTGTTGAACCTGATTTTCCTGAAAGGCGCGTGGGATATCCGCGCCCGCAGCGAAGAACAGGCCGAGGCCGATCATTACGCGGTTGAGAAAAAATTCTTCCGCTTCTCCCTCTACTATCTATTCCTGCATTTCTGCGCGATCTTGGGCGATATTGCCTTGCGCGCGGCGGGTCTGTCATGAGGGGGGTGGTAAGCCATGGCGATCCGTGAACAAAGCGCCCTGCACAAGCGCCGCCTGAGCCGCAACATCGGTGTGGGCCTTAGCCTTGTCGCATTTTGCATCATTGTCTTTGGCATGACGGTGTCAAAGATCCGCGAAGGCTCCAAGATGGAGGCCTTTGATCATCAACCGCGCGTGTCAATGACCCCTGCCATCGAGGGGCAATCTGGAGGCACGCAATAATGGTCGATCATCGCAAAACAGTGGTTAGTTTACTTGGGGTTGTCGTCTTTATGGGCGCAATGGCATGGGCCGCCGTTCCCCTGTATGATCTGTTTTGCCGCGTCACGGGCTTCGGGGGCACCACGCAAGTGGCGGAGGCGGAATCCGATATCATCAAAGATCAGACCATCAAGGTGCGCTTTGATGCCAGCACCGCGCGTGATATGCCGTGGGAATTTCGCCCCATGCAGCGTGAAATCGAGGTGCGCCTTGGCGAGACCGCATTGGTGTTTTACGAGGCGTATAACCCCACCGACCAGCCCGTTGCGGGCACCGCCAGTTTCAACGTGCTGCCCTACACAACGGGCGGGTATTTCGCCAAGATTGCTTGTTTCTGCTTCACCGAACAGGTGCTGCAACCAGGCGAGCGGGTGGAGATGCCTGTGACCTTTTTCGTGGACCCCGCAATTCTGGAAGATGCGGAGGCCTATGACACACAAGAAATTACTCTGTCCTACACATTTCATGTTATGGATATCACCGAAGACCTTGCCGCGTTGAGCGGCACAACTGAATGACCGAAAGCGAAGGACCAAAACAGATGGCCCATGCAAAGAACCATGATTATCATATCATCTCGCCCTCGCTCTGGCCGCTGATTGCGTCCATTGGGGCTTTTGTAATGCTTGCGGGCGGCGTGCTGTGGATGCACGGCTCTGGCCCGTGGATGTTCCTGATGGGCCTTGTGGCCGTCCTCTATGTGATGTTCGGCTGGTGGTCGGATGTGGTCGCGGAAAGCAACCAAGGCGATCACACCCCCGTGGTGCGGATCGGTCTGCGCTATGGCTTCATCATGTTCATCATGTCCGAATTGATGTTTTTCGTGGCATGGTTCTGGGCCTTCTTCAAACACGCCATCTATCCGATGAACGAATATGTCGGTTCGCAATATGTGCAGCCTGAGTTCTACCAGATGGATGTCTGGCATCTGCCCTTGATCAACACGCTGGTTCTGCTTTTGTCGGGTGCGGCGGTGACATGGGCGCATCACGCGCTGGTCCATAACGAAAGCCGCAAGGACGTGGAATGGGGCCTGTTGCTTGGTGTTGTTCTGGGTGTGATCTTCACGGGGCTTCAGGCCTATGAATATTGGGAATTGCTGGTCCATAAGGATTGGACCTTTGGCGGGGATAAATTCTTCTCCACCTTCTTCCTTGCGACAGGTTTCCATGGCCTTCACGTGATCATCGGAACGATCTTCCTCTATATCTGCTATTTGCGGGTGCGCCGTGGCCATTTCACCGCCGAAAAGCATATCGGTTTCGAGGCCGCCGCATGGTATTGGCATTTTGTCGATGTGGTGTGGTTGTTCTTGTTCGCCGCAGTCTATATTTGGGGCTTGGGCGGCTAAGGGTTTAAACCCCGCAACACGAAGTTTAGCAGCGGCCCGCCCTTTTTGGTGGGCCGTTTCCTATTTGACCCACCGCAGATCAAAGGATTTGCTTGATTATGGCACAGTCGCGCTTTGCGATTTTCTCGGTTTTGTCCTTTGGCGTGCTTGGCGCGGCAATCCTGATTGGTTTGGGGCTTTGGCAAATGCAGCGCCTGACATGGAAAGAGGGCGTCTTGGCCGATATCGAAGCGCGGATTGTGGCCGCCCCTGTGACCGTGCCCGATGCGCCTGATGCA
>JAGYKZ010000144.1 GCA_018401385.1 Roseicyclus sp.
GAACAGATGCGTGACCCGCGCCATGTTGCACGGAGTTTGCGTTTCGTTTGACAATGTCCTTGCGCCGTTCAGGAAGCATGGGTGTCATCAGCCCTACTGGTGCCATCGGCAGCCCTCAACAGAAACGAATAGGCTTCGAACTTAGCGACCGCCTGCAAGGCAAATATCTTTGCCGCTCTCGGGGCGCTTGAGGGCCCCCGACGCGAAATGGGGAAATTGAGGGCAAAGGGTCATCCGTCTCGTTGATCTTGGTCAATGCAGGGCAGCGGGGGGATCGAGATGATTTTTTGACGGAAATTCCAACGCTTGGGGAAAGCCTGACAAAACCTCGTGATGTGTTTTTGTCGGAACCTGCTTGCAAACATGGAGAATGCAAATGCGAACTTCGATCATCCTGATGTCCTTGGCGACGCTGCTTGTCGTCGTCGGCTGTGAAACCATCGGGGGCGCGGGTCGCGACCTTAGCAGTGTTGGTCAGGCGGTCTCGGCCGAGGCGGAGAATGTCCAAGAAGACATGTAAGCGCGGAAGCCGGCATGCAAAGCATGGCCAGTTCGCGCGGGCGTAAGTGCATCGGCGCAGCCAATGGTCACGGCATTGTCCCCCAACATTGGGAGGGGCCGTTTCAATGTGAGGGCCTTGAACGGGGTAGGGTAGCGATCTCTGCTCTCACAAGGCTTTCGCCTACCCTGATTGGCGTGCCAGCTTGTGGTGCGCAGGTTTCACATCGGCGACGCGCGCGATGATCGGTAGATCGCCATCATTGATGGTCGTTGTGAACCTCCGCGCCATGATCTCACGCGCGGGGACATGCCGCGAAGGGTGCTATGTCGCCAAAGCACTGCAAAGGTCGGTTTTGGGGAATTTTCGGGCCACTGCAGCAGCGCGAGGCCGACCACATGCTTATGAAAACAACGATGGACAGGCGCGTCTTGCGTCACGCCGTGCATTGATCCGCGTCAGTGCGGCAGCCACTTCAACCTCATACCAACTTAAAGAGAGGTGGGCCTTAGCCACCTTCCAAGCAGATTGGAATGCCATGAATCGGATCATATACATCGTCGGCCTTGTGGTCATTGTCTTGGTCATTTTGGGATTTTTCGGCCTTCGATGAGGCAAAGATTTTCGCAACTGAACAATTGGAGGCAAGACGATGGCCCACGACAAAACCCCAAAGGCAGAGAACTCCGACCACGCTCTTGGTGCCAAAGGCACCATCTCCCAAGCAGGGCGTTCCGGCGGGCGTTTGCCGCGTGACATCGGCACGCAAGATGAGCTGAAGCGCGCCAATGAACGCCCCGCGGGCCTGACTCGCGTCCGGAAATCGGACGAGAAAGATGGGAAGTAAAATCAACCGCGCGGCCCGTTGACCCCTCAGGTCATCGCGCTTGCAGCAACCGTGCGGCTTACCAGAAAGTGTTCATGACACTGTCCCAGCCGGGGTGGGAAAAGTAATGCGCGGCCGTTGCAAATTCCTTTCAAGGATATGGGACCGTCTGCACAGTAGTTTCTGGTTTCTGCCATCAGTCATGGCAATCTTTGCCATGGCAACGGCCACCATTCTGATACTGCTGGACACCCTCTATGCAACACGGCTCGGTTGGTTCAACGCATGGACCTATGCGTTTGATCCAGAAAGTGCGCGTGCCATCCTTTCGGCCATCGCGGGCTCGATGATCACGGTCGCTGGCGTCACTTTTTCGATGACCATGTTGACCCTGCAACTGGCGTCCTCGCAGTTTGGCCCACGCATGCTGCGTAATTTCATGCGCGACCGTGGCAATCAAATCGTGCTGGGAACATTCCTGTCCACCTTTGTCTATTGCCTCTTTGTCCTTGCTTCCGTGCGTGGTGCAGAGGGCGCGAGTTTCGTTCCGCTCATGGCCGTGACCTTCGGCATGATCCTTGCGGTCGCAAGCCTTGCCACGCTGATCTACTTCATACACCACATCGCCACCTCGATCCGGATTGAGACCATTTTGGCCAAACTTGCCGACGCGGCTTGCCAGACGGTCGAGCGGGTATTCCCGGAGCATGGCCATATGCCTGCCCTTCTTCC
>JAGYKZ010000145.1 GCA_018401385.1 Roseicyclus sp.
GCCGATCCGATTTTGACCACCAAACGCTTGGCTGATCCAAGCGCAGGCGCGGCCATCGCGGGTTCGTTCAAGGCCGCCACGGTTCCTCTTCCTTCATGTCTTTTTGCGTCTGGCGCAATTTGGTCTCATCAATATTGCTGCGCAAGAGGCGAAGCACCTCCGTCACACCCGTTTTTGCCACACCTGACATCAGCCAGACTTTGCCGCCAATGGCCTGTTGCAGCGCATCGCGTTTCTCGGCGATCTCTGTATCGCTCAAGGCATCAATTTTATTGAGAACCGTCACGCGCGGCTTGTCGAACAGCACATCCGAATAGGCCTCAAGCTCGTTCAGGATTGTGGTGCAATCCGCGACCACATCCTCGGAGGTGCCATCAATCAAATGCAGCAGCACCGCACAACGTTCGATGTGACCCAGAAACAGATCCCCAAGGCCCCGCCCCTCGGAGGCCCCTTCGATCAGGCCCGGGATATCGGCCACCACGAATTCCACCCCATCAACACCCACAACCCCCAAATTCGGATGTAGGGTGGTAAACGGATAATCGGCGATCTTGGGGCGCGCATTGGATGTTGCGGCCAGAAAGGTGGATTTCCCCGCATTTGGAAGCCCCAAAAGACCCGCATCCGCGATCAGCTTCAGCCGCAGCCAGATGGTGCGCTCCACCGCTTCTTGGCCCGGATTGGCGCGGCGCGGCGCCTGATTTGTAGCCGATTTGAAATGTAAATTGCCAAAACCACCGTTGCCGCCTTTGGCCAAAAGCACGCGCTGACCCACCTCGGTCAGATCCGCGATGATGGTGTCCATCTCCTCGTCCAAAACTTCTGTGCCCGCAGGCACGCGCAGGATGATGTCATCACCATCTTTACCAGTGCGCTGACGCCCCATGCCAGGCTGGCCATTCTTGGCAAAGAAATGTTGCTGATAGCGAAAATCAATCAGCGTGTTCAGACCATCGACCACCTCGATCCAGACATCGCCGCCGCGCCCGCCATCGCCCCCATCAGGGCCACCATATTCGATGAATTTTTCGCGGCGGAAGCTGACGCAGCCCGAGCCGCCCGCGCCCGAACGAATATAGACTTTGGCAAGATCAAGGAATTTCATCGGTTCACCCTTTCGCGGGCAGCTTATGGCGTTGCCGTGCCAAAATCCGTGCTGCGGTTGTGCCTTATCGCGTCAACCCAGCTTTTTCAAATAGGTCCAAGTCGGCACTGCCGCACGCCGCGCCACAGAATAGCTTTCGGCATCGCCCAGATATTCAAACCCCGTATTGACCAAAACCCGCGCAGAGCTGGGATTGTCCTGAAAGACACTCGCAAAAATGGTTTCATTGGCCAAAGGGTTGGCCGCAATGATGGCGCGCACCACCTCGGAGGCGATGCCCGTGTTCCACATCGTGGGTGCCACCCAATACCGAATTTCCGATTGCGCGCGGTCCATTTGGTGCAATTCGATTATTCCCACCAATTCCGCCCCACAGGACGGGCTTGCATCAATCGCCCAAATGACATCGGCGCTTTGCCCCGATGTGGCGCGATCAACCAGCGCCTCTACCGCGCCAGGTGGCAAGGGGTGGGCCATATTCGGCGTCATTTCGGCCAGACGTTTCTCGGAGGCATAAAGCGTGATCAGCCCAGTATCGGCCTTGTTCAAGGGCCGCAGGCGAAAGCGCTCGGTTTCGATTGTTGGTTGCAGTGTCACCGTGGCTTGCTTCATTCCAACACCTGACCCTCACATTCTGCGAGGCACAAAGAAAAAAGGGGCCAGCTTTGGCGCCGACCCCGTTTCGATTTTTACGCGAAAGGCGTGGCGTTACTCAGCCGCGTCAGCCGCCGGCAACACGGAAATAAAGGTGCGACCCTTGAAGCCTTTGCGGAAGCTGACATTCCCTTCGGATGTGGCAAAGATCGTGTGATCCTTGCCAATGCCAACACCCTCGCCAGGCCACCATTTCGTGCCGCGCTGACGGCAGATGATGTTACCTGGAATGACGGCTTCGCCACCGAATTTTTTAATGCC
>JAGYKZ010000146.1 GCA_018401385.1 Roseicyclus sp.
GTGGGCTTAGGCGTCACCTTCGGGTCTGGCTGCACATCGGGCCATGGGG
The DNA here is from genome assembly GCA_018401385.1 of Roseicyclus sp. Classification (GTDB taxonomy): domain Bacteria; phylum Pseudomonadota; class Alphaproteobacteria; order Rhodobacterales; family Rhodobacteraceae; genus M30B80. The sequence goes on from JAGYKZ010000146.1 coordinate 50, forward strand.
TCTGTGGTATGGCGCGCCTGTCAAAGCGATCCATCGCTGCGACTTTGACCTTCATGGTCACCACTGCGATCACGGTTTTTGTGATGCGCCATGTGATTGGAGGCTAAAGCGATGCGTTATCTTTCCATATATATCATCGGTCTGATCTTTGGCCTCGGCATTTCGCTGTCCGGTATGGCGAACCCTGCGAAAGTCATCAATTTCTTTGATGTTGCAGGGACATGGGACCCAAGCCTGATCTTCGTGATGGGCGGGGCTTTGATTGTGACCTTCATCGGCTATCGCCTTGTCTTGCCGCGCCCAAGCGGACCGATTTTCGAAGGCAAATTCGCCCTGCCAACGGCTACCAAATTGGACGCACGCTTGATTGGCGGCTCTGCCCTGTTCGGGGTGGGTTGGGGTATTGCAGGCTTTTGCCCCGGCGGCGCATTGCCTGCCATCGGCACAGGTCGGATCGAGGTTTTGGCCTTTATCGCGGCCATGCTTGGCGGGATTTTCGTGGCGCGCGCCATCATTGCCGCCCGCCAGAATGCACAGATGAACTCAAACGTGAAACGCGCCTGATCGAAAAAGGAGCACCAATATGACCAATTTTCCAGTGAATATGAACGTCCAGCCTGAGGTTGAACCGTTTTTTGACCCTGCGACCAATACGATTTCCTATGTGGTCAAAGACCCTAATTCCAACGCCTGCGCTATTGTCGATAGCGTGATGGATATCGACTATGCGGCGGGTCGGATCACCTATGACAATGCCGATGCGATTATCTCCTATGTCAAGGAAAAGGGGTTGCAGGTTGAATGGTTGATCGAGACCCATGTTCATGCCGATCACCTCTCCGCGGCGCCCTATATCCAAGACAAACTCGGCGGGAAAATTGGCATTGGTGAAAATATCATCACCGTGCAGGAAACCTTTGGCAAAGTGTTCAACGAAGGTACGGAATTCCAGCGCGATGGCAGCCAATTTGACGCGCTGTTCAAGGATGGCGATGTCTACGAAATCGGGGGCCTGCGCGCCTTTGCCATCTATACGCCAGGTCACACGCCCGCCTGCATGACCCATGTGATGGGCAATGCGGCCTTTGTCGGCGATACGTTGTTTATGCCCGATGGCGGCTCTGCGCGCGCCGATTTCCCCGGGGGCGATGCAGGGGTGCTGTATGACAGCATCCAGAAAGTGCTGTCCCTGCCCGATGAGATGCGTCTGTTCATGTGCCATGATTACGGCCCCAATGGCCGCAATATCGAATGGGAGACCACGGTTGGTGACGAGAAGCAGCACAATATCCATGTCGGCGAAGGCAAGACACGCGAGGAGTTCATCAAATTCCGCACCGAACGGGATGCGCAGCTTGATATGCCCAAGTTGATTATTCCCTCTTTGCAGGTGAATATGCGCGCAGGCGACATCCCCACAGACAAGGATGGCCGCCCGATGCTCAAAGTGCCGTTGAACAGCCTCTGAGCAATTATCACCAACAGGCTTCGCCGCGGCGAAGGAAGGGACGAGCATGGATATCAAGACCATCAATGCCGAGATTTCGGTTGCGCCACAGATCACGCCCGATGAGGTGCAGAAATTGGCAGATCAAGGTTTTCGCGCTTTGATCTGCAACCGCCCTGATGGCGAGGCGGCGGATCAGCCAAATTTCTCCGAGATTGCGGCGGCGGCGAAAAAGGCAGGTCTGGAAATCCGCAATCTTCCCATCGTGTCGGGCAAAGTCACCGATCAAGATGCGGCGGATTTCGGCGCGGCGATGCAGGAATTGCCGCGCCCCATTTTGGCCTATTGCCGCACGGGCACGCGCTCGGCCACCTTGTGGTCGCTGTCGCAGGCC
>JAGYKZ010000147.1 GCA_018401385.1 Roseicyclus sp.
GCAAAGCGCAACGCGTCCTGCCCGTCATAATAGGGGGTCAGCGCAAGCCAGATATGACCGTTGAAGCGCTGTGCCAAACGCGGCACATCCGGATGCCACGCACCACCCTGATGCGGTGGAAGATGGGCGGTGCGCTCACTGAGCACAACCAATTCCAGCCCCGCCGCATGGGCCAAAAGATCCTCCAGATCAAGCAGGCATCTGCCTTTTTTCGCGCGCAACTGCCCCTTGGAGAGAATACGGCACAGGTTTCCCCACCCTTCCCTTGTGCGGGCAAGCGCAACCATCTCCAGCCCGCCAGGGAAAACCAGACGCGCGGCAGGCAAAAGCCGTGGGCAGGTGAAAATCGGTGCGCGCGGGGCAGGCGGGATATGGGCAGGTCGGGGTGGCCCGTGCAAATCAACATCCGCCGCGCGCCGCGCCGCAATCTCACGCGCGATACGGCGCAATTCACTATGCGCACGCACGATGCCCGAAACCGAATTCACATCGGCAAGCGCCAAAGCATGAAGCCCCAAATCGGCAGCGCGCGCAGCATATTCCTCAGGATGTGACCCCCCCTGAAGAAAAGAGAAATTGGACAATGCGGCAAGCTCTGCGAATCCCATACAACAATGATATTCACGTTTTGTTCTTTTTTCGAGAGGGGATTTTCGTAGCCCCTCAGCTTGCGAAATAGCGGCGCAAAATATCAGAATAGATCAGGGTCAGGCCTCGGATGTCTGTGCAGGATACCCGTTCGTCCACCTCATGCATCCGATGCCCAACCAATCCAAATTCCACCACGGGGCAATGGCGTTGGATAAAGCGCGCATCCGATGTGCCGCCAGTGGTCGATAGAATGGGCCGAAGCCCGGTTTGCTGCGTCACGGCAGCTGTGACCAAATCTGAAAACGGGCCAGGTTCGGTCAGGAATGCCTCGCCTGAAATACTCGTCTTGCACGCAATCTGAACACCATGCGCCGCCGCCACCTCGGCGCATTCGCTTTGCAACCATGCGCTCAAAGACGCACCCGAATGACAATCGTTGAACCGGATATTCAACCGCATTTCGCTGCGCGCAGGGATCACATTGCTGGCCATATTGCCTGTCTCAATCGCGGTGATTTGTAGGTGAGACGGCTCAAAATGTGCCGTTCCTTCATCCAAAACATGGCGTGACAGACGATCCGCAAGGGCCGCCATTGCGGGCATCGGATTCAGCGCTTTATGGGGATAGGCGACATGGCCCTGTTTGCCCGTGACGATGATCTGAGCATTGATGGACCCGCGCCGCCCAATTTTGATCATATCGCCCAAGGTCTCCGGACAGGTCGGCTCGCCCACGATACAAACCGACATCGCCTCCCCCTCAGCCTCCATCCAATCCAAAAGGGCCACTGTTCCATCCGTGGCGGGACCTTCCTCATCGCCCGTAATCGCCAGAATAATCGCACCATCGGGCGGGGTGGTTGTCACCAGATCAACCGCCGCAGCAATAAAGGCGGAAACGCCCGATTTCATATCGGTCGCCCCGCGCCCATAAAGCCAATCTCCCTCGATCACAGCACCAAAAGGCGGGTGGCGCCAGTCCTGTTCTGCCCCAACAGGCACGACATCCGTATGCCCGTTGAATCCAAAGCTTCGGGCGTGGCCTTTGGGACCAAACCGCGCGAACAAATTGGCGGTGCCATTTCGATCCACCCGCGCGCACTCAAAACCCGCCTCTTGCAGCACACGCTGCAACAGCACCAAAGCCCCACCTTCGGCGGGCGTGACCGAGGTGCAGCGCACCAAATCAGCGGTCAATTGTACGGGATCAAGG
>JAGYKZ010000148.1 GCA_018401385.1 Roseicyclus sp.
CGGTCGCTCAACTGCGCGATTTATCGGTTGATTTGCCTCAGATTGATGAGGCCATTTCGGGGCTTTTGCGCCGCAATGAGGCGCTTTGCGCCGCGGGTATTCATGTGGATGATCTGTGGTTCGAGGCCTCTTACGGGCGCACCAATATGGAATATTACGATGGCTTCGTCTTTGGCTTTTTCAACGAGGCCGACCCGCATATGCCCCCTGTGGCGACAGGGGGGCGCTATGATGCGCTGACCAAAATCTTGGGCAATGGACGTGAGATCGCCGCTGTGGGCGGGGTGATCCGTCCCGAATTGCTAACAGGCCTCTCGCGCCAAGGGGGTGCTGTATGACGTTGCGCATTGCAGTGCCCTCTAAGGGTCGATTGATGGAAAAGACCTTTGATTGGTTTTCTGGATGCGGGATCGAGATGCGGCGCGCGGGATCAGAGCGCGATTATACCGCCGAGGTGCAGGGCGCGGATATGCAGTTGATGTTGCTGTCCGCAGGAGAAATTCCGCGTGAACTGGCGGCGGGCCGTATTCATTTGGGCGTGACAGGCGCAGATCTTGTGCGCGAGAAAATCCCCGCATGGGATCAGGCGGTCGAGGAATTGGCCGAGCTTGGTTTTGGATTTGCGGATTTGGTTCTGGCCGTGCCGCAATGTTGGATTGATGTGGATTGCGTGGACGATCTGGACGCGGTTGCCGCTGATTTTCGCGAGGCGCATGGGATGCGGTTGCGCATCGCCACCAAATATCACCGCCTTGTGCGCGATTATCTGCGTGCCGCTGGCGTTGCCGATTATCAGTTGGTCGATAGTCAAGGCGCGACTGAGGGCACAGTGGCGCATGGAACGGCCGAATTGATTGCCGATATCACTTCAACGGGGGAAACGCTGCGGGCAAATAACCTTAAAATCTTGTCAGATGGGCTGATCTTGCGCAGTCAAGCGATGCTGTTCCGGGCGCGCGGTGCGGATTGGACAGATACGGCGCGCGCTGCACTTGATGAGTTGAAAATCAAGCTTTCGATCTAAAGCACGCCGATTTCTGCCAATGCAGTTTGTAGCGCGCGCGGTAGGGTCTCTTCTTCTGCACGATTGGCATTCAGATCACGGGGGCTGTCTTCGGGTTGTAGATAACGCCATCCTTGAAAGGGGCGTTTGGGGGTGGGGGAAACGCGGGTCACGTCTCGGTCCAACACGATGCCGCAGCGTCTGATTCCATCGCCGCGGTCAACCTCCTCCAAAGCCAAAATCTTTTGGCGGCATAGGATCAACCCTTTGAACACCCAATAAAGCGATCCGCCTGCCAATATTTCAGTCTCTCGCTTGGGCCACATTCGGGTCACATGGCGTGGCAGGCCTGATGGCCCCAAAGCGCGCGGGTTTTTTTGCCAATCCAAAAGATCCTGCACCTCTTCGGCGCCGACACATAATTTGACCAGATTTATGGTGCTGCTCATATCTCTTCCCCAAAGTCCCGCAAGATATGGTATGCTATTTTTCGCAAGGTTCAAGTTGACCGCTTGGGCCAAAGCCCCTAATTGATGTTTCCCCGTCTGAAAGTGAAAGTCAGCGCCATGTCTCGTTTTGCCGCCCCGATTGCCGAACAAATTTGGGATATGAAATATCGCCTGAAAGAGGCGGATGGGACGCCGATTGATGGCACGGTGGAGGACACATGGCGGCGGATTGCGCGGGCTTTGGCCTCGGTGGAAAAGGACCCTGCGCATTGGGAAGAAAAATTCTACCAAGCCCTTGAAGATTTCAAATATTTGC
>JAGYKZ010000149.1 GCA_018401385.1 Roseicyclus sp.
GGGTGGCGGCGGGTGGCTTTGCGGGATGGGACAGCCTTGGCACAGGATTGGCCTCCCTCACCCTGCCCGCAATTGCCCTGGCCCTGCCACAGGCCGCCATCTTGGCACGCGTCCTGCGCTCGGCGCTTCTGGAGACAATGGAGCAGGATTATATCCGCACCGCCCGCGCCAAGGGGCTGACCCGCAGACAAACCCTATGGCGGCACGCCTTGCGCAATGCAGGCATCCCCGTAATGACAATCTTGGGGCTGCAATTCTCTTTCCTATTGGCGGGTGCGATTATCATCGAAAATGTGTTCTTCCTTCCGGGCCTTGGCCGCTTGATTTTTCAGGGGATCACACAGCGCGATTTGATCGTGGTGGAATCCGTAACCATGCTGCTTGTGTTTGCCGTGATCCTTGTGACCTTTCTGGTCGATCTGGCCTATGCGGCGCTTGATCCAAGGTTGCGCAGATGAAGATGCAACGATCCCTGATGATAGGCGGCGCAATCAGCCTGTTCTTTCTGGCCCTCGCCGCCCTCAGCATGGTCTGGGTCCCGCATGAGGTCACAAGCCTTTCGATTGCCAATCGCCTGCAAGGGCCAAGCGCCGCCTATCTGCTCGGCACGGATCAATTCGGGCGCGATATCCTGTCTTTGCTGATGGTGGGCGCGCAAACCTCCATTGCCGTAGCGGTGGCGGCCATTGGCATTGGCGCAGGAATTGGCGTGCCCTTAGGGCTATTGGCGGCCGCACAGCATGGGCGCATTGGCGATGAGGTGATCATGCGCGGCAATGACTTGATCTTTGCCTTCCCCGCACTGGTGATTGCAATCTTGATCACAGCGACCTATGGCCCCTCAGCCTTTAATGCGATCCTTGCCGTCGGTGTTTTCAACATACCTGTCTTTGCCCGCGTCACCCGCGCGGGGGCATTGCCGATTTGGACCTTGGAGTACATCATGGCGGCGAAGGTTGCAGGAAAATCCAAGTTTCGGATCAGTCTTGAACATATCCTGCCCAATATCCTCAACCTGATCATCGTGCAGGCCACGATACAATTCAGCCTCGGCATCTTGGCCGAAGCGGCGCTGTCCTATGTTGGGCTTGGGGCCCAACCTCCAACACCCAGTTGGGGGCGAATGTTGGCCGAGGCGCAGACGATGATCTACACGCATCCGCTGCTGGCTATTCTGCCGGGCGCCTGCATCATGGCCTTGGTTCTGGGGTTGAACCTTGCGGGGGACGGGCTGCGCGATCACCTTGATCCCCGTTTGCGGCAGGGGGGGAAATGACCCAAGCCGCGCGCCTGACACTTGTGCATTTATCCGTGACCATCGGCACAAAACGCGTGCTTGATGATATCTCAGTCAAGCTTCTGCCCCATCGTATCACGGCGCTTGTTGGGGAATCTGGGTCAGGCAAATCTATGACCGCGCTGGCCGTGATGGGTCTGCTCCCACAAGGGGCGGTGGCAACGGGGGCGGTGCATTTGCACGGCACAGGTGATCTTCTGGCCCAGAGGGAGGCCGCGCTTTGCGCCATAAGGGGCCGCAAAATCGCGATGATTTTTCAAGAACCTATGACCGCGCTCAACCCCGTCATGCAGATAGGTGCGCAGGTTGCTGAAGCGCTGTTGGTGCATGGCTTGGCAGGGAACCGCAGGGCGGCCATGGCACAGGCACGCGCGGTTTTGGATCGGGTGGGGCTGTCGCAGATTGGGCTGGATCG
>JAGYKZ010000015.1 GCA_018401385.1 Roseicyclus sp.
GACCTTGCGCGCTGAAATTGCGCCGCGTGTGGTTTGCACGCCAGTGACGCGGCCCTGATGAATATCGATCCCCGTGACTTCGCAATTCTGGATCAGGTCTACGCCCCGTAGATCGGCCGCGCGGGCATAGCCCCATGCGACCGCATCATGGCGCGCCGTGCCGCCGCGCTTGTGATATAGACCACCGAAAATCGGGAAACGGGTTTGGTCATAATCAAGATAGGGGATCATGCGCCGCAATTCATCGCGATCCAACAGGATCGCATCATCGCCTTGGTTGATCATCGCATTGCCGCGCCGTGCGAAAGCATCGCGTTGCCCGTCTGAATGGAACAGATTGATGATCCCGCGCTGGCTGTGCATGACGTTGAAATTGAGGTCTTGTTCCAACCCTTCCCACAGTTTTAGCGAATGGCTGTAGAATTGCGAGTTGCCTTCAAGTAGGTAATTGGCGCGCACGATAGTTGTGTTGCGGCCGATATTGCCACCGCCCAGATAGCCTTTCTCAAGCACGGCAACATTGGTGATGCCATGATTTTTTGCGAGGTAAAAGGCGGTTGCCAAGCCATGTCCACCGCCGCCGATGATGATCATATCATAGTGCGCCTTTGGCGCAGGGTCACGCCACGCGCGGGCCCATGATTTTTGTCCCATCAATCCTTCAGCCATCACGCGAAGGCCAGAATAGCGCATATGAGCTTCCCCCTCTGCTGCCTGCAAGCCTAGGACAGCAGCCGCCGCGGTTTTCGTCAAGTTACGACAAACGCGTGTGATTTGACGACCTCAGCCCTGTTTCTTTAAGGGGTGCCCCATGCGGGAGATTGGTTGGGGCCGGGTTGGGTGACAGTGAGGCCGTGTCCCTCGGATGCGCTGCAATTGGATCGGCAATAGGGTGGGCTTGGCATACCCGAAAAGATCATACGATCACCAAAGCGCGGGCGAATGGGCATAAAATTCTCGAATTCCATGCTTGGCAGATCAAAGCCCGTAATTGGCTCATATTGAAAATAGGTTTCGACCAGAACAATGTGACTGCCGTCCTCCAAACGCGGCAAGCGGTTGCGCACGAAACCTGCGTTTTGCGGCGTCAAGCCTGCCAAATCGCCTGTGCCATAAGACCAATCAAGCGATATTTCCGTGCCCACATGTTTGAATTGCGACACGCGCAAAGAGGTGCCCTCGGCTTGGCGGGTCATATATTGAAACGTGCGGTGAAGCCCTTCGATGTCTTCGGGTGTCAGCACCGCTTGTATGCGTGAAATGGAGTCGGCGATGGTATTGCTGGCGCGCACGCTGCCCGTGTAATGCCGAAACCCATCATAGAAGGTTACACCAACAACCATCATCGCCATAAGCACAGGCAGCATCAAGGCCGCTTCAATCGCGACAGCGCCTTGCGTGCGTGTGAGAAAATTGCGCAGTGCTTTGATCATAGCTGGGACACCTCGCCCAAAGGTTCGGTGACGAAAATGGTGGATGTTTCCAAGAACAAGGCCCCGTTCATCCTGCTGTTGAGATCAACCATAAAGGCTGACAGGGGCAAGAGCGGGTCCAGTTCCACGCAAACCCGAAGCAGCATCAGTTGATTAGGCTCCGTTTGGCTTGGGTCGAATTGTGTTCGGGTCGGGATTTGCGTCTGTCGATTCATACATCTCGATTGAAGAGACGGCATCGCATAGCTCGGTCTCTCAATCGGGTGAACGTCAAGACTGATCGTGTCACGACAATCACGGATAATCCGTGCTCTGTTGCAGATCTGATTGGATATCAGGGTTGTGGTCAGAAAATCGGCATTGCTCAATCGGATATCTCGCACTGTGATATCCACCGCACGTTCAAGCATTGCTTGCCGCACCAAAATGGTCGATGTCTCCAATGAGGTGAAAAATATCGTCAGGATGACTGGAAAGACCAATACAAATTCAATCGCGGCTGCACCCTCATCGCGCCTGAACCATTTTTGGAAATGTTTCATTCGATCAGCCTCATTGTTCCAATTGCCTCAGATACGGATCCGAAGATATCGCCGAGGTCCGTTCCGAGACTGAAATAGTGATGGGCGGGATTTACCGCACAGTCGCGAAGCGTGAGCGACTCCCCCGTGGTCCCATTCAGGGAAATGGTGAAAATGACGATGCCCTGTTCTATTGCGGCGCTGCACAGGCCCACCAAATCCGCATTGGCCATTGCAGGTTCGGCAGACCAGTCAAGCGCATTGTTACGGAAATGATTGTAGAGGCTGAACGCCCCCTCTTGCGTGGCGCGCCCATCATCCACGGCACGTTGGCTTGATGGCAACAAAAAGCTGTTCAAGATCGTTTGATAGGTCCAACGTGCCCAAACTTCGGACCAAGCCAATCTGACGGATTGTGTCCCCAAATAAGGTTCCGCCTGCCAATACCCGTCCAAGTCGCGCGCGCGCGCGGAAGTTGAGACATAGTATAGCCCGGTCGCGGGATGATACACGGACCACCGTTCTGTGCCCGACTGGTTGAAGTGATAAATCGGGGAGAGGCCCGTTTTGTAGTCGGGGTGAATGTCCAAACCATCGCCACTGGTGGTGCCATCAGCCACTAAAATGATGACCTTCAGCGCAGCGGGGCCAAATGCAAGTGGCCGATTTCCGAGACTGGTTGGAATGACCCCGCCGCTGGCCAGGTCGCTGGCCGCGGGTTGCGCAGCAGGGTCAAGCAGCGCTGCCGCCCATTTCATGGCTTGGGTCGGGCGCGAATATCCCCCCGCGGTCAATCCTTGAATATGGGCATTGATGATGGTGGCATCATTTTCCCACGGGAGGATCGCATTGATGTCATCTTGCGGGCAATAGGGGCTATGGAAATTGCGCCAAATAAGGTGGTTTGAATAGTCAAAATGCATCACCCGATCAATCGGGTCATCGGGGGTAACGGCGGTCTGCGCGAAGCTGTCAGGATGAAAGCGGGCGCAGGTGCTTTGGTTGTGTTCCGTGCCGAAATTGAACACGCTGGCCAAATCTGTGCCAGCGATAATGCGGTCATTATAGGGCACCACGGAAAATGAGACCACATTGCCATCTGCATTTTCGGTGAGCATATTGGTGACAAATGCGGTTGTCGCGGCTTTCACGCGATCCAGCTTGCCGCCGTCTCGCATTGAGCCAGAGCGATCAATCACAAGAGAAATTTCAATCGAGCGGATGTTTTGTTCAACACGCGCTTGCGCTCTCACCGTCAGTGAAGGAAACCCAAAGTAGCGCAAAAAATAGGTGCCAAGCGCCTGTTCTGCCTGCCCCCCTACGACCAAGAGACCGTTTTCATTCCTATAGTCGGGGGTGATGGTGAAATCGTCTAAATTCTGAGTTTCGAGATACTGGCTGACAACTGTCGAGACTTCGGCACTGCTGGTGGCTGAATTGGCTGCGGCAAAAACCGCGCGATCCATCGTGCTTTGAAGCTGCGAACGCGCCGCTTCAAAGCGGATCACATCCAGCGCGAGGCCGCCGAGCGTCATCATCACCATCGTGATGAGGGCAGCAAAAATCGTCACTGTGCCACGCTCATCGCCCAAGAATCGATTGAGTGCGGGAAAACAGCGAATTTTTGAGCGTGGCGCGCCTTTTGCGAACATCTGATCTCAATCCGTTGACCTGAAAGCCACCCAGTTTCGGGGCGGCTGTCCTGTGATGCCCGCAAAGCGCGGCGAAAATGCGGCGAATAAAGGAAGAGTTTGCGAAGGTTTTTGCAATCTTCGTGGCAAGGCGTAGTGTCAGCCCATGATGTCAGCAGGACGGATTAAGTCCGTCATGATTTGGCAATCAATTCTGTGCGACAATCTTGTGGCGCGTAAACTCTTTGCGCCGCGTGTCGTTGTGTTCGCTGTTAGAGGAAGGAACAGCCATGGCCAGCATCCCTGCAAATGAACCCAGTTTTCGTCAATCGGTTGAATTGATGTTCAACCGCGCCGCGGCGCTTATGGATTTATCCCCCGGCATGGAGGAGAAAATCCGTGTGTGTAATTCGACCTATGTGGTGCGCTTTGGTGTCAAGCTGCGCGGTGAGATCAAAACCTTCACAGGCTATCGTGCGGTGCATTCGGAACATATGGAACCGGTCAAGGGCGGTATCCGTTACGCGCTGAATGTCAACCAAGACGAGGTGGAGGCCTTGGCCGCGCTGATGACCTTTAAATGCGCGTTGGTCGAAACACCGTTTGGCGGATCAAAGGGTGGGCTGTGCATCGATCCCCGCGAATGGGATGAGGATGAGCTGGACCGCATCACCCGCCGTTTTGCGTTTGAACTGATCAAGCGGGATCTGATCAATCCCAGTCAAAACGTGCCTGCCCCTGATATGGGCACAGGCGAGCGCGAAATGGCCGTGATTGCGGATCAATACGCGCGGATGAATACGACCGATATCAACGCCAAGGCCTGTGTCACGGGCAAGCCCATCCATGCAGGCGGCATTCAGGGGCGTGTCGAAGCCACGGGGCGCGGCGTTCAATATGCGTTGCGCGAATTCTTCCGCCACCCCGAAGACGTCAAAGCCGCAAATTTGACGGGCGATTTGGATGGCAAACGGGTCATTGTTCAGGGTTTGGGCAATGTGGGCTATCATGCGGCGCTGTTTCTGAGCACCGAGGATGGCGCAAAAATCACCCATGTCATCGAACGCGATGGTGCGGTGCATGACCCCAAGGGTCTGGATATCGAGGCGCTGCGCGCGCATATCCTTGCCACAGGCGGCGTGCGTGATTTCACAGGGGCCACCTTCATCGAAGATGGCGCGCGCGCCTTGGAGGAAGAATGCGATATTCTGATCCCCGCCGCGCTTGAAGGGGTGATCAACCTCAGCAACGCCGCACGGATCAAGGCCGCGTTGATCATTGAGGCGGCCAATGGGCCGCTCACTGCGGGTGCCGATGACATTCTGCGCGAGAAAGGCGTGGTGATCATTCCTGATCTTTATGCAAATGCGGGCGGTGTGACCGTCTCCTATTTTGAATGGGTCAAAAACCTGTCGCATATCCGTTTTGGTCGGATGCAGCGCCGCCAAGAAGAAAGCCGTCACGAGTTGATCGTGAACGAGTTGGAGCGCTTGTCGCGCGATACAGGTATCGGTTGGACCTTATCGCCCGATTTCAAACAGAAATATCTGCGCGGCGCAGGCGAGTTGGAATTGGTGCGCTCGGGTCTCGATGACACCATGCGCACCGCCTATCAGGCGATGCGCGAAGTGTGGCACGACCGCCATGATGTGCCTGATCTGCGCATGGCGGGCTATCTTGTGTCCATTGCCCGTGTCGCAGCCAGCTACCGTGTGAAAGGTTTGTAGGATGGCATTGGGGCGGGGCTAGTTTTTTGGCTTCGCCCCCAAGTCCCGTTCAGCCAAAATGATTTTGATCAGATCGGCCACGGCTTTTGCTTCGCCGGGCGAGGTGACACCACCGACCGAGACCGATCTGCCCCAGCGCCGCCAGAGGCCTGGCGCGTAAACACGCCCGCCTTCTTCGGGTTTGTGTAAAAACACCACAAACCCCCCCGCAGGCTTCATCGCAAAGAAACCGCGATCCACATTGTCGACATTGTCGATGTGAAACAAAATACGGCCGTTTTCCTCGCGCAAATACTCCTGTGTCAGGATCAGCTTGCGCGATGAGGCCTCCCACAATTTATAGGCAACAACCAATGCTGCAATCCCGAACACGATCAAAACCAACAGCCAAAACAGGTGCTGTGGCGGGTTGGTTGCTGCGATCATGATCAACAGAAAACTCAGCCCGCCCAAGCACAGCACCGCAAAGCCGCGGCGGGCGATATTGGGCGCGATATATCCAATAATGTCATCTTGCGCGCGTTTCTTCGCCACGACCCGTTCCTTTCCCTGTTATTGTCTCTTCGCTCATACATGGATTAATGGCTCTCGCAAAGATGCACATCTTTTTGCGGTTTTGCGCAGATTGTTTTGTCCCGTAATGCGCCCTAGTTTTGCCGCAGCGCCCCGGTATTGGGGTCACGCATAGCAAGGAGAGTAGCGATGTCGATCCGTCCCGTTTTGGAAAGCCGTTCGGCCAAACCCACGCTAGAGGGTGCAGGGGTGCATTTGCACCGTGCCTTTGGCTTCCAAGATCCGACTGAGCTTGACCCGTTCTTGTTGTTTGACGATTTCCGCAACGAGGACCCAGCCTATTTTCAAAAAGGCTTTCCATGGCATCCGCATCGCGGCATCGAGACCATCACCTATGTGCTTGCGGGCACGGTTGAGCATTCTGACAGCCTTGGCAATACAGGCAAGTTGGGGGCAGGGTCGGTGCAGTGGATGACCGCAGGGCGGGGCATCCTGCATCAGGAAATGCCGTTGGGAAATGCCAAAGGGCAAATGCACGGGTTTCAGCTTTGGGGAAATTTACCCGCTTCGATGAAGATGACCGACCCGCGCTATCAAGATGTTGCGGCACAAGAAATTCCCGAAGTGATTGATGACGATGGCACCCGCGTCAAAGTGATTGTGGGTGAATTCTGGGGCCAGAAAGGCCCTGTGGATGGCATCGCGGCTGATCCGCAATATTTGGACATTTCCATCCCTGCGGGCGTGAAGAAAACCTTCCGCATCGACACCTATCGCCGCGCCTTTGCCTATGTCTTCGAAGGCCAAGCCGCCTTCGCAGATGCCAGCCAACCCTCAGGCGTGTTGTTGGAGAAAGAGGTCATGGGGCAAGAGGTGAATATCCGCGACCTGTCAGGTGATCGCACCTTGATCCGTTTTGGCACGGGCGATGAGATCACCGTGCAAGCAGGGCCAGACGGTGTGCGGTTTCTACTCGTCTCCGGCGCACCGATTGAGGAGCCTGTCGCATGGCATGGGCCGATTGTGATGAACACCCAAGACGAAATCCGCCAAGCCATTGCGGATTTGCGCAACGGCACCTTTGTGGCCCCTGCACATTAAGCCACCTTTTCAAGGGGTGGGGGATCACCTAGAAAGTGGCCTATGTTGAACATTGTCGAACATGGGACACCACAGGAACGCCCGCCCCTTTTGATTGCGCATGGTCTTTACGGATCAGCGCGCAATTGGGGTGTGATTGCCAAACGGGTCGAACGGCATTGCCTGACCGTTGATATGCGCAACCATGGCGACAGCCCTTGGTTTGACAGTCACAGCTATGCGGAGCTTGCCGCTGATTTGGCCGAGGTGATTATGGCCCATGGGGGCTGTGCCGATGTGGTTGGCCACTCGATGGGCGGCAAGGCCGTGATGATGTTGGCCCTGACACGGCCCGACTTGATCCGCCGCGCTGTGATAGCCGATATCGCACCCGTGACCTATGACCATTCGCAGCAACCGATGATTGACGCGATGCAGGCGATTGACCTAAGCACGATTGCCACGCGCGGGGATGCGGATCGCCAGTTGCAGGCCCATGTCGAAGACGCAGGGGTGCGCGCGTTTCTGCTGCAATCGCTTGACGTAAAGGCACAGGCGTGGCGGCTGAATTTGGATGTTCTCGCGCGTGATATGGCCAAGATCACAGGCTGGCCTGATGGCGATTTCACCCCTTTTGAGGGTGACATCCTGTTTTTGTCAGGCGGGCGTTCCGACTATGTCCGCCCCGAACATCGTCCCGCAATCAAGGCGCTGTTTCCCAATGCGAAATTTGCAAAAATCCCGCAAGCGGGGCATTGGCTTCATGCCGAAGCCCCGCGCGAATTTGTTGACAGCCTCAAGGTTTTCTTGGGCTAGCCCGCGCGCTTCATGCGCTGCATGATGTTGGTCTTCCAAATGAATTGATGGACCAACACCGCACCCACATGAACCACGATCAATAGCATCAGCAGAGATTTGAGAACCTCATGCGCTTGGGCGCTGGCTTCAATCTGCCCGCCCCATGCCAACATCCCCGTGATGGGCATGGCCAACATCAGCGCATAAAACGCCCAATGTGCCAAATGCGACAGGCGCGCGAAAATCGTGGGTTCTTCGGCAGGGGCATCTGGCGCACCGCGCCGCATCCGCAAAACAAGTCGCCAGATCACCAAAAGCAGCACCAAGATACCAGGAATGGCATGGCTCGCCCATCCAACGGATTGCGTGTAGATACCTGTCTCAAGCGCCTGCTCATAGGCCTCCTCGATGCCTTCGTGATAGACGAATTGATAAATGATGAGGGCGGCAATGCCCCAATGTAATGCAATTTGGGTGGCGCTGTAGCCCAGTGGCTTGGTCATATGTCTCTCCGATCTGTGTTAGGACAAGTCCTTGATGCGGGCGCTGACGATCCATGAGACGGGCAAGGCAATGATTGCGCCCTGCCTGCGGCGATGACAATCGGCTGCCACCCGTCCAGACCTGCGGCCAATATGGCTGTTACGCCAATCCCGCCAAAGCAGTCGAAGCCAATGTGAAAATCAGGAAAAACAAACGCATGACAGATCCCCTTTTGCGTTTCTATGCACGTCTCCTTGGGGGAAGTGTCGCATATGATCCACCACGCGCCTTGACATAGATCACGGTGATTGCGGGGAGCGGGAGCCAAGCGCCGACCGGTTGCAGGCCCCTATGCCCCCACAACGCGGTCGGTTACTTTGGCAAACTCACTACACCCCGATACGCCCACACCTCTCGCTGACCATGAGATGTGCTTGGATCAGAGCAGACACGACTTCGGGGGGATGAGTCAAGAGCGGAGGGAAAGCCTTCCCCCTCAATCATCCATCTTCAACGCATTGATAAAGGCGCTTTGTGGGATTTCGACCTTCCCGAACTGGCGCATCTTCTTCTTGCCCGCTTTTTGCTTGTCCAAGAGTTTCCGCTTGCGGGTGGCATCGCCGCCGTAGCATTTCGCGGTGACATCCTTGCGCAGCGCGGCCAAGGTTTCGCGGGCAATGATGCGTCCGCCAATCGCGGCTTGGATCGGGATTTTGAACATATGGCGTGGGATCAGCTCTTTGAGCTTTTCGCACATCAAGCGGCCCCGCTGTTCGGCACGATCACGATGTACCATAGTGGACAGGGCATCGACCGGTTCATCATTCACCAAGATTTGCATCTTGACCAGATAATCCTGCTGATAGCCCATCATTTGATAATCGAAGCTGGCATATCCCTTGGTCACGGATTTCAGGCGGTCATAGAAGTCAAACACCACTTCGTTGAGCGGCAAATCATAGACCACCATCGCGCGATTGCCCGCATAGGTCAGATCAAGCTGCACCCCACGGCGGTCTTGGCACAGTTTCAGCACATCGCCCAAATAATCATCAGGCACCAGAATCGTGGCTTTGATCCTTGGCTCCTCGATGTGGTCCACATAGGTCAGGTCGGGCATATCGGCGGGATTGTGCAATTCCACCATTGATCCATCGCGCATATGCACATGATAAATCACCGAAGGGGCCGTGGTGATCAGGTCAATGTCATACTCGCGTTCAAGGCGGTCGCGGATCACCTCAAGGTGCAACAACCCCAAGAAGCCGCAGCGGAAGCCAAAACCAAGTGCGGCCGAAGTTTCCATCTCATAGGTAAAGCTTGCGTCATTTAGGGCCAATTTCTCAATCGCATCCCGCAGGTCTTCAAAATCATTGGCATCCACGGGAAACAGGCCGCAGAACACAACGGGAATGGAAGGCTTGAAGCCCGGCAGCGCCACATCGCAGCCACCTTTGTCATGGGTGATGGTGTCGCCCACACGGGTGTCGCGCACCTGTTTGATGGAGGCGGTTAAGAACCCAATCTCGCCCGGGCCCAGCTCGGCGATATTTTCCATTTTCGGGCGGAACACGCCCAAGCGATCGATTTGATACAGACCGCCCGTTTTCATCATGCGGACACGATCGCCCTTTTTGATCTTGCCATCCACAACGCGGATCAGCACGACCACGCCCAGGTAGGGGTCATAATAGCTGTCGATCAGCATGGCCTTTAGGGGCGCATTGGCATCGCCCGTGGGAGCGGGCAAGCGGGTGATAATGGCCTCCAAAACTTCGGGAATGCCCAGACCGGTCTTGGCCGAGATCATCACCGCGTCTGAGGCATCAATCCCGATCACATCTTCGATCTGTTCACAGACCCGCTCAGGCTCGGCTGCGGGTAGATCGATTTTGTTGAGCACCGGAACGATCTCGTGATCCGCCTCAATGGCCTGATACACATTCGCAAGCGTTTGCGCCTCGACCCCTTGGCTGGCATCCACCACCAACAGCGACCCTTCCACCGCCTGCATGGAGCGGCTGACCTCATAGGCGAAATCGACATGGCCGGGCGTGTCGATCAGGTTCAGCACATAGGTTTGGCCGTCCTTGGCGGGATATTCGATCCGCACCGTGTTGGCCTTGATGGTGATCCCGCGCTCGCGCTCAATATCCATCGCGTCCAACAATTGTTCTTTCATATCCCGCTCGGACACGGTGCCGGTCAATTGGATCAGCCGATCCGCCAAAGTGGATTTTCCGTGGTCGATATGCGCCACGATGGAAAAGTTGCGGATGCGAGAAAGCTCGGTCATGTGCGCCCTAGGCTATGCGTGCAGAGTAGCCGGTGAAATAGCGCAAGGCGGGGGAATAGGGAAGGGGACAATACGATACCCCGATTTCAAATTTATGCAAACTCAGGTACTTGAAGATGGTCATGTATTTTATGTATGAGTTTAGATATTTATGTAATGTCCAAACTAAGTTGGAGAAATCACTAGCCCTTAAAAATACTTTTGTTGCCATTGCTTGCGTTATCATTGAGCGCGTGCGCAGATCGTAGCGACTCTATCAGTGGCGCTTATGTGTCGCCTGTTGTCTATTCAGACTATTCATGCCGGCAATTGGCATCGCAAGCTGCGCGCTTGTCTGCACGTGTGAGCGATATTACAGGTGTTCAGGATCGTAGAGCGCAAAATGATGCTATAGCGACAGGGGTGACCCTTTTTCTCTTCTGGCCCGCGGTTTTCTTTCTCGGGGGTAATGACGAAAACCGCCAAGAATTGGCAAGACTCAAAGGTGAAATGGAGGCTGTGGAAAGCGCCGCAACCCAGAAAAATTGTAGCATCGCTCGTTAGCATAAAGAAATAACTTGACGCGCGGCTTTGTGCGCCGCGCGCCAGACTTTAGCTCTAGTTCTTCTGCCCGTGATCCATCGTGCCGTGGCCCGCTGCGCCATGGCCGCTCATGCTGTGTCCTTCGGGCATACGGTCTTGATCCACGGGGATCACCACGGTCAGCGGGCTTGCGGTTTGGAATGTGAAGGTCACTTCGATGTCATCGCCGTTTTCCATGGGGGCGTTCAGTCCCATGAACATCACGTGCTTGCCACCGCGCTCCAAGAAAATGGTCTCTCCTGCTGCGATGGGAAACCCTTCCTCGACATGGACCATGCGCATCACCCCATCGCCATCAGCGATATGGGTGTGCAATTCGACCTTGGCGGCAATATCGGCGCTGACACCGATGATGACATCATCTTGGCCCGTTTCATTGGTGATTTGCATGAAAGCCGCGCCTGAGGGGGCCGTTGGGCCTGAACTGCGCGCATAAGGATCGCTGACAACCATATCAGCAAAGGCGAAAGAGGGCAGCGCGCAAAGGGCCGCCGCGAGAATAAACTGTCGTGTCATTTTTGAATGCTCCATCCATTGGATATGTCAAATTTGTAAGGGTCTGATCACATCACGAGGGGCGGGGCACGGGCTAATTTGTGCGTTTGAGACGCGTGGGGGGTCAAGCGTGGCTTGAATTCTGGTAGGGTCAGCAGGCTGTCGATGGCGGCGGCTTGCCACGCGGGGCTAAAGGCCAACGGCAGCATCTTGGCCAGTTGGCAATCCAGACAGACGTGTTTCACCGTAACGGGCGCGCCGTCCTCGTCCAGGATCGGCAAGCCCTGCGCATCGGTTAAGATCCGGACTTGCTCCGCCCCAAGGCACAGGGTGGCGCCATCGCCCCATGCCATATGGCCACGCGCCATGGCTTGGGAGCTGCTTGTCAGCACCATCAGCGCAATCAGCGCGTTTCGCAAAATGTGAGACAGCGTGCGGCCCATAGACCCTAAAAACCACATTCGGTATTGGGTGCAACTGTGCGATAATGTCGCGCAGCCGCGCCAAAACGAAACACCCCGCAGCCAGAGGCCGGGGGCGTTTCTTGCAGCATCCTTGCCCGCGAAGGCGAGGATTTCAATTAGGCCTGTGCGGCCTGTGCCTTGGCGATTTCGCGTTTGATCTTCAGGGCGCGCGATGACAGCTTGTCATCTTTTGCGCGCAGAAGAACAGCATCCAAGCCGCCGCGCGCATCAACCGTGCGCAGCGCAGCATTGGACACACGCAGCTTGAAGCTGCGATCCAGAATTTCGGACCCCAAGGTCGCTTCTGTCAGGTTCGGCAGGAAGCGGCGCTTGGTTTTGTTATTGGCATGGCTGACATTGTTGCCAGACATTGGTCCCTTGCCAGTCAATTCGCAGACGCGTGACATTGGATCATCCTCGTCAGAATAACGGTGTAATATTGCAAAAGGGCGCGGAAGGCTCCACGCCCCTTAATCTGGCAGGGGGATACGGGCCTTCGCCGCAGGTGTCAAGCGATTCATCGGCAAGACGGTTTGAGCGTCCCCTTGCGGGTATCTATGGTGTTTCTGCCCAAAATACGGTGGTTTCATGCAGCCTCTACCCAATCCCTATTGATTCCCCTAGACTGGCTGTGGATAACTGACATCCAGATGCAGGATATTGAGCAGGGATAAGGAACCACCATGCGTTGCCCCTTTTGCGGAAATATAGACACGCAAGTCAAAGACAGCCGCCCCGCCGAAGATCACGTTGCCATTCGCCGTCGCAGGCTCTGCCCTGGATGTGGCGGGCGCTTCACCACCTACGAGAGGGTGCAGCTGCGCGATCTGGTCGTGGTCAAAACCAATGGCAAACGCGAAGACTTCGATCGCGACAAGCTGGAGCGCTCGATCCGCATTTCGATGCAAAAACGCCCTGTGGAGCCAGAGCGCATCGATCAGATGATTTCTGGCATCGTGCGGCGTTTGGAAAGCATCGGTGATACGGATATTCCCTCCAAGACCATTGGCGAGATTGTGATGGAAAGCCTGCACGGATCGCAGGACACGGTCGTCATGGTGCGCCGCTGGTAAGCGCCTGCAGAATCTTCCAAGCGGCTGATGATTTATAGAGTGATTTCGTCGCCGTTTGTTCGCCAACCTGCCTGAGGGTTGGCTTCATGATTGGGGGCGGCATCGCAGGAAGGAAGATATACGCTTCATGCGGGCTGCTGAATATCGGACAGCGCGCGTTGGGTCGTACATGGCCGAACCCATCTGTGGGCTGTGTGACACTCGCTCCATGATGTGTGATTGTGGGGGCAGCTGCGGTACTCCATGCCTTCGGGGGCGACCGCACGCCGAACCACAGGCTTTAGCGCAGGCAGGGGAAGCTGCCAAAGGGGCTACGGCCTATGTCACGCTGGAGCCAAAGCCATCACCTGAGGGAGCAAACGCCACGCAGCATGGCCTTTGATTTTGTGGTAGTGGCGTCACAGCTGTACTTCATGTTAACAACCTGATCCACGCACGCCCGGCGGCAAGGCATTTACAGGCCCTTCGCGCGGCTGGGATCGCCGTGACCACGGATGTTGCCGCACGAGGCGACCCTTGCGCATCAGGGGTTTGACGCGACTGGCGCATGGCAGGCCGCTCATGCACCTGAAACTTGCAAGCAGTTTGATGGCCGCATTGCCACAGCAAGTGGCGAAAGTCGTTGGATCACGGGGCCAGAGGCGCGCCGCATGACCCATATGATGCGCGCCAGTAGCTGATGCGCAGATGATCGCGTGGGTTACGGCGCGCGCGGATGATCCGACTAACGTGCGCGAGGATTGGCAGTTCTGCACCAGGCTGCCGCGCGTGATCCTGTCGCGCCGGCTAGATCTGCCGCGTGATAGCGGGCTAAAAGCCCATCAGCACAGCGCCTTTATGGCTGACCCATGGCCAAGACGCGTTCGATGATGCCTGTGGCCACTGGACCAGCAGGCGCAGAATCGATTGTACCCCAGGGTCTATCAGCGGTCACCTGATCTGGTCCCAGCCATGCAGATCCAGGGGATGTGGCTTACTTCCGTTTTCTGCGGAGCAGGCGCCTAGCGGCGGGATTGCTGTCTGCGGATCTGTGGATCGTCCACGCTTTTCTGCAGCTGTCTGATCGGCATGCCGAAGGCAAACCTGCTCCTTGGCGCGCGCTTTGAATTTGAATTGGCCGCCGCACCGCGATTTGAGCATCCATCAGCGCGCGGTGGGCGCGGATATCCTCAGCCAATGGTCGTGTCTAAAATGCCGGCAGGCGGCTGCCGAAGGCGCGTCCGTTGTGGTGGCACAGGCCGCGCCGTGGTGCATCGTTCATGCGGGCAATTGCAACCTCCACACTACAGGGCTGTTGGTCACGGGATCAAAATAGTTGTGAGAAGATCAATGCGCATGGGTAAGAGACAAAAGATCGGGCTGCAAACCTTTACGCTGCTCGGGGCGGGCCACTATCACTGGTCGCCCCATCCTGCGTGAAACGTGGTAACGGCTGCGGTGATGGGAACCCCGCGCAACAGCGCCTCAAACCCAAAGGTTGAAGAGATGTTCATCACGCGGTCAACCGCGTCCAAGAGTTTCGCGGGGCTGCCTTTGGTCACGATGTGATCCGCCCACTTGGCCGCATCTGTGCCCCCTTTGCGCAAACCTGCGACCACATCCGGGTGGGGTTTGTAAATCAGACAGGCCTCGGGAAAACGGACGCGCGCCGCCTCTATCAAAGCCAGATCACTGCGAATGTCGCCCGCAGTATAGCGGATTGAGGCGTCATCGGAAACTTGCCCAACGACCAAGACCCGCAGCCGATCATCGCGGGGCGGCAGGGCGGGTGTAATTGGGCTGCTCAGGCCATATTTTGTGATCCCCCGTTTGCGGATCAGTTGGATCAAATCCTCCACCCGCGCGCGCAGCGCCTCGGGCAGTGGCGTGGCCTCTGTGATGAGCGCCTCCAGTCGCGAGGGGCGGCTTGGATCGTAGTGAATGCCCAGATCATCGCAAATCAGGCTCAGGGGTGGGATCAGCTTCGCACCTAGGCCATTGGAGCGGATAAGCCCATCCTCCACCCGTATCGCCGCGGTATCTGTCTCATCGCGCGCGGCCCAAACCATTGGGCGGGGTGTTGTGCTTGGATCAACTGGCCCATTTGTAAAACGGATCGGTCCTTTGAAAAAACGGCGCAGATGGGGGCGCTTCCACTGGCTCATGCCAAAGGCAGTATAGCCGCCTCGATCTTCGCGCCAAGCCCGTGCGCGCGCCTCCAAATGCCCCAAAACATCCTCGATTTCGCAGAGCCTGTCATGATGGGGGTCATACCATTTGGGGTAGAGGATAAGCGCCGCCGCCGCCAATTGCGCGCGGCTCAGGGTGCGCCCGCGCCGCGCAATTGGGCCAAGGCGGTCATCGGTCAGCCCCCATCCCGCATAAAACGGTGCGCCGAAGGTGACAGGGCGATGGCCTGCCAAAATGGCTTCAAACCCCATCGTGCTGGAGACTGTGTAGACGGCTATTGCCCCATCGAGCAGCACCCAAGGGGAGTGGTTGGTATCCACCAAATGCGTGTTGGCATCAAAGCTGCGCAGGGTTTCGGCTGTAAAATGGCCTGCCCGATACCCGTGCCGTGTTTCGGGATGCGTTTTCACCAAGATCCGTGCGTTGGGATGATCGGCCCGTGCCGTGGCAAGCATTTCGATGAAATGCGATTTATTAGCCATTGCGCCGGCAATGGAGGCATCGTTTTGGGTTTGGTCAATCACCAGAACATAGCCTGGCTCTGGCGCGGGCAGGTTGGGATCAGTCGCGCTGAACTTGCTGATGTGGTTGCGTTGCATCCGCGCCATGACCGCACGGGCACGATTGAGCAGAGCAGAATCATCCAAGGGATTGTGGCGCAGCAGCGTTTCAAGGTCGCTGGGGTGGCGCGCATCGAAATATATCCCGCTGTGATCAATCACGAGGCCAAGCGGCGCCTCGCCAGACCGTCCAGGCCGCAAGCCGCGCAAAAATGCCTCCTCAACACGGATCAGCGGCAGGTTGTGGCGCAAAGCGAAGTTTTCTGCGCGCATGGCATAAGGCGACATCCCCCACGCCAAAACGCCCGCCGCAGGCTGGCGCAGGATGCGCTTGGGCGCAGCCCGTCAAAATATAAATACGGCGGTTGCGGAAAACCGCCTGTAATGGCAAGCCCTCGCCCGCTTGGGACGGGGGCGGGTGTGTTGCGCCCATTCTTTGATGCGTTAGCCCACCCGCCAAATTGGTGATCGCACCTAGCGGTCGAAAGCGTCCCTGTCACACCCAAGACCTTGGACCAGTTTGGGCAAATGGTGCTTCTGTCACAAGGATCAGGTCCCCATCATGGACTTCACGGCAAACGCGCTTCGAAAACATCCTGTGGGGGGCGGTCAGATCAAGGCACATAGATCATCCGCTGCGTGCCCGTAAGATCGGTGCGGCTACACGTTGCGCGCGATGGTTTCCCAGGCTCGTTGCGCAGCACGAAAACGCCTGTTGACCCAGCCCACCAGCCCCTGATGGTCGCACCGTCTCCCCAATCGCTGAAACATCTGATCTCAAAATCACACGTCTGTTGCCCCAGTCGCGCGTGTTGTGAGGAAGAGTACGCCCTCCGACCAAAATACGGTCGCCCGCGCGCAGTGCGATGTCCAGCTCGGGGTTCTCATACAGGTCCTTGAACCAGATTGTGCTGCGCTGCGCGCCGCGCAAAAGCGTGACACGGGAAATATCGATCCCCTGTCACACCCCGCTAATGAAGTCAAAGATCAGACAGTGTGCGGTTGAAGGCTCAATCGGAAACACACCCTGAGCGCCGATGGCACCTGCCACGGATACGGTCGAACCATCGCCCGCTTCACGGCGCACAATCACTTGGGGGTCTGGGGTTTGTTCATCCAGATTCCGCGTCAAGATTTCGCGCAATTGGTCGGGTGTATTGCCCGCAGCGCGGATACGTCCAGCATATGGCACAAAGATATTGCCTGTGCCGTCCACCTGAATTTCCTGAATCGTTGCATTGCCCGCTTGCCCAGTCAAAAGCCCGTCTTCCACATTCTCGTAAACGGTGAGCGCGATTGTGTCGCCTGGTTGGATGATGTCTGTATTGGTCAGGCCAGCATGAGTGAATTCGCCAGGGAATCCCAGTGCCTCGGTCACGGATGTCGCGCGCGTGACGCGTGAATTCACCTCTACCACGAAAGCGTCGCCCTGGCGCTGCACTGATCCTGCGAAAATCTGCCCGCGCGTTGGTCCCGAGCGTGGCAAACACCCTGCAAGCATTGCCGCAATAACAACAAGCGCGACCAGGCGCGCCCCTTTTGAAGCCTGCTTGAACACGTGACGGCTCCTTCTGAAATAACTGCCTCGATTATATTTTTTTATTAGACTAACATATCATGCTGCTTTGATATAGTATTTTGACGGGGCAGCGGGCCTGAGGCGTTTTTGATAGGGATCATCATCCGAAAGCATCAGATCCCCCATCCTGCGGAGCAACTGGATGCGCCCCGCCGCAGAATAGAAAGAGCCGCGAATTTGAGAGCTTTCCATTAAAAACTGCCGATAAAGCAAATAGGCCGCGTGATCGGGTCGTATGGGATTGGCGAAGAAGTCGGCGGTGTCTTGGTCGGAGACAAATTCAGGCTTGCTGTAGACCGCGCTGCCATAAGCCTTGAGCGGCAATCCCCGCCAAAGCGCCTGTTGCCCTGCGGTTGAGTTTACAGTGATGGCGGAGCAGGCTTCGTCCAAAAGGGCCGCCAATTTTCCGCCATCAATGAAATGCACGCGGCCCTGTAATCCATTTGTTTTGCACAGGCTGCGGATGATGGCACGGATTGGGCTGCGCCCATCTTCGAGAGGGTGGGCTTTGAACACCAGATGATGATGCGCAGCTGCGCCTTGTGCGAAACCTGCTATCACCTCCGTCAGAAAGGCGCGCTGGTCTTCAAATGGGCCGTGATCGCGAAAACTGGCGTCATGCTCCAATTGCAAAAGGACCAGATGATATGATGGTCGCCCCTGCCATTGAAGCCGTCTTGTGGCCATATGGCGCTGCACAAAGATGAACGGTGCCAATATCATGCGGCGCAGATAGAGCCGCAATTCCCCCGCCACGCTGAGGCTGCGATGCGGTCGAAAGGCGGGGAAGCCTTGATTGAGCGCCAAAACATACCCGTGATAGACTGCTCCGTAATAAATGTGATGCCACAGTTGACCCCATCGGGCGGGAATGTCGGTCAGATCAGCCTCGCGCCCTGCAAGTGCGGTGGTAATTTGGGTGATGTCCATCTGCATCAAGGGGCTGTGCCCATTGGCCCCGCCGCGTTCATAGGTGATCCAATAGGGTCGCAAATACCCTTCTTCGAACACATGGATATGCATCTTACGGGCTTTTGCCTGTTTCACAGCCTCCGCATGAAGTGGGCGGGTGTCACCATAAAGCACAAGGTCGCTGAAATCCTGCTGTTGCAAAAATTCATGCAGCCATGTGGGCCAATGCTCTGGCGTGCCGTGATAGGCTGTGAAGCCATGGTGCCTTGTCCAAAATGCCTGATCCCCGCGATTGAATCCCACGCGATGGCACAGCGCGCCAGCCGCCTCCAATTGACGCGCCAGTTCTGAAAAAAAGGGCCCGTGCGGCCCTTGTAAGAACAAAAACTTGCGCTGCATTGTCACCTTTTACACGCCTATTGGATCAGGTCGAACGGCGCATGGGACTTTCGCGATGGCACCGCCCGTGCCGAGCCTTGAGGTTGCTTTTGGGATGTCCAAGGCACATCCATCTTGGTAGTTTGCGCCATGATCATGGTGGCACTAGGGCCAAATTATGGCCGAAATTTGACGACAAGCGGATGCTCCTCTCTTGCTCATTGGGGGGGGCAGCGCTAGGCAAGAGGTGCAGAATCTCACGACAGAAGGCCCCGTGCGATGTTTACAGGAATTGTAACCGATATTGGAACGGTCAGCGCACTCGAGCCGCGCGGTGATCTGCGCGCGCGCATCACAACGCGATATGATACAACGCGGATTGATATTGGCGCTTCCATTTCCTGCGATGGGGTCTGTTTGACGGTTGTGTCTTTGGGGCAGGATTGGTTCGAGGTGGATATCTCGGCCGAAACGGTCTCAAAAACCACCATTTCCGATTGGACGGTTGGCCAGCCCATCAATCTCGAGCGCGCTTTGCGCTTGGGGGATGAGATGGGCGGACATATCGTATCGGGCCATGTCGATGGTGTCGCAGAACTGGTCGAGATGCGCGATGAGGGACACTCAACCCGAATGCGTTTTCGCGTGCCGCGCGACTTAGCAGGATTCATCGCACCCAAAGGATCCGTTGCGCTCAATGGCACCTCACTGACCGTGAATGAGGTTGAGGGTGATGTTTTTGGTGTCAATGTTATTCCGCACACCAAATCGGTCACCACATGGGGACAAATGGCCGTGGGATCGCGGTTGAACATCGAGATTGATATGCTTGCCCGCTATGTGGCGCGGCTTCAGGATTGGCAGGGCTGACCCGCTCTTGCGATCCTTGCGTTGACGCGCGCGGCGAAGCACCCTAAACGCGGCGCGACCTCTCAAGAGACGCTGCGCGGAACTTGCCGCGCCCCAAGGAATGATATTTGCGCGATGAGCACCCCGTCCGATGACACCCCAAGCCGCGACATTGCTGCGCAAAATCCACGGCAAATGAAATCGGCGGCACGTCTTTATGCGGTTCAAGCTTTGTTCCAGATGGAGCATTCAGCCCAGAGTGTGGACGCGGTGCGGCGTGAGTTCGCGGCACATCGCTTTGGCGCGGTGCTCGATGGGGCGGAGATGGCCGAAGCCGATATCGATCTTTTCTCCCAACTGTTGGAAGATGCCGTAGCGCAGCAGGCCAAGATCGATCAGATGACAGATCGCGCCTTGGTCGCGAAATGGCCCATTGACCGTATTGATCCAACTTTGCGCGCCTTGTTCCGCGCGGCGGGGGCTGAATTGGTCGGGTCCAACACGCCGCCCAAGGTGATCATAACCGAATTCGTTGATATTGCGCGGGCGTTTTTTCCGGAAGGACGCGAGCCAAAATTTGTGAATGGGGTTTTGGACCACATTGCCCGTGAGGCCCGCCCAGACGCATTTTGAGGTGTTTTGAGCGGCTTTTTGCGTTTAGGGCCGTTCTGTCGCAGAGGTTGCTGTTGCACCCGCCAAACTTTGCGCTAACTTTTTTTCAAGGAGTCTCAGGTCATCCTGCGGGGGGAGGTGCATTATGCCAGATCACATTCGTTTCATTCTACGCCATGCGGCCATTGGGGCTGTGATCGCTTTTGCCTTCGTTGCGATGTTGTTAGGCTTCAACGTGGCCAATTTGCGTCACTTGGTTCTGAACAGTGCCGATGGCCTTTTGGCGGTGATCCTGCTTTATGTGTTTTGCGCCATCACCTTTGGCTCGGCGCAGGTTGGGTATCGCATTATGACATTGGGCGATGATGATCATGACGATCACGGACGCCGCGATGCGGCCTTCACGCCCGAACCGCAAGCGGTGCGCGTGTCTGTCCGAGAGGATGCGCGGCGCAATCGCCCTTGATGTGACGGAACCGCATCCACCGTAGAGGCGTGATTCCCGAGAGCCTGCATGTACAGGTGGGTGCCAGGTAACGCGACCAGGGCCGTGACAGAGCCAGCTCCCTCGGAAATGATTAAGGCCACCGGAATATTGCCACAGATACGAATGGCGCAGAACCGTCACTGCTTCACTTAGGTCTTTGTTTGTCGTTCGACAAGTGGCTGTCTGAATATCTAGAACTTGCCATTGTTCGTTCTTTGTTCCAACTTGGCGCCATGATGTCGTCTGATCCCCATCCGTCTCAGCCCGTCAGCGCAGGCCAGCGTCTTGCGCGTGGCGTGTGCCGCCATTTTGCCCGACTTGGGTTCACCACATTGGAAGAGTTTTGTCCCAAGCGCGGAAAGCGGGTCGATGTTATCGCGCTTGGTCCGAAAGGTGAGATTTGGATTGTCGAATGCAAATCAGGCGTGGCCGATTTTCGCAGCGATGGCAAATGGGGCGGCTATCTGGAATGGTGTGATCGCTATTTCTGGGCTGTGGACGCGGCATTCCCGACCAAGATCCTTCCCGAGGACACGGGTTTGATTTTTGCCGATGATTTCGATGCTGAGGTGATCCGCATGGGGCAGGAGGTGAAATTGGCCGCCGCGCGGCGCAAAAAAATCACCCATGATCTGGCGCAAACTGCCGCACGGCGTTTGGCGCGGCTGCGCGACCCAATGGGGCGCTATTGATTATTTGCGTGTCTTGCGCGCGGCTTCAGCGGCAAGGCGCAATTCTTCCGCGATCTCTTCGGCTTCGTCCGGGTCAAAATCAAGCGGCAGGTCGACCCCATCCGCCTCGACATAAATGCGCACCATCCCAAGGCTGGTTGGCCCAATCTGCAGATTCGCGGCGATTTCGCTTTCGCTGTTGATACTCATCTCATTCTCCAGATGTCGAAACGGGCGGATGCCAAGTTGCACGCGGATAAGGCCCTAATCCTTTGCGCCTTGAATGACAATATCCGCGTCATCCCCCCCTTGCAATCGCGGCGCGAGGCGGCTATTTCCGCCGACAGTGCCGCCTTAGCTCAGTTGGTTAGAGCGCTGGATTGTGGATCCAGAGGTCCCCCGTTCAAGCCGGGGAGGCGGTACCATCCGCGCTGCACCTGTTATTATCTTGCGCCAATGTCGAGGCGGCCAATCTCGGCCATGGTTGCGCTGTCAAATACGATAATCCGTTGTCCCCCATCCACGATGGCCACCCATCCCGCGCCAAAGGTCACGGCACTGGGCGTGATATCCGCAGGCAAGCTCAGATATTCGGGCAGGATGATTTCGTGCGGCCCTGCTTTGGGGAAACGGGTGACAAAAACAGAAACCATCGTTATCAGGCCCAAGATCATAACAACGGTCAAAACCCATACCAAGCGTTGCAGCCAAACCAAATGCGGCGGCAGATTGGTGTCTGGGGGGATATCACCTGAGGAAGGCGTGTTCATGGCGGAACTCCGCATCATTAGTTTCGAGATCGGGCCAGAGCCTGCACCGCGTCTTGATAAGGCACTTGGCCGCGATGTGCCAGAAGAAGCGGCATTGAGCCGCTCACGCCTTGCACGGCTGATTGCGGCGGGCGATGTCGCGATCAATGGCGTGATCGTGACAGATGCCCGTGGCCGCGTTGCCGAAGGGGATCAGGTCACCATCCGTGTCGTTGAGGCCGCCGAGGTTGAAACCCGCCCACAGGACATTCCGCTTGAGATTTGTTACGAGGATGACGATCTGATTGTGGTCAACAAACCTGCTGGGCTTGTGGTCCATCCTGCCCCGGGCAGTCCAGATCGCACGTTGGTAAATGCGCTGCTGCACCATTTTGGCGGTAATCTGTCTGGTGTGGGCGGTGAAAAGCGGCCAGGCATCGTGCATCGCATCGATAAGGATACATCGGGTCTTTTGGTGATTGCCAAATCGGATCGCGCCCATCACGGTCTGGCCGATCAATTTGCAGCCCATAGTGCCGAGCGGCACTATATTGCCCTGTGCCACGGTAATCCTGATCCCGCCGACCCCCGCCTGCGCGGCGTGCGTGGCACCAGTTTTGAGGATGGCAGCGTTCTGAAAATCACCACGCAGCTTGCCCGCCATAAAACTGATCGACAGCGCCAAGCGGTGCTGTTTCAAGGGGGACGCCATGCCGTGACGCGGGTGAAGCCACTGCAAAGCTATCATGATGTGTTGGCCCTGCTGGAATGTCGCTTGGAGACAGGGCGCACGCATCAAATCCGTGTGCATCTTGCACATACAGGCCATGCGCTGGTCGGTGATCCTGTCTATGGTGGGCGGCGTAAGGTGTCAGAAAAGCTGTTCGGCCCTGATTTGGCTGCGGCCGTAAATGGGTTTCCGCGTCAGGCGCTGCACGCTGCTTCGCTTGGGTTTGCGCACCCTTTAAGTGATGAATGGATGCGCTTTGAGGCGGATTTGCCGCAGGATATGCAGGATCTCATCACCCGCCTTGACGCAACCCTCACCTAGCGCGCCAGTGCCAAGCCATTGGCGCGGGGTCGGTGGCCGCCTCGACCAAACCGCCTGTATGGGTGACAACCGCGCCCGCATGGCCAACCAAATCGCTGTAATCGGGCAAGACTTCCGTTTCATGTCCCATATTGGAGAGGGCCGTGATCCATTCAGGATCAAACCGTGCCTCAATTTTAGCGATGTCGTTGCATCGCCCCATGTCCGCCCAAGAGCCAACGGGGGGCTGTGACGGCCTGCTGCAAGTCCTGATCCAAATAGGCGTAGCGCGTGAAAATCGCCGCTTGGGTTTGTGGCTGCCCTTCGCCGCCCATCGTGCCATAGGCCATGACACGCCCGTCCGCGAAAACCGCCATTGCAGGATTGAGCGTGTGAAACGGCACTTTGCGTGGGGCGATTTGGTTTGGGCCATCGCCCATGACAAAGCCCGCACCACGGTTTTGGAAAAACACCCCCGTGTCAGGGCAGGTCAGGCCAGAGCCAAATTCCCAATAGACGCTTTGGATAAAGCTGACAGATGTGCCATCAGCATCGCTGGCCCCCATCCAGATTGTATCGCCATCCTTCGGCTCATGAGGCCATGGAAGGGCGCGCTTGTGGTCAATGTGCGCGGCAAGATCATCCAAAACTTGGTCGCGCAGAAACGCCTCGGGGGGCTGGCGCATGGCGCTGAGATCACCCAATTCACGATTGCGCAGAATAAAGGCCTGTTTGGTGGCCTCGATCAAGCCATGAATAGGTGCAACGCCCTCCTTGGTCCAAGTTTGGATACGGTCATAAATCCCCAAGATCATCAGCGATGACATCCCTTGAGTGGGCGGGATCATGTTATAAAGCGTGGCCTTTGATGTTTTCACCGACAAGGGCGTCACGGCGCGGGCGCTGTAGGCGGTAAAATCATCAAAGCGCAATGGACTGCCTTGTGCCTCAAGAAAGGCTGCATGGGTCTTGGCCAGATCGCCGTGATAATAATCCGCTATGCCTTTCTGCGCGATTTGGCGCAGCGTTGCGGCCAAGGCGGGTTGGGTAAACCGCGTGCCTGCGACAGGGATTGCGCCGTCAAACAGATAGGTATCCGCGAAACCTGGCACATCTTTTAGCCCATCACGCTTGTCTGCGATGCATTGGGACTGGTTGTTGCTGACGGGAAAGCCTGCCTTGGCGTGATAGATTGCGTGTTCCAACAGGCGCGATAGGGGCAGGGGGGTGCTGCTGGGGGCTGTGGCCAATGCGGTGCGCCACCCATCCACCGATCCTGGAACGGTCAGCGCGGCTTTTGCCCCGCGGGTCGGGATTGTATCCGTGAACCCTGCCGCTTCATACCACGCGCGACTGGCAAGAGCGGCAGAATGCCCGCCCGCAAAGATCGCCTGAACGGGGGCGTCCTTGCGTTTGATCAGCCAAAATCCATCGCCGCCGATCCCATTCATATGCGGATAGTCACGGCGATGCACGCGGCCATCGCAACTATCGCCTCAACGGCTGTGCCCCCTTCAGCCAGAATATCCCGACCTGCCTGAGCCGCCAATGGTGCGGGGCGGTCACCGCCCCCGAAATCCTTGTGTGGTGTTTAGCATGGTGTGTCCCTGATCACGCGTTGAGGGTTAGCGAGGTCGGGTCGCCCCATGACAAGGGGGCGGGGCGCATCATGATCATATCCGCGTGAGCTTTGCTGTAATAATTGAATGCGCGATGTCTTGTATACGACCTTCAGTGGGGATAGGCCTATGGTCTTTCTGCCATCTGCTCCCTTGAATGGGGCATAAAAACGCCCATCTGAGATAAAGTTAATCATCGTTACATTCACGCTTTCTTAAATTGATCGTGCAAATTGAAACGAAAATCAGGGATGAAACGCGCATGAGCAGTTATGCAAATCTTCCAGCCTCCTTCGCCCGAACAGGGGATGAACTGCTATTTGCAGGAAATCCGTAAATTTCAAGGGAGCCTGAGCAGGAATATATGTTGGCCAAGCGCTGGGCGGAGGATCAGGACAATGAAGCCGCGCATCAATTGGTGACCTCGCATTTGTGGCTCGCGGTAAAAATCGCCAGCGGCTATCGCGGCTATGGGCTGCCTCAGGCGGAGGTGATCTCAGAGGCGAATGTGGGTCTGATGCAGGCGGTCAAACGCTTTGACCCTGAAAGGGGGTTTCTGTCTTGCCACGTATGCGATGTGGTGGATCCGTGCGGCAATCCAAGAATATATCCTGCGCCTGAGCCTTGTGAAACTTGGCACCACCTCGGCGCAAAAGAAATTATTTTTCAACCTGCGCAAGGCGAAGGCCCGTATTGGCGTGTTGGAGGAGGCGTGATCTGCGCCCTGAAAATGTCGCCAAAATCGCCACCGATCCGGGTGTCACTGAGGATGAGGTGATCTCGATGAACCGCCGCCTGTCGGGCGGGGGATGCATCGCTGAATGCGGTGATTGGCAGTGACGGCGAGGGGGCCACACAATGGCAGGATTGGCTGGAAGATGAAGATGCCAACCAGGCCGCGGATTATGCGGAGCGGATGAATTCCAAAGCCGCATGGCGTTGATGGAGCAGGCCATGGAGGTGCTGAACCCGCGTGAGAAGGAAATCCTGCGTCAGCGCCGCCTCCAAGATGTGCCTGTCACACTTGAGGAATTGTCTGGCATATACAACGTCAGCCGCGAACGCGGCCGCCAGATTGAGGTGCGCGCCTTTGAAAAGCTGCAAAAGAAGATGCGCGAGTTGGCCGTAGCGGACGGTTTGATTTCTGCCTGAGCTGCGTCAGCGACACTGCGTCAGTCAGGTTCTGCCTTCAGCGCGGTGATCAATGGTGCGAATGCATCTTCCAGGCGTTGCTGTAAGTGCCAGAAAAACGCCTTCTGAGCACGGGCTTTAGGGCCGCCAATTTGTATCAAACCGCCTGCCTCCATCGCGCCTTTCAGCATCTCATAGGGTGCAGCAACCCATCCCAAGCCCGCCTGCGCACCGATCACGCAATCGCCCAAGGATGGCATCAGGCGCACCGGTCCAGATCCTTCTACTTTGGGGCCGAAATGCGCCTTGGCCCAAATGTCGGGCAAGCTGGATTTAGGCGCTGTGACAAGGCGTGGTGCTTTCAGGATGGCCGCCTCGGGATAGGCCCGCAACAGCGTGGCATTGGCACAGGCGACAATGTCAAGCGGCGGCAGCGTGTAGCTCGCCACCCCCGCGATCGACAAGGGGCGACTGGTTATGCCTGCGTTCACCTCGCCACGCCGTAACAGATCAAGAACGTCATCGGAGTTCTTTTGAACAATCTCAAAATTCTGCATTTCTGCGCGACCAAGGGCCTGAAGCAGGAACCCATTGATTGCTTCACTGGGGGCCGCGATACGAAAATGCGCGCTGATGTTCGGGGCGATAAGGCCCAAATCCTTGATCAGCTGTGCCTCCATAAGGGTGACATCATCAATGTGCCGCAGCATTCGCTGCCCTGCATCGGTGGGGCGTGCAGGACGGGTGCGCTGCACCAAGTTGCATCCCAGCCGTTCTTCCAGTGCTTTGACCCGTTGCGAGATGGCGGATTGAGTCACCCCGAGGATCTGCGCGGCCCCATCGAATGAGCCTGTCCTCAAAACAGCCGCAAAAGCAGTTAATGCAGCATAATCCAGCATAGCAGCCCCTGAATCATGATTAATAATTAGATATATTTATAAATAAACGATGCGTGGATCAAGGTTTATCTCTGGCTGTCCGATTTATTTGACGCTTGCGCTTGATCCGGCGTTCTGTCCATCTTCGCTGCTATGAGTGAAGCGACAGTTCCCACCAGAAAACGTGCCAATCGGCCCCTTGTTGGGATGGCTTGGATGCTTGTGACAGGCCTGTGTTTTGTGTTGGTGACAGCCCTGGTCAAATATGTCGGCAGTGACGTGCCGCCTGCGCAATCGGCGTTTTTGCGCTATGTGTTAGGTCTGGGTTTTTTGTTGCCCATGATCCGTCCCATTCTTCGGGCACGGCTGACCCGTCCTGATCTGGCCCTGTTCTCGCTGCGCGGGGTTTTGCACAGTTTTGGGGTGATCTGCTGGTTTTATGCGATGACGCAAATCCCCATCGCCGAAGTCACCGCAATGAATTACCTCAACCCCGTTTACGTCACAGTTCTGGCCGTTTTTTTCCTAGGCGAACGGATGGCGCTGCGCCGTGCGGTTGCGGTCGGTTTGGCCTTTTTGGGTGCGGTGATTATTCTGCGACCCGGCTTTCGTGAATTGTCGATGGGGCATATTGCAATGATCTTCACCGCGCTGTTCTTTGCGGGCGGCTATTTGGTGGCCAAGATCATGGCGGATCGTGTCGATGCTTCGGTGGTGGTGGGGATGTTGTCCATCACGGTGACCATCGGTTTGGCGCCCTTTGCCTTTGCGGTTTGGATCACGCCGACATGGGATCAGATTTTCTGGCTGTTTCTGGTCGCCTGTTTCGCCACGGCAGGCCATTATACAATGACCTTGGCCTTTGCCGCTGCCGCTTTGACCGTGACGCAACCCGTCACTTTTTTGCAACTGATATGGGCCACCACAATGGGTGCGGTGTTTTTTGGCGAAGGGGTGGATCCGTTCGTGATTTTGGGCGGTGCGATCATCATCGGCTCCATCTCATTCATCACATGGCGCGAGGCAATGATCAGCCGCCGCCAAATCACGCCTGCGGTCGCACAAACGAAATGAGGCGCGCGCATTCTGCCCGTTCTTTGGGCAGAGTGATGAAAATTCGCCCAAGAGGGCGACAGGGCCTCATGCTGCGGCGCAGAAACGCCATCGGTTTCATTGTTCCTTCACGTTGATCTGCTTGTGTGGTGTCAAAGGAGTGTGGGTGTATGTTAGATTGGTTGCTGGGCTACGAGGCGGTTGTTTTTGGCGGATTGGGCAGTTTGGCGGACTGCGCGGAGCTTGATCTTGCGGCATGGAACGCTGCGTTTCGTATCCATGGAATGGAATGGCATTGGACATGGGATACATATGTCGCCCTGACACGCGGTGAGGGTTATGCGCATTTAGCGGCCGCTTACGCCGCCGTCCATGGGGAACGGGAACGGGCGGATGCGTTGGATGCAACGCATCAAAAAATCTTTGCGGCCAAGCTTGCCCAAAATATCCACCTGCGTGCGGGTGTGCGCGATGTGCTGCGCGCCACGGTCCAAGGGGGGCGGGCCTTGGGATTTGTTTCCCGCTCCGAACTGATGCCCGTCCGTGCCTTGCTTGGTGCTACGGCCCGCGCCCGTGAGGGCATTTCCTTTGATGCGGTGATTTTGCGCGGCGATGTGAAATCCCATGCCCCGCGCCCCACTGCGATGCTGACCTGTCTGGAGCGGCTATCGGACATGTTTCATCCATGGCCTTGGCCATCGGATCGTGGTCGGCGGCCCAGTGGGGCCGCGGGCTTGTCGGTGAGATCATGCCTCCCAGTCGTTTGGCTGCGGCTGACGAATTCCCGCTGATTGTGCCGCCGCTTGGCGCCACAGCCTCTGGATTTGGAGAAAATGGCAAAGGCACTGCTTTTCGGCACGGGCCAACACGCCGCTGAGTAAGGTGCGAGAAAAGGCTGGCATTAATGCCAGCCTTTTTTCAATGTGTCGAAAAATGAGGGATCACAGTTGATCCATAATCTCATCGGGAATTTCAAAATTCGCGGTGACGGTTTGAACATCATCGTCATCTTCCAGCGCGTCAATCAGCTTCATCAACTTTTGCGCGCCTTCCAGATCAAGGGCTGTGGTGGTCTGGGGGCGCCACACCAATTTGGTGCTGTCCGATTCCCCCAACTGTTCCTCCAAGGCGGTTGAAACATCGGACAGGTCGCTGTCAGCGCACCAGATGATATGACCGTCCTCGCTGCTTTCCACATCTTCGGCGCCCGCCTCAATCGCGGCCATCATGATGCTGTCCGCATCGCCCGCCGAGGCGGGATAGCTGACCTGACCTTTGCGATCAAACATAAAGGAAACCGATCCCGTTTCACCCAAATTGCCGCCATTCTTGCTGAAGGTGGAGCGCACATTTGACGCGGTGCGATTGCGGTTATCGGTCATGGCCTCCACAATCACGGCCACCCCTTCTGGCCCGTAGCCTTCGTAGCGGATTTCCTCGTAATTTTCCGCATCGCCGCCCTGCGATTTTTTGATCGCGCGTTCGATGACATCCTTGGGGACAGAGTTTGATTTGGCTTCCTTTACGGCAAGGCGCAAACGGGGATTTTTGTCAGGATCGGGGTCACCCATTTTCGCGGCAACCGTGATCTCTTTTGCCAATTTGGAAAAGAGTTTGGAGCGCAGCTTATCCTGTCGCCCCTTGCGATGCTGAATATTCGCCCATTTTGAATGGCCTGCCATAGCGTGCGTCCTTGTTCGTGAAACTCGCGCGCGGTTTTAGCCCTGCGGCCCAGATTGCGCAAGCGGGGCGTTGCGCGCGTCACTCAACGGGGCGCGGCGAGACGAATTCGTAAATTCGGCCCTCGGGGTCGGTGATGGTGACGCTGGCCACAGGGGGCAATTCTGCATCTGGGGCCACAGCTTTGACCACCAACTCAACCACGCGGCGCAAAATATTGCTGCGTGGATCAATCTCGACCTGATAGCGATAGCCTGCGGGACAGCCGTCCAATGCGCCTTCCCAAATATTGACGCCCATTTGCGGTGCGGTCGCGCTGCATCGGGTTGCGTCACTCATCCGAACCTCAAGCGCGCCTTGCGACAGGCGAATGTCGCGCGGGGTAGGCGAGGGGTTAAGCGCCGCACACCCCGAAACCGCGAGAAGAAGCAGGACAAGGATCACTGTAGCGGCGAAGGTCTTGCGTGGCATGGGGATCATCCTTTCAGAGCGGCCAAAGCACAGGAATGGTCAAACAGACCACGACACCAAGAGACAGATTCAAAGGGATACCCACTTTGAGGTAATCGGTAAAGCGATAGCCGCCCGGACCATAGACCAACATATTGGTTTGATAGCCAATCGGCGTGGCGAAACAGGCTGAGGCCGCAATCATCACCGCAATCACCAAGGGGCGTGGATCAACCCCCATCGTTTGGCCGAGGGCAATGGCAATCGGCGCCATGATGACCGCGATGGCATTGTTTGAGACAAGCTCGGTCAGCACGGTTGTTATGAAATACACAGACCAGACCAAGACCACGGGTGGCAAGCCTTCCAGCCATGGTGCGAGGCCGCCAACCAAAAGCTCAATCGCGCCCGTGTGTTCAAGCGCTGCACCCATTGCCAGCATGGCGAATATCAGGGCCAGCAAGCGCCCTTCGACAAAGGAAAACGCCTCTTCTGCATCAATGCAGCGCGCAATCAAAACCACAGCCATGGCAAGCACCGCCAAGGGCAGGATCGGGGCCACATCAAATGCGGCAAGAACCACGATCCCCATCATCGCCAAAAGCGCAATGGGCGCTTTCTCGCGGCGGTAGGGGCGCTCTGATGGGGTGGAGACATCCACCATATCCATATCCGCGGCCAAGCGTTGGATATCAGCAGGATCCCCCTCCAGCAGTAATGTGTCGCCAACCTGGACAACCAAATCTTCCAACTGTCTCCCAATATTCTGGTTTCTGCGATGCGCGGCCAAGGGATAGACCCCGTAACGCCGCCGCAAACGCATCGATCCAAGCGGGCGCCCAATCATACGGCATCCAGGCGTGATCAAAACCTCAACTGTGGTGGTCTCGACCGAGGAGAGCTTGTCGATGGTGCGCAGGTCCTTGGAGCTTTGCATCCCCAACAATTCGGCCATTTCGGTGCGCAGAACCACGCGATCGCCCAATTGCAGCACCACCGCGTCCATATTGCGCCTGAGAGAGGCATCCCCTCGCAAAACGTCAATCAGGCGCACACCATCGCGGGTGAACAGATCAACATCTGTCACTTTCTGACCGATCAGGGCGCTGTCCTCGGGGATGGCCACTTCGGTAAAGAATTTCATCTTTGCGCGGTTGCCCCCCAAAAGGGTCGCCATGGAGGCACGGTCAGGCAACAGGTGACGCCCGATCAGCGCCAGATACAGCATCCCCCACCCCACGACCACGAGGCCGATTGGGGTGATTTCGAAAATGGTGAAGGGCTCAAGGCCCTGGCCGCGCGCAACACCATCAACCAACAGATTGGTTGACGTCCCAATCAAGGTGAGTGTGCCGCCCATGATTGCTGCATAAGAGAGTGGGATCAACAATTTGGAGGCGGATTTTTTCAGGATCTTCGCCACCTGCACGAACACAGGAATCATGATCACCACAATCGGCGTGTTGTTGACAAAGGCCGAGGCGAGCGCAGCAAAGCCCAGCAATAGCGTGACGGCCAGTTTCGGATGGGTTTTCGCGGTGCTTTCGGCCAAGCGCGTCACCCGATCCAGCGAGCCCGTGCGCACCAATGCCCCCATCACCACAAACATCGCGGCAATCGTCCACGGGGCGGGGTTCGAAAGCACAGCCACCCCCGCGTCATAGGGCAATAACCCCGTGACCAAAAGCAACGCAACCACGCCAATGGCCACCACTTCGGTTGGGTAGGTTTCACGCAGAAACAGGGTGAACATCCCTAATAAAATAATCAGGGTTGTGATGGCCTCGCCCGTTGGCGTTAGTCCCAAATCTAGCATCGCTGCCCTCGTTCACGCAGGCAAAGAGATGCCCACTTATTGCCCATCTTCCCCATCTGTTTGGGCTTGTGCAAGCGATCTATGTGGGATCTGTCTGAGACAGCTTGCCACCGATGCGAACAGGTTTCGCCAAAACCGCGCGTCCGGTGCGTTCATCAGTTTCGACATAAACGCCTGATAGGGTCGCCTCGCCCAAGGCAGGGCTAAAACGCTCCTTTGGGATATGGGTCAGAAAACGGCGCAGAGGCTCCGCCTTGTCCATGCCGATGACACTATCATAATCACCGCACATTCCCGCATCGGTTTGATAGGCTGTGCCGTTTGACAGGATCATGGTATCGGCGGTTGGCACATGGGTATGTGTGCCCACCACAAGGCTTGCGCGGCCATTGCAATAATGACCCATTGCCATTTTCTCGGATGTGGCTTCGGCGTGAAAATCAACAATCACCGCCTGCACCATGCCGCCCAGAGGATGGGATTTCAGGATCGGATCCAGCGCCGAAAACGGATCATCATAGGGGTGTTTCATGAACACTTGCCCCAAGGCTTGCGCAACCAGAACCTTGCGCCCGCCCGTGGCGTTGAAAATCCGCGCGCCCTGTCCAGGGGCGGCTTTCGAGATATTTAGCGGGCGGATCACGCGCGGCTCATTTTCGATGAAGCCGAACATATCCTTTTGGTCAAAGGCGTGATCACCAAGCGTGATGCAATCGGCACCCGCGTCCAGCAGTTCCTTAGCGTGCCCCCCAGACAAGCCCATGCCCGAAGTGGCATTCTCACCATTCACCACCACGAAATCGAGCGTCCACGCCTCGCGCAAACGCGGCAGATGGGTGGTGATGGCGGCACGGCCCGCGCGGCCCATCACATCTCCAAGGAAAAGGCATTTCATGAAAGGAACCCCTAGTCCCCTTTGCCTTCATACGCAAGCGCAGGGTGATGGATCGCAGCCTCGGTCACGATAAGATCCAATGGTTGGTCTGTGGCCTCAGCGGGCAGCTGGGATAGGTTTTGCGCCTCATAAGCAAAACCAATCGCACGCAATCGGGGGTTGGTTGCACGCAACATGGCGAGGTTGCGATCATAGAAGCCCCACCATATCCAAGGCGCTGGGCCCATTGCGTCAAACCCCACCAACGGAACGATCAAGATATCGTGGGTACGTGCCGCGCCACCGGGTGGGATTTGCGCGCCGAATTCGCTAACGATCAACGGCCCGTTATAGGCCCATTCCCGAAACAGCAGCGGGCTGTCTTTGGCCACAATCACGGGCAGGCACAACTGATTGTCGCGCCAGCACTTCATGGCGGGGCGCGGATCAATCTCTGTGCGGATTGGCATATAGCCTGCAATGATCAGGCCTTGACGGTTCCAAGCGCCTGCAACAAATGCGCAGTGGCTGTCTCGCGCCTCACCCAAGGTCTCATGCGCGGCTTTGCGTGCGGCAAAGGCGGTTTTGCGCAGCTGCGTTCTGTCTTCGGGGCCTGCCATGATCTTTGCTCTCTTGTCTTTGCCACCAAATCTGTCTTTCACCTTGTAGCATAAAATGCGGCCCCTTAGAATGGTCACCCGCGACCCCATAATTGCAAAAGGCGACCATATGATGATGGTATTGGATCACGTGGCGATTGCAGCCGAAGATTTGGCAAGCGCCGAGGCGGAACTGACTGCGACCCATGGCTTGCGGTTTCAGGGCGGTGGGCAGCATTTTGGATATGGGCACGCATAACCGCTCATCGGGCTTGGGGCAACGGAATATCTTGAACTTATTGCGCCTTGCCCTTGATATTCCCGCCCCCGCGCAGCCGCGTTGGTTTGATCTTGACCGATTTGCAGGTGCGCCCGGGCGCGTGCGTGGGTTTCAGTGGTTGCCGGATCTTGATGTGGCTTTGACGCAGACCTTTTTCGGTCGGCAAAGTCTGGAATTTGGGGCGTGGGGATTTGCGTTGGCGCATGACGATACCTTGAGAATGGTGTCCTTCCCTTGATGGGCTTTTTCCTGCCTTGATCGAGTGGCAGTCAGGCGGTCATCCTGCCGCGCGCTTGGAGGAGGTCAACACGCGCCTGACCGCGCTTGCACTGGAGACACCACAGGCGGGAGGGCGCTGCGCCGCGCATTGGGCCCCGATATTCACTGATGCGCGCCTCTCCATTTCGCATGGCATCTAAGACCTAAGATTTCGGTAACCCTTTAAGACCGAAACTGGGGTTGTGGTTTTATAGCGAGGATCATTATCGATCATGCCCCAGCGACATTATCGCCGCGCGTTTGGAGCATACCCCTGATCCTCGAGATATGGAACTATGCACCGCGACACGGCCTATACATTTACGTAGAGCACGCTTAAAACCGCTGAAGATGTTGAGCATATCCTGACAGATCACCGCGCGCTGGTGACATGGATGGAGAGCGGTCGTTGGTTTTGCCTGTTTCGGTCCTTTTCGCCATGCAGATGGGTATCGGTTCATCGCAGAGCATACGATCCTGATACACCTTCCGGCGCGTGCCCGTGGTCTGGGCCGCGCCTATTGAGTGCGTTGGAGGCTGAGGGTCGCACGGCGGGCATTGTGCGTTTCGTGGCAGGCATCGGGGGAGAATGACATCGCGCAGAAATTTCATAAGGCGATGGGATATATCGAAACGGGCTGCATGCCGCGCATGGGGTGGAAGTTTGACCGCTGGCATGATCTGGTCTTGATGCAAAAGACCTTTAGCCGCGCTAAATCCAGAAAAAATCGACACAGCAAAAAAGGCCGGGTCTGCGGCCATGTCAATCTGGACCAAAATATTTCGGAGGCATTCGTCCGCTTCCGCCTGCGGCGAGAGCCTCTCGGTTCTGTTTGGAGCGGTTACGCCGCCCGCCCGAACGCAGCGTGCCTTTACCATTGCTGGATCGCGCTTGGCGCGAAAATGGCGAAGGCGGATGGACAGGTGACCCGCGATGAAGTGGCCGCCTTCCGACAGGTTTTTCATATTCCCGCCGCCGATACGCCGCGGCGGCGCGTCTTTAACCTTGCCCGCGAGGATGTTGCGGGGTTCGAGGTTTATGCCCGCCGCATTGCCCGTATGTTTAAACCCGCCGCGCCGATTTTGGAGGATTTGTTGGCGGGGCTTTTCCACATCGCGCAAGCTGACGGCCATTACCATCCCGCCGAGGATGAATTTCTGGGACAAGTGGCGGAGATTTTTGGCATCACGCCTGTGCGCTTTGCGGGGTTGCGCGCAACGTTTATCCCCGATGCGCCGCAAGACCCGTTTGCCATTCTGGGCCTGCCACATGACGCAAGCCCTGAGGCGCTCCGCGCCCGGTATCGCGCGCTGGTGCGTGAAAACCACCCCGACCAAATGCAAGCGCGCGGTGTGCCGCCCGAAGCCGTTGCTCTGGCCGCGCATAAAATGGCGGCGATTAATCGCGCCTATGATGAGATCACCAAACCGCTGAACAAAACCGGGGTCTGAATGCGCCTTGCCACCTATAATGTTGAATGGTTTGACGCAGTTTTCGCCGATGATGGCACCCTGCTTGAGGATGCGGCATGGTCCGCGCGCCACGATGTGACACGCGCCGCGCAGCTTGGCGCTTTGGGGTATGTTTTTGCGGCCATGGACGCCGATGCGGTGATGGTGATCGAGGCGCCCGACACCAAGAAATCCCGCGACACGGTGCGCGCGCTTGAAAATTTCGCGGCGCGGTTTGATCTGCGATGCCGAAAGGCGGTGCGCGGGTTTGCCAATGACACGCAGCAGCAAATTGCCCTGCTGTACGATCCCGATGTCATGGCGGCACATCACGACCCTCAGGGCGAAGTCGCGGGCCAGTCGGGCGGCAAAGGATGGCAGGACGCGCCGCGCTTTGATGGCAAGTTCCGCATTGATCTCGATGTTGATGCGCGTGAGGATTTGGTGCAATTTTCCAAGCCACCATTGGAACTTCTTATTGAGACGAAAACGGAGAAAAGCCGTTTGATTGGGGTGCATATCAAATCCAAAGCCCCCCATGGCGCGCGCAACCCTGAGGAGGTGATGCGCATTGCCATTGCCAATCGCCGCAAACAATTGGCCCAAGCGATTTGGCTGCGCGCCCGTGTCGATCAGCATCTGGCCGCAGGTGATCCGCTGATCGTGATGGGCGATTTCAACGATGGCCCGGGTCTGGATGAATATGAAAAACTGTTTGGCCGCTCTTCGGTCGAGATTGTGATGGGCTGTGACAGGTCCTCCGAAGAACAGCTCTTCGATCCGCACGCGGCCCGTGCCCTGCAAAGCCTCACCGCCGCCAGCCAGACCACGGCGCGGTTTTATATCCACGAGGAAAAGCGCTATCTCTCGGCGCTGCTTGACTACATCATGGTCAGCCCTGATTTGCGCAAAAAGGGGGGTGCTTGGCGCATCTGGCACCCGTTTGAGGACGCCGCCTGTTACCATGACGCAAACCTGCGCACAGCCCTGTTGACCGCTTCTGACCATTTCCCCGTGGTCGCGGATTTGGTGATCTGATCGCGGGAAAATATGCCCTAGGGGGTTGAGGGCGCGGGGTTTGCACCGCATATCATTGAGAATAAGATTTCCTATTTGATCAAAGGCAGTGCCATGACCCATCACACCGACCCCCGCCAATTTGATGCCCATTCCGAGACAGGTGGCGGGGCATGGGCCGATTTGCCCGAATGGGATTTGAGCGATCTTTATCCCGCAACCGATGCGCCCGAACTCAAGCGCGACATGGATTTCCTGCAAAAGGAATGCGCGGATTTCGCGGCGGATTATGAGGGTAAATTGGCGGGTTTAGATGCCAAATCCATGCTCGATTGCGTATTGCGCTATGAAAAGATTGACATGGTGGCGGGACGGGTCATGTCCTTTGCAGGATTGCGCTATTACCAAAAAACCACGGATGCGGATCGCGCAAAATTCATGTCAGATTGTCAGGACAAGATCACCAACGCGACCACCGCGCTTGTGTTCTTTAGCCTTGAATTCAACCGTCTGGACGAGGTCCATCTCGCGGGTCTATTGGCGGCGAATGCTGATCTGGCACGCTATCGCCCCGTCTTTGATCGAATGCGTGCGATGAAGCCCTATCAGCTGTCTGATGAAATGGAGAAATTCCTGCATGATCAATCCGTCGTGGGGGCGGCTGCGTGGAACCGCCTGTTTGACGAAACCATCGCGGGCATGAGCTTTGAGGTGGATGGCGAGGAGATGGGGATCGAGGCCACGCTCAATTGCCTGTCCGAGCAAAACCGCGCCAAGCGCAAGGCGGGCGCGCGTGCGCTGGTCAAGGGGTTTGCAGCGCAATTGCCGCTGTTCGCGCGGGTGCATAACACCTTGGCCAAAGAAAAAGAGATCGAAGATCGGTGGCGCAAATTGCCAAGCGCGCAGGCCGCGCGGCATTTGGCCAACCATGTCGAG
>JAGYKZ010000150.1 GCA_018401385.1 Roseicyclus sp.
AGATCGCGATCAAGGCGGGGGCTAGCACGATCAATATCCCCGACACGGTGGGCTATACCGCGCCGGTGGAGAGCGCCGATCTGATCCGGCGTCTGATCGCCGAGGTGCCGGGGACCGAGGATGTGATTTTCGCCACCCATTGCCACAATGACCTTGGCATGGCGACCGCCAATGCCTTGGCCGCGGTTGAGGGCGGGGCACGTCAGATTGAATGCACCATCAATGGGCTGGGTGAACGGGCGGGCAATACCGCGCTGGAGGAGGTCGTGATGG
This sequence comes from Roseicyclus sp., assembly GCA_018401385.1. Taxonomy (GTDB): domain Bacteria; phylum Pseudomonadota; class Alphaproteobacteria; order Rhodobacterales; family Rhodobacteraceae; genus M30B80. Next base: position 274 of record JAGYKZ010000150.1, read on the forward strand.
CGATGCGCGTGCGCAATGACATCATGCCGTTCCACACCCGTGTCGATGCCAAGAAAATCATGCATATCTCGCGCCGTGTCAGCACTGTTTCTGGGTTCGCGGTTCAGTTCAACAAGGCCATAGTCGGCAAGAATGCCTTCGCCCATGAATCGGGCATCCACCAAGACGGGATGCTGAAATCAGCGGACACGTTCGAGATCATGCGCCCTGAGGATATTGGGTTGTCTGGCACCTCGTTGCCCCTTGGCAAACATTCGGGCCGCGCCGCGTTGCGCGCCAAGCTCAAAGAATTGGGCTTTGAATTGGCAGACAATCAGCTCAACGATGTGTTTGTGCGGTTCAAGGCTTTGGCGGATCGCAAAAAAGAAGTGTATGATGACGACATTGTGGCCCTTGTCACGGACACAGGCGCGATTGATGCCTCCGACCATTTGGAGCTGAAATTCCTGCGTGTGATCTGCGGAACCGAGGCCCCGCAACACGCCGACCTTGTGATCCGTGTGGGTGATGAGGAAAAAACCGTTGTGGCCACGGGCGATGGCCCTGTGGATGCGGCGTTTAACGCGGTCAAACAGGCCTTTCCACATTCGGCGCGTTTGCAGCTTTATCAAGTTCATGCCGTCACCGAAGGGACCGATGCGCAAGCGACCGTATCCGTTCGGATGGAGGAAGAGGGGCGCATTGCCACGGCACAATCGGCTGATACCGATACGGTGGTCGCCAGCGTCAAGGCCTATATCAACGCCCTGAACCGCTTAATCTTGCGGCGCGGAAAATCAGGCGCGGATGTAAAGGAAGTCTCCTATCGCGATGCAAACTGAGACAATCTGAAAAATCCGCCCCGACTGGGGCGGATTTCTTTGAATTACCTTGGCTTGCACATCGATTGCGCCCTTATTGTTCTTTACCTTCCCACAGCCCTTTGCATATATGCCTATCAGAGGGTGATCGGCTGCAAACAGGTCAACCTCGTCTGAGCAGGATGACTATTTGGGATCGCCGCATTATGGCTTTTGGACTTGGACGACTATTTTCCGCCGATATGGCGATTGATTTGGGCACCGCGAACACATTGATTTATGTGCGCGGCAAAGGGGTGGTCCTCAGCGAACCCTCCGTTGTGGCCTATCAAGTGAAAGACGGTGTGAAAAAAGCCTTGGCGTTCGGCGAAGACGCCAAACTGATGCTCGGACGCACCCCAGGGTCAATTCAAGCAATCCGCCCTATGCGGGACGGGGTAATTGCCGATTTCGATGTTGCGGAAGAAATGATCAAACATTTCATCCGCAAAGTGCATAAAAGCACGACCTTCACAAAGCCAAAAATCATCGTTTGCGTGCCCCATGGGGCAACACCCGTAGAGAAACGTGCGATCCGTCAATCTGTTTTGGGGGCGGGTGCCCGCAAGGCGGGTTTGATCGCGGAGCCGATTGCCGC
>JAGYKZ010000151.1 GCA_018401385.1 Roseicyclus sp.
AAGTTGGGGCCAAGCAGTCGCGGATCATGGCGGCGGCGGTGGCACGGGGGGTCAACCTGCGCGATGTGGGCCAAGATCGGATTGGTATTTCCGTGGATGAGGTCACGACAGAGGCGCATTTGGCTGCCGTCTGCGAGGCCTTTGGTGTAACGCTTTTGGATGTGGTGGATGCCCCCGCCATCCCAGAGGGGCTGTTGCGGGAAACCGAGTATCTGACCCATCCGATTTTCCACATGAACCGCGCGGAATCCGAGATGATGCGCTATATGCGCCGCTTGTCGGATCGCGATTTGGCGCTGGATCGGGCGATGATCCCACTTGGCTCTTGCACGATGAAGCTGAACGCGGCGGTCGAGATGATGCCCATCACATGGCCCGAATTTGGCGGGCTTCACCCGTTTGTCCCGCAAGATCAGGCTGAGGGTTATGCAGAAATGCTTGTGGCGCTCTCGGAGTATCTCTGCGAGATCACGGGCTATGACGCGATGTCGATGCAGCCCAATTCGGGCGCGCAAGGTGAATATGCAGGCCTTTTGACCATCGCCGCCTATCATCAGGCGCGCGGGGATCATCACCGCAAGATCTGCCTGATCCCTGTGTCCGCGCATGGCACCAACCCCGCCTCTGCGCAGATGGCAGGGATGGATGTGGTCGTGGTCAAATCAGCGGAAAATGGTGATGTTGATCTTGAGGATTTCCGCGCCAAGGCCGAGGCTGCGGGTGATCGTTTGGCCGCTTGTATGATCACCTATCCATCGACCCATGGCGTGTTCGAAGGCACCGTGCGCGAGATATGTGCGATCACCCATGCCCATGGGGGACAAGTCTATCTGGATGGTGCGAACCTCAATGCCATGGTGGGCCTGTCCAAACCAGGTGAGATCGGGGCAGATGTCAGCCACCTGAACCTGCACAAAACCTTCTGCATCCCGCATGGTGGCGGCGGCCCTGGCATGGGGCCGATTGGGGTTAAGGCACATCTCGCCCCTTACCTGCCGGGTCATCCAGAAATGGACGGCGATCAAGGGCCAGTTTCGGGCGCGCCTTATGGCTCAGCTTCGATCCTGCCCATTTCCTATGCCTATATCAAATTGATGGGTGGGGCAGGTCTGACGCAGGCCACCAAAATCGCCATCCTCAACGCCAATTACATCGCCAAGCGCCTATCGGGGGCCTATCCGATCCTGTTCACAGGGCAGGGCGGCCATATCGCGCATGAATGCATCCTTGATTGCCGCCCCTTCGCCGAGGCGGGCGTGACGGTTGATGATATTGCCAAGCGCCTGATGGATAACGGCTTTCATGCGCCCACGATGAGCTGGCCTGTTGCGGGCACATTGATGGTCGAACCGACCGAAAGCGAAACCAAGGCGGAGATTGACCGCTTTTGTGATGCAATGCTCGCCATTCGTGCGGAGATTGCCGATGTCGAAGCGGGCAAAATCGCCGCCGAAGACAGCCCCTTGCGCCATGCGCCCCATACGGTCGAAGATTTGGTTGGCCCATGGGAGCGCGCTTATAGCCGCGAGGTGGGCTGCTTCCCTGCGGGGGCGTTCCGCGTGGATAAATACTGGCCGCCCGTGAACCGCGTGGACAATGTTTATGGCGACAGGCATCTGATCTGCACCTGCCCGCCTGTGACCGATTATCTGGACGCGGCC
>JAGYKZ010000152.1 GCA_018401385.1 Roseicyclus sp.
CGAAGTTTTGACCTCAGGCAATCATGCCCGCGTGGCCGAATGGCGCCGCACCGAAGCTGAGGCGCTGACGCAATCGCGCCGTCCCGATCTATGGGCAGCCTATCTTTCCAAACAGGGCAAGACAGGGCGTGATAAGGCTTGATCCTTTGAGATTTGCGGCCTATATGCCATCCGTCCGCAGTCGGAATCGGCTGATCGGGCCTCTTTGGTTTTTTTCTAGGGGCTTTGTCCCCGCGCTTTTGCGGAACTTCGGCGCAAGGCAGATTGACCAAGGACATATTAGGAAAGTCAGCGTGACCTCTGGCGGACACCCCCAAATGGGATGATGGTGGATCCGGTCGAAGACCAGAGCTCTCAGATGCGACCACATCTTCGCGGAACAACCGCGAGCATTTAGAGGAGAAGATCCAATGGATCTTATCGCACAAATCGAGGCGGAACAAATCGCCGCCCTTGGGAAGACCATTCCCGATTTCAAAGCTGGTGACACCATTCGCGTTGGCTTCAAGGTGACCGAAGGGTCGCGGTCCCGTGTGCAGATGTATGAAGGCGTTTGCATCAGCCGCAAGAACGGCAAAGGGATTGCAGGTTCGTTCACCGTTCGCAAAATTTCCTTTGGTGAAGGTGTGGAGCGTGTATTTCCGCTTTACTCCACCAATATCGACTCGATCGAAGTGGTGCGCCGCGGTCGTGTGCGCCGTGCGAAGCTGTATTACTTGCGCGATCGCCGTGGTAAATCCGCGCGTATCGCCGAAAAAACCAACTATCGCGCCGCCAGCGACAGTGCCGAAGCGTAAGAAGGGCAGAGACGATGAAAAAAGATATTCACCCCGATTACCACGTCATCGATGTCAAAATGACCGATGGCACGATTGTGCAGATGAAATCCACATGGGGTTCCGAAGGCGATACGCTGTCGCTTGATATCGACCCTTCCGTGCATCCCGCATGGACGGGCGGTGGCGCGCGCCTGATGGATACAGGTGGCCGTGTGTCCAAATTCAAAAAGAAATACGAAGGTTTGGGCTTCTAATCCAAGTCCCATGTCTGGTTTTTATGCACCGCCCCCCATGGGGGCGGTGTTTTTCATTTTAGCCATAACTAATGTGCCTTTCTTGCTTAACAGCACCCGCTTCCTCCCTTATATTGGCGCGTGATGGAAGGCACCCACAAGATACGGTGCGAATGACGGTAAAGGGGTTTTGATTTGGCGCATATTCTGGTGTTTGGGAATGAAAAAGGCGGGTCTGGAAAATCCACCACGACCATGCACGTGGCCACGGCCCTCGCGCGGGAAGGATTCAAGGTGGGCGGTCTTGATCTTGATCTGCGACAGCGCAGCTTTCACCGCTACATCGAAAACCGCCAAGCCACGATGAAAAAACGCGGTCTTGCCTTGGCCTGCCCGATCCTGATGAACTTGCCCGAAATTAACCCGGCAACCTTGGCCGAAGGCGAGAATATTTTTGATAAGCGCCTGTCAGCAGCGGTCTCGACACTGGAGGGACAGGTGGATTTCATCGTGATCGACTGCCCCGGGTCCCACACGCGCCTGAGCCAAGTGGCGCATTCTATGGCCGATACATTGGTGACCCCGATGAATGACAGCTTTGTCGATTTTGACCTGCTGG
>JAGYKZ010000153.1 GCA_018401385.1 Roseicyclus sp.
GGGGCACAAGGACGAAGTGGGCCTGAACAAGGGCCTGGGCGATCTGGCCTACTACCACCTCGCCTTGGCGCGCGGCGCGGTGGGTGATTTCGAAGGCGCGGTGCAAATCTATGAAGGTGTGGACTTCAACCTTGGCGCGGCTGGTTCGCGCATCTTACGGGCCTATGCGCAAACCTTGGTTCAATTGGACCGCGCCGAGGATGCGCTGGCCATGCTAGATGGGGTATTGTCGCAAAACCGCGATCTCGGTCTCAGCGCCCTTCGTGACGAGATTGCCGCAAATCCAAGCCGCAGCTATGATTTCATCACAACACCGCAACAGGGGTTGGCTGAGGTTTTTTTCACATTGGCAGAGGCGTTAGGGCGGGAAAGCGGGCCGACCCTGCCGCTGATCTACAGCCGAGCGGCCTATTATATTGACCCGTCTCACACCGAGTCGCTGCTGCTGAGTGGTGATTTGCTGATGCAAAGCAATCAATATGATTTGGCCATCGCGACCTATGGTGACGTCCCAGAAAACGACCCTCTTGCACTGGAGGCCATCATTGGGCGCTCGGATGCCTATGCGCAACTGGGGCGCAGCGGCGAGGCCATCGCCAGTTTGCAAGCTCTGTTGGTCACAGGCCCGCAACCATTTTCCGTACACGCACAGCTTGGTGATTTATTGCGCCGCGAAGAACGTTTTACCGAAGGCGCTGACGCCTATAGCGCAGCACTTGCGCTGATTGATCAAAACGATCCGCGCTTCTGGTTTTTATTTTACGCCCGCGGCATTTGTTATGAACAATCTGACCAATGGGATGCAGCCGAGGCCGATTTCCGCAAAGCCCTGAGCCTCAGCCCGGATCAATCCTCGGTTCTCAACTACCTTGGATATTCCTTGGTCGAGCAACGCCGCAACCTGGACGAGGCATTGAAAATGATTGAGCGCGCGGTCGAATTGGACCCCGATTCAGGATATATTGTAGACAGTCTTGCATGGGTTTATTTCCGCCTTGGCCGCTATCAAGAGGCGATTGCACCCATGGAGCGCGCGGCGGAACTTTTGCCAACCGACCCGATTGTTAACGATCATCTGGGCGATGTTTATTGGAAGGTTGGTCGTCAACGTGAAGCGCGGTTTCAGTGGGAACGGGCATTGTCCTTTGAACCCACGGATGAAGATGCCGTGCGGATCAGGCTGAAACTTGAGATCGGTCTGGATGCGGTGCAGCAACGCGAGGCGGAGGGGCAATGACCCTTTGGCCCGCGCGCGCCAAGCTTAATCTTGCTCTGCACGTGGTTGGGCAAAGGGCGGACGGGTATCACCTGCTCGACTCACTTGTTTGTTTTGTAGACATTGCAGATCAGCTTATGGTCGCGCCCGCCTCAGATCTTAGCCTCACGGTGGAAGGTCCATTTTCCACGGGTGTCCCAGTGGATGACGGCAATTTGGTGCTTAAAGCAGCGCGGTTGTTTTCCCTTGAAACCGGCCAAGGGGCGGTTATTCGCCTTGTGAAAAATCTTCCTCATGGGGCGGGTATTGGCGGCGGCTCGGCTGATGCGGCGGCGGCGCTTCAGGCCTTGGCGCAATTATGGGGGCAACCCCTGCCGAAGAAAGATG
>JAGYKZ010000154.1 GCA_018401385.1 Roseicyclus sp.
TTGATCGTGCCGCTTGCGGCATCAATGGCCACCAATTCGCCATAGCCCGTGGTTGCGAAAATCTGATCACCGCTTGCGCCGATACCACCGCCCGAGACCCCGCCATCGCGCTCGCTTGGTGGCGTCAAATCGACCCGCCAGACCACCGCGCCCTCGGGCGAGGTCGCCTGTAGACCCGCCGCGCTGTCCAGCGTGATCACCACGCCATTGGTGAAAATCGGATCGGCCGTCAGGCGGGTGCGGCGGCCATTGCCCGCACCGATATCCGCAGACCATTGCAAACTGGCCCCCGATGAAAAGGACAGCGCAGGTATCGCATTGGCCGCATTCGCACCGCGCAGGGGCCATGCGTCAAGGTTTTGCGGCGCAGGCACAGCAAAGGGGACAATCACAGCTGCTTCGGGTGCCTCGACAGCCTCAAGCGCCGCATCAGGCAGGGTCTGGGACAGCGGCACACGGGTGTCAAACCGCTCCCCCTCCAAAATCTGCTCGCGTTCGCAACCCGCCAAAAGGGCAAGTGCCAGAACACCAATGCCCCCATAGCGGGCCAAAAGCTTTGCGGATGGTTTGGTGCTGTGCATGAAAACGCCCCTTTATTCGGATGCCGCGCCTTGGCCTGTCAGTGTTGCGCCACTCTCTAGGGCGAGGATCAACGCTGTGATGCGGTCGCGCTGTGACAAGGTGACGACCGATTGTTCGCTCAGGGCGCGCAACGCGTCCAGCGCACCCGATATATCGCCAACATTCAGAAGCTCAAGCGCCTGCATTTCCCGCGCAAGCCCCGCAAACGGCGCTTCATCCTGTGCTAAACGGGCCAAGGTAGCGGCGCGCAGCCCTTCGTCCTCAAGGGGCGACAACATATGCGCACGCAGCAAGGCCAAATCACGGTAACGCGGCAAAATATCTGGCCTGTCCGCAATGGCGCGCAACGCCTCAGCGGCGGCGGGCGCATCGCTCTGGCTTAGGTCTGAGGCACGGATAAAGGTCAGGATCACATCTTGGTTATCTGCCTGGGGCAGAATGTCTGACAGGGCTGCGGCACGGGCATCGGCATCGGGCAGATCAAGCGCCGAGATGACCGCATCGCCAAAGCTTTGTGCCGATTGCGTTGCGCGGCTGAGGCTGATTTCCCGATAGGCCGCGGCACCGACCAGCAGCACGACCGCCAAAACGCCAATCCAGCCCCATCTTTTGAGCGCGCGAAACAGTTGATCGCGGCGCAATTCCTCGGTGACTTCGTCAATAAAACTGTCGCTCTGGCTCATGGGTCGCGCGTCTTTCCTATGGCTTATGAAACCCTCTGCACTCACTTAACGCGAAGCAACCAGCTTTGCCAAGAGCCAGCAGGGCAGCGCGCCCTCTATTCCGTTTGCCTGTGCGCAATGCGCGCTACAATTACAACTAAACCAACCCGTTCAGTCTTGCAGTGGGATGTGAAAAAGACTAATCTAAACTCATTCGTTCACTCGTATGTGGGTTAGAACACCTTTGGCCTTTTGATCTCACGACCCAATCTACAAGGGGCTGACACAGGGTGAGCGCCCCGACACGAGGATTTTTTATGCGTCTTTTTCAAATCATTACGGCGGCTTTGGTCTGC
>JAGYKZ010000155.1 GCA_018401385.1 Roseicyclus sp.
GCGCACGACCCGCCCGCCCGTTTTTCAATCATGCGGCGGGCGCGGCCGTGCCGCTCCCACCCCTCGGGTAGCGCGCGCCAAAACCCTGACGGGGGTGCGAGATGGCCCACCCCTCGGGCCGTGCGCGCCAAAACTTTGAAACCGCTGCAAGCTCCGACTGATGCCACAAACCCCTTGCTTGGCGGAATCCCAACCGCTACTTCCCCCGATATGACCCAAAGCCTTCCAGCCCGCCTTCCAACCCCCCGTGGCCCCTTGACCCCAGATCGCCCTTTGGCGGATCTGACATGGCTGCGTGTGGGCGGGCCTGCGGAATATCTGTTTCAGCCTGCTGATCTTGATGATCTGCAATCCTTCCTTGCTGCGCTCGACCCTGCCATTCCCGTCTTTCCCATTGGGGTGGGGTCGAACCTTATCATCCGCGATGGCGGGATTCGCGGTGTGGTGATCCGTTTGGGGCGCGGGTTCACCGATATGCGCATCGAAGGGGATCAGGTCGTTGCAGGGGCAGCCGCGCTTGATGCCCATGTGGCGCGGCGCGCGGGCGAGGCGGGGTTAGACCTGACCTTTCTGCGCACCATCCCCGGCACCATTGGCGCGGCGTGCCGCATGAATGCAGGCTGCTATGGCACCTATGTGGCGGATCATCTGACCACGGCGCGCGCGGTGACGCGGGCGGGCGGCTTGGTCACGCTTGCCCCTGATGATTTCCAATTCGCCTATCGCCAAACGGGGCTTGATCCCGATCTGATCTTGATCGAGGCACGGTTCACCGCGCCGCGCGCCGCCCCCGATGAACTGGCCGCGAAAATGGCCGACCAACTGGCCCGCCGTGATGCAAGCCAACCCACCAAGGACCGCACGGCAGGGTCCACCTTTCGCAACCCTGCGGGGTTTTCCTCGACTGGACGCGCCGATGACAGCCACGAGATGAAGGCGTGGAAGCTGATCGCGGATGCGGGCCTGCGCGGGTATCGCATGGGCGGCGCGGTGATGAATGAGAAACATCCCAATTTCCTGACCAATGCAGGCGGAGCCACCGCCAAGGAATTGGAAGATTTGGGCGAATATGTGCGAAAAAAGGTTTTCCAAAACAGCGGATTGCAGCTAGAGTGGGAAATAATGCGCGTGGGTGACCCGTAAGCGGGCCGCGACACGCCAAAAACAGACCCGCACAGACGCGGGCAAGCGCGGTGGCCAAGGGGCGCAAAGACCCTGAAGGCCGATTGAGGCATGAGGCAAGATTTGGGCGGTTCTGCTGCAAAAGCATCCCCCCGTGTAGCGCTTTTGATGGGCGGCCCCTCGGCGGAACGCGAGGTGTCACTCTCATCGGGGCGCGAATGTGCCAAGGCACTGGCGGGCGAAGGCTATGAGGTCATCGAGGTCGATGCAGGCCCCGATTTGGCTATGCGCCTGTCCGAAATTTCCCCCGATGTTGTGTTCAACGCGCTTCATGGTCGATTTGGGGAAGATGGCGCGGTGCAGGGCCTCTTGGAATGGATGCGCCTGCCCTACACCC
>JAGYKZ010000156.1 GCA_018401385.1 Roseicyclus sp.
CGGCGCTGATCTGAATTTCGGGGGCCGCGACCCCCAAATGATCGGCGACCCGTTTGGTCAGACTGCGAAACTCCATCGCGGCCAAAAACTGCATCAGCGCTTCGGGTTCAGGGTCTTTGACCTCCAAATCCTCAAGACTGATCTCAATCGGCACCTGATCATCCAGACGGACCAATTGGCGCGACAAACGAATTTGATCGGCAAATTCCATCAGCGCCTCGCGCCGCTTGGGCTGTTTGATCTCCTCGGCACGCGCCAGAAGCGTATCCAAATCCCCATATTCATTGATCAAGAGCGCGGCTGTTTTGATCCCAATCCCGGGCGCACCGGGAATATTGTCGACACTGTCCCCCGCCAAAGATTGCACATCAATCACGCGTTCTGGCCCGACCCCGAATTTTGCGAAAACACCTTCGGCATCAATGCGGGTGTTTTTCATCGCATCAAACATCTCAACCCCACCTCCAACCAGCTGCATCAGGTCTTTGTCGGATGAGATGATCGTGCAGCGCCCCCCTGCTTCGCGCGCCTGCCGCGCAAGGGTGGCGATGATGTCATCGGCCTCATATCCCTCCAGCTCAAGACAGGCGAGGTTGAAGGCCCGCGTGGCCTCGCGGGTGAGCGGCATTTGCGGGCGCAAATCCTCAGGCATTGCATCACGGTTGGCTTTGTAAAGATCGTAAAGATCATTGCGAAACGTGTGGCTGCCCTTGTCGAACACCACCGCCGCATGGGTCGGCCCATCCGTGCCGCCATTCTCCACGATCATCTTCAGCAGCATATTGCAAAACCCCGACACCGCCCCGATGGGCAGGCCATCGGATTTGCGGGTCAAGGGCGGCAGTGCGTGATAGGCCCGAAAAATGAAGGCCGAGCCATCAACGAGATGAAGGTGGCACCCTTTGCTAAATCCGCTCATCGTCACACCGCGCTTGTTTCCTGAGGTCTTGCTTGCCCTGTTCTAGCGCAGCAGCACAGGGGATGCGACCCGAAAGCAGCGATCAGCCTTTGGCCTTTTTGGCCTTGCTTTCGTGGATAAACATCTTGTCGCAATAGCCACATTCCACGCGGCCCGTGTCATGGGGGATCGACAACCAAACCCGCGGATGCCCCAATGCGCCTTGGCCCCCATCGCAGGCCACACGCCATTGGCTGACAATCTCGGTTTCTGGGGCATCCATCGCCATTGGGCCGTTCCTCCTGATTTGGTCTGTGCCGCGCGCGCATCGTGGATTGCTTGCCCCCGTGGCGCGCAAGGCTTACACCTGCCCCATATCGCAGTTTGCCCCCTTTCGGGCAAGAGGAGACAGGATCATGCCCCGCGAAAATGCCATCGAGCTGCGCAATTTGCACAAGACCTATGCGGCCAGTGCGCGAAGCCCTGCCAAGGAAGCGCTCAAGGACATCGATCTCGAAATTCCGCGCAGCTCAATTTTTGGGCTTTTGGGGCCGAACGGGGCGGGCAAATCCACCATGATCAATATTTTGGCGGGACTTGTGACCAA
>JAGYKZ010000157.1 GCA_018401385.1 Roseicyclus sp.
GCCCATTGAAAATTATACCCCCCCAACCAACCCGTCACATCCACCGCTTCGCCGATGAAATAGAGATTGGGGATATGCGTGGACTCCATCGTTTTGGAACTTAACCCATCGGTCGCCACGCCGCCTAAGGTCACTTCGGCGGTGCGATAGCCCTCGGTCGCTGTGGGTTTGAGGCGCCAATTTTGCAGGGCTTCAACAATCTCGCGGATTCGCGCATCGCCGCAATCGGCGATATTGCCCGCAAGGCTTTGGGTTTGGCCAAAATCCGCAACAAAGGCCTTGGGCAGGTGGTCGGACAATACCCCTTGCACGCTGCGCTTGCCCGTTTGACTGCGGGCCGCGCGCAGCACTGTGAAGAAATCGGTTTCAGGGTCGATATGGAGTGTGATGTCTTGTCCTTCGCGCCAATAGGATGAAATTTGCAAAATCGCGGGGCCAGACAGGCCGCGATGGGTAAAGAGCATCGCCTCATCAAATTGTGCCTCAGTGGCCGTGGCGCGGACGGGCAAGGACAGTCCCGCCAGTGCCGCAAAGCGCGCGCGCTGCCCCTCGTCAAAGGTGAACGGCACGAGGGCAGGCCGGGTCTCGGTCACGCGGTTGCCGAAGGTTTCTGCAATCTGATAGGCGATTCCTGTGGCACCCATTTTGGGGATCGATTTCCCCCCCGTGGCCACGACCAGATGATCGGCGATAATCTCGCGTGCTTGGCCATCCTTCTCGATGGCAACACAGTATCTGTCTCCGCTTTGGCGGACGGATGTGATGCGGATTTCAAGCCAAAGCTCGGCCCCAACCTTCGCCATCTCTGCGCGCAGCATCGCGATGATCTCCTTGGCAGAGCTGTCGCAAAAGAGCTGCCCCAAGGTTTTTTCATGCCACGCGATGCGGTGTCGATTGACCAAATCAACGAAATCATCAGGGCCATATCGCGAAAGGGCCGATTTGGCGAAATGCGGGTTTTCGGACAAAAAAGCCGAAGGGTCGCAGTAGATATTGGTGAAATTGCACCGCCCGCCGCCTGAGATGCGGATTTTTTCACCCGCGGCCTTTGCATGGTCGATGACCAAAACACCTGGGCCCGCATGGGCCGCAGCCATCATGCCCGCCGCGCCCGCGCCAAGGATCAGGGTGGTGACAGAATGCTGTGGCAGGGGGGGCATTTATTCTGCGAAATTGCGGCTGATTTTGATCTGGTCCCAAGCCCAAACAACTTCCTGCAAACGATCCTCGTCCGAGCGGTCGCCGCCGTTCATGTCAGGGTGCAGAATTTTGATCAGCGCCTTGTAGCATTTGCGGATTTCCGTCTTGTTCATCGTGTCGCGCGCCTCCAGAATTTCCAGTGCGCGCCGTTCTGTTGGGGGCAGTTTTCGCCCCGATTGCGCCCCGCCTGCCTGACCCGGGTTGCGGGTCGCATTGCCCCCCAAAACCTGATGCGCGTCATCCACCCCAAGCCGCGCCCATGCTTTCTCCTCGACCGATTTTTTGAACGGTTTGGT
>JAGYKZ010000158.1 GCA_018401385.1 Roseicyclus sp.
CATGGGGTCGCCCGCCATCGCTGGTCCAGCCACGGCCAACCACGCGGCCATCCTTCACGATCACACAGCCCACCGCCGGATTGGGCCAGACCCGCCCCAAACCGCGCTGCCCCAAGGTCAGGGCCAGCGCCATGAACCGGCTGTCAGATGCCGCGCTCACGCGTCATCAAGCGGCGCATCGGGGCGCAATTCGCTGACAAATTTATCAAAATCATCCGCCGCCTGAAAGTTTTTGTAAACGCTGGCAAAGCGCACATAGGCCACGGTATCAATCCGTGCGAGGCTTTCCATCACGATCTCGCCAATGGTGCCAGATGGAATATCGGTATCGCCCAAGCTTTCCAGCCGCCGCACGATCCCGCTGATCATCTGATCCATCCGTTCAGGTTCGACGGGGCGTTTTTGCAGCGCGATGCGGATCGAGCGTTCCAGTTTCGGGCGGTCGAAATCCTCGCGCCGCCCGTTGGATTTGATCACCACCAGATCGCGCAATTGCACGCGTTCATAGGTGGTAAACCGCCCGCCACAAGCTGGACAAAACCGCCGCCGCCGAATGGCGACATGATCTTCGGCTGGGCGCGAATCTTTGACCTGAGTGTCGATATTTCCGCAAAACGGGCAACGCATGGGCGGTCCTTTGGTCTATGGCTGGGGGCCTGCCCCCCATTTATCCACAGCCTTTATAGGAAACCGCCCGCCCTTTGGGTAGGGGGCAAATTGCACCACCAGATGCGGTATTGCCCTATTGATCCAAGAACGAGCGCAATTTGCGGCTGCGGCTGGGATGTTTGAGCTTGCGCAGCGCCTTGGCCTCGATCTGGCGGATGCGTTCGCGCGTCACGCTGAATTGTTGGCCCACTTCCTCCAGCGTGTGATCGGTGTTCATCCCGATCCCGAAACGCATCCGCAAAACCCGTTCTTCGCGCGGGGTCAGGGATGCCAGCACGCGGGTTGTGGTTTCCTTGAGGTTTTCCTGAATCGCCGAATCCAGCGGCAGGATCGCGTTTTTATCTTCGATGAAATCGCCCAGCTGGCTGTCTTCTTCATCGCCGATCGGGGTTTCGAGCGAAATCGGTTCCTTGGCGATTTTCATCACCTTGCGGACCTTTTCCAGCGGCATTTGCAGCTTTTCGGCCAGTTCTTCGGGCGTGGGTTCGCGGCCGATCTCATGCAGCATTTGGCGACCGGTGCGCACCAGCTTGTTGATCGTTTCGATCATATGGACGGGAATACGGATCGTGCGCGCCTGATCGGCGATGGAGCGGGTGATCGCCTGACGGATCCACCATGTCGCGTAAGTGCTGAATTTATAGCCCCGGCGGTATTCGAACTTATCGACCGCTTTCATCAGGCCGATGTTGCCCTCTTGGATGAGGTCAAGGAATTGCAGCCCGCGGTTGGTGTATTTCTTGGCGATGGAAATCACGAGGCGCAAATTGGCCTCGACCATTTCTTTCT
>JAGYKZ010000159.1 GCA_018401385.1 Roseicyclus sp.
TGCCAAGGGCAAGGCGATCACCACCCGCAAGGAGGTGCATCGTGTTCAAATCCTAGATCCGGCGACGGGGACCGGCACCTTTCTGGCCGAGGTGATCAAACAGATCGCGCCGAAAATCCAAGGCGTGGCACCGGGGATGTGGTCGCAATATATCGAGCGGGATTTGATCCCACGGCTTCACGGGTTTGAATTGCTGATGGCCTCTTATGCGATGTGTCATATGAAGCTGGATATGATGCTGGCCGAATTGGGCTATCGGCCCACCAGCACGCCCCCGCGCCTGTCGGTCTATCTGACCAATTCGCTGGAGGAGGGGGAGGCCGCCAATCAAACCTTGCCCTTTGCCCAATGGCTGTCGAACGAGGTGCGCGCGGCTAACACCATCAAGCGCGACATGCCGATCATGTGCGTGATCGGGAACCCCCCGTATTTGGGCGAGGGGGGCGTGTCCGAAGGGTGGATTGGCACGCTGATGGAGGATTACAAGAAAGAGCCGGGCGGGGCGCAAAAGCTGCAAGAGCGCAATCCGAAATGGCTGAATGATCTGTATGTCAAATTCATCCGCATGTCCTCGCACCTGATCGAAAAGAATGGTGAGGGGGTTTTGGGCTTTATCACCAATCACGGCTATCTGGACAATCCGACATTCCGGGGGATGCGTTGGCATTTGCTGCATACCTTCGACCACATTTGGGTGCTGGATTTGCACGGCAATGCCAAAAAGAAAGAGGTCACGCCAGACGGCAAGCCCGACAAGAACGTGTTCGATATTCAGCAGGGTGTGTCGATCATCATCGCGGTCAAGAAACGCGATGGCGGCGCGGGGCTGGCCGAGGTGATGCATGGGGATTTGTGGGGGACGCGGGCGGCGAAATATGAGGCGCTAGAGGATGCTGGGTTGACCGCGTCAGTGTTCGAGAGGCTGGAAAGCCCAGCGCCTCAGTATCCTTTGGTAAGGCGAGATTTTGGTGCGCAGGGGGCGTATGAGCAGGGGTTTTCTATCATCGATTTTTTCCCGTTAAATGGGGTTGGTATTATCACAAAGAGAGACAATCTTTGTGTTCAATCTGATAAAGGTCTAGCGTTTCAAGCGGCACTAGACATTGTTAAATTGGAAAAGGGTGAGTTTTATCGAAAATATTCATTACCAGAGGATGTACGAGATTGGCGCTATGAATGGGCGACTGCTGACATTCTTGAAAGCGGTCCCACGGAAGACCGTGTCGTCCCAATAAATTACAGAGTATTTGACAAAAGATACTGCTATTATACTGGCCGCGCGCGCGGCTTTATGGGCTGGCCAACAACTCGTGTGATGCGTCACATGTCGGTAGGAGGCAACCTCGGCTTGTGTTTCAATCGCGCAATCGAGGAACGGCGCGACTTTGCGGACGTGTTTGTTTTCGACGGTTTGATTCAGCATCATTCGCTTAGCA
>JAGYKZ010000016.1 GCA_018401385.1 Roseicyclus sp.
TGCATGAAGTGCAACACCTGCGGCGGCACATCGGGCTGTAGCTAGTTTCAAAATGAAAATCACGGGCAGAATAAACATCGGTGGAGGTCTATGGACCGAGAAAATAGCAATCTGCTTTGATAGCCAAGGACATGCAGTATTTGAGGTGCCTGTGGGATTAACTTTGAAAAGTGGAAAAAGGGTTTCCCTATCTGGCAATGAAGGTGCCAAGACGCTTCATTTGATCGAAATATGGCAGGGGCCCAATGGTAAGGACTTTGCGAGAGCGCAACTTTTGACCAAATGAAATTTCTCCAAAACGCCCTGTTGCGTTTTAGAGAAGAACACGGGGCGGGTGCGCTCGCCCCTGACGCGGATCAGGCCGCAGGCAGAAACAACGGGCGGTAAATAGAGTGAGCTTGATCAGCGAAACTGGGGTGCCTTCGGGTGCCCCACTTTTTTTGCGCCGCCGATGTAACAGGATTGTAAAGACGTGTCGCAAAATCCAATAATGTCGCTTTTGGGATAGTCTTGTTTGGCACGAATTTTGCCTTTTTAATACGTTATACCAATATCTTAAACGATTTTTGAAAATAAAGGCTTGAGAAAATCATGTCGATAATGGACCATTAAGCCAATCACATGACGGGCGCTGTGCGCCCTTATAATTTTTGACCGACAGGAGAGACCTGATGAAATTTGTTAAACCGTTTGCAGCGGGCCTATTTGGTGCAGCAACCCTCAGCCTTGGGGGCGCGGCCTCGGCGCAGGAATGCGGATCGCTGACAATTGCGGAAATGAATTGGGCCTCGGCCGAATTGATGGCCAATGTCGACAAGATCATCCTTGAGGAAGGCTATGGCTGCGATGTGGAGCTGATCCCGGGCGCGACCATGACCACATTCACATCGATGAATGAAAAGGCGGAACCCGATGTTGCGCCTGAATTGTGGATCAATGCGGTGCGCGATCCGTTGAACAATGCCATTGCCGAAGGCAGTCTTCATTCCGTGGTGCAAGGCCCGATCACGGGTCTGGGCGAGGGCTGGTGGGTCGATCCCAAATTTGCCGCTGATTTCCCCGAATTGGATACGGTGGAAAAGGTCTTGGCGCGGCCTGATCTGTTCCCTTGGGCGGAAGATGCAGATTTGGGTGCCTTTATGGGCTGCCCTGCGGGGTGGGGCTGCCAGCTGTCCAATTCGCAGATGTTCCGTGCCTATGATATGGCGGATATGGGGTGGCATTTGGTCGATCCTGGCTCTGCGGCGGGGCTTGATGGCTCCATCGCGCGCGCGGTGGATCGGGGCGAATATTGGTTTGGCTATTACTGGTCGCCAACGGCCGTGGTGGGTAAATATGATCTGGTGATGTTGGATTGGGAAACGCCTTGGGGCGGGTCGGAAAACTGGGATGGCTGCATTGTAAAGCCCGAGCAGGAATGCCTTGACCCACAACCAACTTCCTACACCGAATCCGAGGTGCATACGGTCATCACGGATCGTCTGATGCAGGAGGGCGGCATTGCAGTGGATTATCTGGCCAATCTGGCGTGTTCCCCAAGGAAGCGATGAACGCAATGCTGGTTTACATGACCGACAACCAAGCCACGGGGGAGGCTGCGGCCTTTGAATTTCTTGCCACCCATGAAGACATTTGGACACAATGGGTGAGTGAGGATGCCGCCGCCGCCATTCGCAGCGCGCTGTAGCAGGTCGTTTCTGCGTTTGAGACACGAACACAAGCCAAAGCGGAAAGGGCGCTGCCTTTTCCGCTTTTTCAATGTCCAAGATATATGAGGGTATCCAGATGTGGGATTTCTTCACCGAGTTTCCAAGCATCGGTCGCCGTGATCTAAGCCAATTGCAAATGGGGATTGATGATGGGTTCCGCGCCTTTTCGCGGGCCTATGGCGAGGCGCTGGAGATTTTTTTCAGCCCGCTTTTGCATTTCCTTGTGTGGTTTGAAAAACTGCTTTTGGCCACGCCTTGGCCGATTATCCTGATTGTCCTCAGTGGTCTTGCATGGCTTGGGTCGCGGTCGTGGAAAATCACGGTGGGCACATTCTTGGCCTTTGCGGTGATTGGCTATTTCGGGATGTGGGAAGACACGATGGCGACTTTGGCGATCATCTCGGTCGCGACATTCGTCTGTATTCTTTTGGGCATCCCTTTGGGCATCTTGATGGCCAAATCGGATCGGATGCAGGGCGCGATCACCCCGATTTTGGATGTGATGCAGACGATCCCGTCTTTTGTGTATCTGATCCCTGTTGTGATGCTGCTTGGCATTGGCAAGGTTCCCGGTCTGATTGCCGTATGCATCTACGCCATCCCACCCATTGTGCGTCTGACCAATTTGGGCATCCGTCTGGTCGACCGCGAAGTTTTGGAGGCGGCGGAGGCCTTTGGCGCAAGCCCGCGTCAGAAATTGTTTGATGTGCAAATCCCATTGGCCTTGCCCAATATTTTCGCAGGCGTGAACCAGACGATCATGATGGCATTGGCGATGGTGGTGATTGCCTCGATGATCGGGGTGCGCGGGCTTGGCGTGCCCGTGCTGCGTGCGATTTCCAACCAATATCTTGCGCTTGGCCTGATGAATGGATTGGCCATTGTGGCGCTGGCCATCATTTTCGACCGCGTCAGCCAATCCTATGGCAAGCGTCTTCAGGCCCATCGGGAGGGCTTTGAGAAATGAGCGATCCGAAAATTCAGATCAAGAACCTGTATAAGATTTTCGGCAAAGCCCCCGAAAAGGCCCTGACAAATGTGCAGGCGGGCATGAGCAAAGATGCTTTACGCGAAGAAACGCGCCATGTTTTGGGTGTGGATAATGTCTCGCTTGATATTGCGCCTCGAAATATTCAGGTGGTGATGGGGCTGTCAGGGTCGGGGAAATCCACGCTGATCCGCCATATCAACCGTCTGATTGAGCCGACCGCAGGCGAAATCTTGGTGGATGGCGAGAATGTTTTGACCATGGACAAGGACGCTTTGCGCGATTTGCGGCGCTTCAAAATGTCGATGGTGTTTCAGCATTTTGGCCTTTTTCCGCATCGCCGCGTGATTGAAAACGTGGCCTATGGGTTGATCGTGCAAGGCGTGGATGAGACCCAGGCGGATAAGCGCGCGAAGCATTGGATTTCACGCGTGGGACTGGAAGGGTATGAAAACAATTACCCAGGTCAATTGTCAGGCGGGATGCGGCAGCGCGTGGGTCTGGCGCGCGGCTTGGCCACGGATGCCGATATCTTGCTGATGGACGAGGCTTTTTCCGCGCTCGACCCCCTGATCCGTTATGATATGCAATCCATCCTGATTGATCTGCAAAAAGAATTGCACAAGACCATCGTCTTCATCACCCATGATCTGGATGAGGCACTGCGCATTGGGGATCAGATCGCCATCTTGCGGGATGGGCATCTGGTGCAGCAGGGCAGCGCGCAGGATATCGTGCTGCGCCCCGCTGATGGCTATATCGAGGATTTCATCAAGGATATTAACCGCGCGCGTGTGATCAAGCTTGGCTCCCTCATGACCCCGCTGGAGGGGACGCCGCCCGCGGATGCGCCGCGCCTTGACGCGGGCACCCTGTTGCAAGAGGCGTTGATGGCGGTTGCGCAATCAGACAGCAACACGGTGATTGTCGAGGAGCATGGCACAGTAAAGGGCCAAGTGACCACCCGCGCAGTGATCGCGGCGCTTCACGGATAGGGCAGGGGTGCAGTGCGCTATTTGTTCCGCACGCTGCGCCAAGGCCCCTCATGCGCGCTGCGATACAGGATTGGCGTGGTGCCTGTTTCCTGTCCAAAGGCACGGGTGAAATAAGCGGGTGAGGAATAGCCCAAATTGCGTGATATCTGCGCTGCGGTGAGATTGGTGTCGAGCAGCAAGCGCCGCGCCTCATACATGATCGCCTCATTGATGAGGTCCAGCGCGGTGCGGCCCGTGATTTCGCGGCAGATGCGGGTGAGATGGGTGGGTGTGATATCCAATCGTTCCGCATAATCCGCCACACCCAGCTTGGCGCTGCGCTCCTTGGCCAGAAGCGCCGCCAAGCGGGACAGAAGCTGCGAGGATTTGCTGGGTTTCTTGGCAAAACTGCGCATCCGATGGGATGCATCGCGATCGCGTTGATCTGAAATCGCCTTCTCGCGTTCCAGAAGGGCCGAAAGCAGCAGGCCATAAGCCCGCTTCATGCGTTCTGTGCCTGCGCTGCTTTGCCCCTCCAATCGCCCCATACGTTCGATGAGGCCCGTCAATTCCACTTGCACTTCTGCCGAGCTTGGACTGATCGACACGGCCATGTGTGGCAATTCCAAATCGGCCAGATTTGGCAAATAGGCAATATGGCCTTGCAGCTGTGTTGGCAATTCGAGGCAGAACAACATCCCCGCGGGAATGAACAGGATTTTAGGGCCAGTGGCGGCCATTGGGTGCAGATCTGCGCTTGCCCTGATCGTGCCACGGGTGATCCAGAACAGCCGCGCTTGTGCGCATTGATGACAAAGCTCATGCCGCCATGCGCCATGAAGTCGGGTCTGCCCAATCGTGCGTGCGGCATAGGCGGGGGCCGCAAACGGCCCTACCTCCTGCTGTTCCGACATGGTCCCCATCCGAATCATGCCCGTGTCCCCAAGTGACGGGCAGATAAAAATTAGACAGGAATATGCAAGTCTGTCCACCCATCCCTTTGCGCACGCAACCATGTGCGTTGCCTTTTTGCATATTGGCGCGAGGCGATGATGGCGGCATCAATCGCCGCGTCACGGGTAATCTCACCGCGCAAATGCGCAATCAACTCGGGTGCGCCAATGGCCTTGGCCGCACCGCCTGCACGGGGCCAACGGGGCAGGGCGGCGCGTGCCTCGTCCAATGCGCCCTGTGCCATCATCACCTCAAAGCGCCGTGCGATACGGTCATTGAGCCAGTCGCGCGCGGCCATGATCTTGATCGCCAGCGCTTGATCCAGTGGCAAAAAGCGGCGCGGGCGTATCGGCCGCTGGATAGGTGGCCCGTGGCCCGCCACACCTTCCACACCAGCGCTGCACGCGGGCGCGGTTTTGGGTGTCGATGCGGGTGCAGATCGCAGGGTCATGCCGTTGTAGCGCGTCCAGCAGCGCCGCATGGCTGATCTGATCCGCTTCGGCGCGCGTCTCCGCAGGAACGGATGGAATATCGGCCAAGCCCTCGGTCAGCGCGCGAAAATAGAGCCCCGTGCCGCCCACGATGATCGGGCGCGGCCCCTGTCGCAGAAGCGGCGCCAGATCGCGCAGCCACGCACCGACCGAATAGGTCGCCTCGAAATCCACATGGCCATAGAGGCAATGCGCCACGCGCGCCTCCTCTTGTGGGGTGGGGCGCGCGGTGAGGATGCGCCAGCCCTCATAGACCTGTAGCGCATCGGCATTGATGATCCGCCCCCCAAAGCGCGTGGCGATGTCCATGGCGAGGGCGGATTTGCCACTGGCCGTTGCGCCCGCAATCAGGATCGGGCAATCGGGCGCGGTATTTTCAAACAATTTCAACGAAACACTGCTCACACGGGTGCCTTTTTTCATGATCTGGTGACGCAAGCGCAGCACTAAGTGGTTTCGCTTGGATGTTCTTTGGCCTATTTGGTTGCGCAATGTGGCGCGACCGTTGAAGTGATCGGTATTTTAGACGATGATGCGCCAAGCTCAATCACCCTTTGGCGGCGGTGGCGTGATCTGTCCGCAGCCGCCCGCATGAACGAGGATATCATGGCCGCAAGCGACACCTCCCCAAAAACAACATATAAACGCGTCATGCTGAAAATTTCGGGTGAGGCCTTGATGGGGGATCAGGGGTTTGGCCTCAATCCCCCCACGGTCGAACGCATCGCCCGCGAGGTGAAATCGGTGCATGATCTGGGGGTCGAGATTTGTATGGTGATCGGGGGCGGAAATATTTTCCGCGGGCTACAAGGCAGCGCGCAAGGGATGGAGCGGACCACCGCCGATTACATGGGGATGTTGGCCACCGTCATGAATGCGCTTGCCATGCAATCCGCGCTTGAGGGGCTGGGGGTTTACACCCGCGTGATTTCCGCCATCCCGATGGATCAGGTCTGCGAGCCATATATCCGCCGCCGTGCGGTGCGGCATTTGGAAAAGCAGCGCGTCTGCATCTTTGCCGCGGGCACGGGCAACCCCTATTTCACCACCGATACGGCCGCCACCTTGCGCGCAAACGAGATGCATTGCGATGCCATCTTCAAAGGCACCAAGGTGGATGGTGTCTATGACAAAGACCCTAAAAAACACGCAGATGCCAAGCGATTTGACGAGATCAGCTATGATGAGGTTTTGGCGCAGCATCTGGGGGTGATGGATGCCTCGGCCATCGCGCTTGCCCGCGAGAACAACACCCCCATTATCGTGTTCAGCCTTGATGAACCGGGCGGGTTCCGTGGTATTCTTTCGGGGCAGGGAACCTATACAAAAGTGCGCTAAACACATAGAAAGCGCCACGCCCGCAGGCTATATCGGGCGAAAGAGATGATTTGAGGGAGGATTGAGGCCATGTCCGCAGAAGAATTTGAATTGGATCTTGATGATCTGACCCGCCGGATGGAGGGGGCCATTTCCGCGCTGAAAACGGAATTTGCCTCGCTGCGCACGGGCCGCGCCTCGGCCACTATGCTGGAGCCTGTGATGGTGGAGGCCTATGGCCAAATGACCCCCATCAATCAGGTCGGCACGGTCAATGTGCCAGAGCCGCGCATGGTCACCATCAATGTCTGGGACAAGGCCATGGTGGGCAAGGTCGAAAAAGCGATCCGTGAATCGGGCTTGGGGATCAATCCGCAACTGAACGGCACGATCATCATGCTGCCAATCCCCGAATTGAACGAAGAACGCCGCCGCGAATTGACGAAAGTGGCCGCGCAATATGCCGAACACGCCCGCGTGGCGGTGCGCAACCTGCGCCGTGACGGCATGGACCAGATCAAAAAGGCCAAGGGCAACGGCCTGAGCGAAGATGACCAGAAATTCTGGGAGGCCGAGATGCAACAGTTGACCGATAGTTTTATCGCCAAAGTTGACGCGGCGCTCGAAGCCAAGCAATCCGAGATCATGCAGGTCTAAGCAAATCGTGAAGGGGATCAGCGCATGAGCCGAGGCAATCCTGCCCATGTGGCCATCATCATGGATGGCAATCGGCGCTGGGCCAAACACCGTTTCATGCCCGCAGCCCTCGGTCATGCAGCAGGCGCCGCGCGGGTTAAGGAGATTGCCCGCGCCTGTCCTGATCTGGGGGTGAAATATCTGACCATTTTTGCCTTCTCGACCGAGAATTGGAAGCGCACCCAGCCTGAGTCAGGGCTGGATGCGCCTGTTTCGCTGCTAACAGCGAAACCAGCGTTGATCAAGGCAGGCGCGGGTGCGGTTCATCGGGGGATCGTGTCCGCCTTGAGCCATCTTTGTCGAGATGATGGGACCTGAATTGTTGACCGCGGCAATGACAAATTGTGACGCTGAATTAAAAATGCGATGAGGGATCATCGGTCGCGTGTGGCCGTTCATGACGTGGCTGCAGGCAAGATCAAACCCGCAGATATCACGGACGACCTTCCCAAATATCCGACACCTTACGTTCTGCCTGATCCCGGATCTGAAATCCGCACATCCGGCGAGGCGCGGATATCGAATTTCGCGTGGCAATCGGCTCATTCCGAGTATGAATTCGTCAACACCCTTTGGCCTGATTTCACCGTCAAGACCGGTGGAAATCTGGCGCGTTATATTTGCGCGAGCGCCGCTTGGTGGGGTTACTGCGTGGAGCGCGACCGTCGTACCTGTTTTCGGATTTCACACATGGATGATCACGGGCTTGTGATGGCCTCGGTGGGGTCTGTTGGTCGTGCTGGGTGGTCCGCTCAGTGGCATGACCTTTGATCGCAGGGTGTTATTCAAATGCTGATGGCTGCATATTGAACCGACTGGCGGTGGTATGATGGCCTGTCTTGTGGTTTGCTGCCGTCCTTTGCGTTGCCTGTTTTGTTTTTTGCCCGCATTCTTTGGGTTTGCTCATGCTGACACAGAAGCGGAAAATATTCCGCCCCCGCCCTGCTCATCAGCTTAAGTGGCCTATGGGTTGTTGGTGCATCGCGAAACATTTGGGTTTGTCTGGATGACCTGGCTGGTTCTGGTCGCCACGGGCTATGCGGCGGGCGCGCGATCGGCGGGCCGAAATTTCGCGGCCCCGTGTCGGGCCCCAAGAAAACATGGTCTGGCACGGTGGCGGCTGGGTCGGCGGCCTTTGGCTATATTTATATGCGCCAGACCGAAGCGGTGCAGGTACCATCGGCATTCCATTGCCTTATTTTGCCAGCCAAATGGGTGATTTGGCCGAAAGCGCCTCAAGCGCCGACAGTTCACGGCTTTTGCCATGGCGGCGTGTTTGATCGTTTTGCATGATTGGGGCGGCGGTTTGCTACTTTGGTTGAAAGTTTGACCAGCCCGCCGCAATAAGGACATTCGGCGTGCCGCATCAGTATTTCGGGGCCACAGGCTCCATTAAAATACGCTTGATCTGATTGCGCGCGCGCCAGACCGATATCGTCGTGGCGCTCACGGGTAAATAGCTGGCCATGATGCCATCGCACATCGCGCCGAAATCGCCGTGACCGCCCATGAGGACCGCCTGAGTGATTCGTGCGCTGCCCTTGCGGGCACAGGGGTGGAGGCCGCCGCAGGGGAGGCCGCGTTAATCGAGGCGGGCGCGCGTCCCACAGATTGGGTGATATCGGCCATTGTGGCGGCGGCACGCGCCGGGTTTTGCGGCGCTGGAACAAGGGGCCACTCGCCTGGCCAGCAAGGAAAGCCTGGTTGCGGCAGCGGAAGCGCCGGTCAACGGCCGCATCTCGGCGCATCCCGCCTGATGCCGAACATTCGGCGGTGTTTCGGGCGCTTCGCGAGGAGATTGCGCAGGTCGAATGGGTCATCACCAGATCTGGCGGCGGGTTGGTGCGGATTGGCTGATGGAAAACTGGTCGCGCAAAAGAACAGGCACTCAAGCATCCCAATTGGGATATGGGACAGCGCATCACAATCGACAGCGCATCTATGTTCAACAAGGCGCTGGAGCTTATTGAAACAAGAGAATATTTTGGATTTGATCCAAGCCAGATTGAGACCTTGATCCACCCCCAATCCCTGATCCATGCCTTGGTTGGGTTTTGTGATGGTGCACTGATGGCGCATCTTGGGGCGCCCGATATGCGCCATGCGATTGGATATGCGTTGCATTGGCCCAAGCGGGAGGCGCTTCCGGTGGCGCGGTTGGACTTGGCGCAGATCGGCTCCTTGCAATTCGAAGCGCCCGATGACGCACGATTTCCCCCCCTGCGTTTGGCGCGCAACGTGATGGAGACGCGCGGTGGTGCAGGGGCGGTGTTCAACGCGGCCAAGGAGGTTGCTTTGGATGGGTTTCTCGCCCGCGAGATCGGATTTATGCAGATGAGCGTGGTGGTCGAGGAGACACTTGCGCGTATCGCGCAGGAGCTTTCTTTGTCAAATCCGCTTGAAAGCCTTGCGGATGTGCGTGGGATGAACCATCTCGCTAGGGTGCGGGCGCGCGAGGTGATGGCCCGCATTCCGCAGATGCGCAAATAGAATCACAGGTAGATTGATGGAATTCCTTCCCCAGTTCGGCAGTTTTGCGTTTACGATTTTTGCCTTTATCGCAGCGATTTCGATTATTGTCGCGATCCATGAATATGGTCATTACATCGTGGGGCGTTGGTCCGGCATTGATGCGGATGTGTTTTCCATCGGTTTTGGCCCAGTGTTGGTGTCGCGCAAGGATCGGCGGGGCACGCAATGGCAAATCGCGGCGCTGCCCTTTGGGGGCTATGTGAAATTTGCGGGGGATGCCGATGCGGCCTCGGTGGGCGTGGATGGTGCTGTCACGCCCGCGCGCAACACGATGCACGGGGCGCCTTTATGGGCGCGGGCGGCCACGGTGGTGGCGGGGCCTGTGTTCAACTTCATTCTCTCCATCGCAATTTTTGCAAGCGTGGTGTTGGTATCGGGGCAAGCCACGGAGGAGCCACGCGTGGGCACCCTGCGCGATCTGCCGCCCGCTTACGCATCGCTCATGGCGGGGGATGTTGTGCTTGCCATCAATGGGCGGGAGGTGGACAGCCTGTCCGAGCTTTTGCAGCTCTCGGCTGATCTGCCCCCAAGCCCAAGGGTGCGCTACGAGGTGTTGCGCGATGGCCGCGCGATGCTGGTCGAGGCCACACCACCCCCTTGCCGCCCGTGGCTGATGCGGTGCAGCCGCAATCGGCGGCCATGGCGGCGGGTCTGGTGCGAGGGCGATGTGATCCTGTCGATCAATGGCGCGCCGATCTGGGGGTTCTCGGAATTGCGCGCGGCGGTGGATGCCGCCGCAGGTGCGCCGATTGATCTGGTCTTATGGCGCGCGGATGAAAGCCCCGAGGGGCAAGAGATGCCCGTGACCCTCTCGCCACGCCGCACCGATTTGCCCGTGGCCAGCGGCGGGTTCGAGACCCGCTATCTGATTGGGGTGACGGGGGGGATGTCCTTTATCCCCGAGACCGAAGCCGTGGGTCCATGGGCGGCCTTGTCCTATGGCCTGTCGCAGACGGGTTTCATCATCACCTCATCGCTTTCTGGTCTGTGGCATATGGTGACGGGTGCCATTTCCACCTGTAATTTGCAGGGGCCGGTTGGGATTGCGGAAACCTCGGGCGCGGCCGCGGCACAGGGTGCGGCCAGTTTCATCTGGTTGATTGCGGTGCTGTCTACGGCGGTTGGGTTGATGAACCTGTTTCCCATTCCGGTTCTCGATGGGGGTCATCTGGTGCTTTACGCCTATGAGGCGGTGACAGGGCGCAAGCCGCCTGAAGGGTTCATGCGGGTCTTTATGACCGTTGGCCTGAGCCTGATCCTGTGCCTGATGGTCTTTGCGGTCTTCAATGATGTGCTGCTCTGCCCCTAGGGCGTGGAATAACCCATAACTGGCCGCAATTCCGCCACAGTTTGGCGGCACCGTTCGGGCATCTGTCGTCTGCTATCGAAAGCGCCCGTTATGAAATTTCTGCAACGTCAATTGCCACGTCTGAGCTACCTTTCTGCGATTCTCGGTGACCGTATTATGGGGCCGGGCTTGGTGGTTCTTGCCCTTGGTGTCGCGTCTCTTCTTGCACCTTGGATGCAGGGCTGACCCAACAGGCAGGTTTTGCCCCTCGTCCGCGCGCATTTTTTTGACAATCCCCCCCGCACTCGCTAGGGATGCTGTAGGATTTGCTCAAGAATAAAGGCGGGCGCAGAATGTCGCGTAAGATTGTAAATCGCAATAATCGCAGCGGGCTGGTGACAGCATCCGCTTTGGCCTTGAGCATTGGATTGGCGGGCTTTGCCATTGCCCAAGATATCGCGCTGGAAAACATCGTGATTGATGGCAATATCCGCATCGAAGAGGCAACAATTCTGGCCTATGCGGGCATCACACCCGGCGGCACAATCACGGCGGGCCAAGCCAATGATGCGCTGCGCCGCCTTCAGGATACGGGCCTGTTTGAAACGGTTGATCTGCGCGTGGATGGTGGCACGATCTTTATCGATTTGCAGGAATATCCCACGATCAACCAGATCAGCATTGAGGGCAATGACCTGCTTGATGATGACGCGCTTGCGGCACTGCTGACCTCGCAGCCGCGCCGCGTCTACAGCCCGTCCATCGCAGAGGCAGATGCGCAGGCGATTGTCGATGCCTATCGCCAGACAGGCCGTCTCAGCGCCACCGTGACCCCGCAAATCATCCGCCGCAGCGACAACCGTGTGGATCTGGCTTTCGAGATCACCGAAGGGCGCGTGGTGGAAACCGAAAGCATCACCTTTGTCGGCAACCGCGCCTTTTCGGACCGCCGTTTGCGCCGCGTGCTGCAATCGACCCAAGCGGGCTTTTTCCGCGCTATCATCAGCCGCGATACATTCGTGGCGGACCGTCTGGCCTTTGACCAACAACTGTTGACCGATTTCTACCGTGATCGCGGTTATGTCGATTTCGAGGTGCAATCGGTCACATCCGAATTGGCCCGTGCGCGGGATGGGTTTTTCGTAACCTTTAATGTTGTCGAGGGGCAAAGCTTCTCCTTTGGGACGGTGACCGCGACCAGCGATTTGCCCGAGGTGGATGTCGCGGAGTTTCAAGATGCCATTGATCTGCGCGATGGCGTGACCTTCTCGCCGCGCTTGGTGGATCGCACCATCACGCGGCTTGAGAACCTCGCCACCGAGAAAAGCCTTCGTTTCATTCGCGTTGAGCCGCGCATCACCCGCAATGACGAAGATCTGACCTTGGATGTGGAATTTGCCATTGTGCGCGGCCCGCGTGTGTTTGTGGAGCGGATTGATATCGAAGGCAATGCCACCACCCTGGACCGTGTCGTGCGCCGGCAATTTGATCTGGTCGAGGGGGATCCGTTCGATCCCCGCGAAATTCGCCAAGCGGCCGAGCGAATCCGCGCCTTGCAGTTTTTCGAGAATGTGGATGTCAACAGCCGCACGGGCACCAGCAATGATCAGGTGATCGTGGATGTTGATCTTGAGGAGGCTCCAACGGGCACGCTTGGCTTCTCCGTCAATTACTCCTCCGATGTGGGCACAGGGCTTGCGGTGCAGTTCAATGAACGCAATTGGCGCGGGCGTGGCCAGACCGTGGGTGTGTCCTTTGACACAACATCGGGGTCGCGCTCCTTGGCGTTCAACTTTATCGAACCCGCCTATTTGCGCCGCGATTTGGAATTGTCCTTGTCGGTGTTTTCCAATTCGACCGATCAGCAAAATGCCAGCTATAATACCAGTGAGATTGGCGTGAGCGGGGCATTGGAATTCCCGATCAGCGAATATGGCCGCCTGCGTCCTTCGCTGCGCATTGCACAGGAAGAATTGACCAATGTGCCTGCGGCCTCATCGGAAATCCTCAAGCGCGAGGCTGGCAGCTTTGACGCCAGTGCGATTGGTCTTGGCTATATCTATGACACACGCGGGGTGGGTCTTGACCCGACATCAGGTGTTTTGTTCCGCGCCAACGCCGAGTTGGGCGGTCTGGGCGAAGATCAGTATGTGCGGACCACCGCATTGGTGCAGGGCGAGACCACAGCCCTGCGCGAGGAGGTGTCGTTGCGCGCCGCCTTCGAGATCGGCTCGCTTAATATGCTGGATGGCAACAGCCGCGTGACGGACCGTTTCTTCCTTGGTTCACGCCAGATGCGTGGCTTTGATGCGGGGGGCATTGGCCCGCGTGATCTGAACTCTGGCAACCGTGACGCGCTTGGCGCCAACCAATTCGCCGTTGCCCGTTTCGAGGCGGGATTCCCCTTGGGGCTGCCTGCGGAATACGGGCTGTCTGGGGGCGTGTTCTACGATATCGGCACGCTCTGGGGTTTGGATGACGTTGTTGGCACCGGCGGCAATCTGGTCGATGATGACAGCTATGTGCGCAGCACGGTTGGCTTCTCGATCTTTTGGGAAACCCAAATTGGGCCGTTGCGGTTCAATTTCTCGCGCCCTGTCGCGAATGAAAGCTATGACCGCACCCGCAGCTTTGATTTGGCGGTTGAGGCGCGGTTCTGATGCACGCACGGGCGTTGTTGCGCGCAAGCGCCATGGCGCTTGTCCTGGTCGGATCTGGGTCTGCCGCTGGTCTGGCCCAAGAGGCGGCTCAAGCCCCCGCGCCGCCTGCTGAAATTTTGCTGCTTGATCAAGACAGGCTCTTTGCCGACTCGGCCTATGGGCGCGCCATCGCTGCGGTAATTGATCAACTTGGTCGCGATCTATCGGCTCAAAACCGCGCCATCGAAGGATGGAGAGCAAGCGCTGACAGACGTCTGACACTCAGCGACGAGTAATTTCGCGCGCAGGCCACGGCGTTTGGATGCCCAGGTTGTAGAAATAGCGCAAGATGCCAAAAACGCCTTTCCTTGGCACCTATGAGGCCGCACGTCAGCGTTTTGGACATTGTCGGACCTATCTTGGTGGACTTGGTCGAGGTTGAGCAAACCTTTTGATGGATCGCCGCGCGGTGATTTTCATGAGCGATGATGTCGATATCACAGACCAGGCGATTACGATTGATGCCGCAGGATCGTTTGACGATATTTTGGCGTAATGTCGAAACCCGAGCTGTAAAACAGCCCTGACCGCCAGTGATACCGCCCGCAGTTCATCATCCTGGCTGGGCGGTTCTGTTTTGGGCACCGGTAGCAGGCCGCGCGGGCTGAAGCGCAGCACCAAAGCAGGATCAGGCCCATGGGAGCCGCAGCGGCGCGGTATCCATCAGGATGCGACAATTCTTCGGCCATACCTGCCGATAGCAGCCCCAATGGCTCCGGACCACAGCCACCAGACTGTGCCCCCAATACCGCGCCGAAATTGTTGCCCGAGCCGCCCCACAATCACCATGACCCAGACTGTAGCAGTAGCGCATATTGATAGGTGGCACAAGCTATTGTCCAGCGTGGTCATCATCGCGCCCGCAAGTCCGCAAACGGCCGAGCCGAGGATGAAAATCCGCGGCCATTGTCGCGGATCGCGCGGATCATCCGCCCCCAAGGGGAATTCAGCGCGCGCTGCGTCAGCCAGATCAATGTCACCAGAACAATGGAGAACAGGATCGCGTAGGACAGTTTGACCGTGATGGAGGATGCAGTCACGGGATCAGCGCCGAAATTTTGCATTGCGCCGACAAAGGCCTCATTGGCTTGAAGATCAGCCATAAGGCACGGGGCGGGGCAGCCCGATGACGTTTTTCACACCGCGCGCGAGCCAATCCTCGTTTTTCAGAATATAGATGATGATCTCGGCCACGCCCAACGTGGCAATTGCCAGATAATCCGAGCGCAGACCAAGTGCCGTTTTGCCAATAATCCAAGCGGCCCCTGCGGCGAGCAACCCACCCACGGGCCATGCCAGAATGATGGCAGGCCAAGGCCGCTGATATTGCCCGACAAGGCGGGGCTGATCGCCTCGACCGTGGCAACAAGTGTGGTCAAACCGCACGGAAGACGAAAAAGCCCACAATCAGAACAGCTGTAACCGTCACCCCGCGCAGCTTGTGACCCTTCATCTTGCCCCAAAGTGCAATGGTGGCGCAAATGGTGGCGCCCCCATCAAAGCGCAAGGATCGCCAGCCGCCTGGTCCCCCAAGCCCCCAACAGGGTCGGAGGCCACCAGAACAGCCGCCAAACCGCCAAGCGCGGTAAAACCCATGACACCCACATTAAAGAGGCCCGCATAGCCCCATTGAATGTTCACCCCAAGCGCCATAATGGCCGAGATCAGGCCCATATTGAGGATAGACAGCGCGGTGTTCCATGATTGGACGAAGCCGGTGCCGATATAAAGCACAGCCACCAACGCAAAGAGAACGGCAGCCTTGCGATCCAGTGTCAGGTTCATACCGATTTTCCTTTCATGATCCCTGTGGGTTTGAACAGAAGCACGATCAGAAGGATCGTAAAGCTGATGCGCGAATTTATATTCGGTCGAGAGCAGCTGTAGCATCCTGGGTTCAGCTCGGGGCCGATATAGCCTTACCCACCTGCGGAAGGCATAGGTGACGGCGATTTCGGAATAGGCGATGAGGAATTTCAAAATCGCGCCCGGCGTGGGCCGTTCGCCGACAATCGCCGGCGAAATCATGAGCAGCTGAAATAGGTGAAGGGTTTGAAGCTTATCGATAATACCCGCCGTACGCGCCACGATCAGCCATGTGATGAACACGACCCGCTCGGGGTTGATGCCCGAGAGCAGCGCGAGATCCTCGTTATCCGAAAAGGCGCGCATGGATTTACCCGTGCGGGTTTTGTTGAGAAACCAAAACAGCGCGACAACCGCCAGAACGGCCACGGCCACGGTGATGGCTTGGGTTGTGCGGATGGCCAGCCCTTCGTCCAGACCAGTCATCTCGCGGAAATCACGCGCAGAAATCAGGAACCGTGCGCCATCGGCAAAGTTTTGATCCCCCACGCCGATCACAAAGCGCACGATACCATTCATCACGAACATCACGCCAATGGAGGCGATCACGAAAATCACGGGCTTGGCCTTGGATTGACGGTAGAAACGATAGACCAGTTTATCCGTGCCAACGGCCAAGGCGGCGGTGGCGGCGATGCCAAGGGGCAGGGCGATCAATGCGGTTGGTAATGGCCCCGCCGTGACCCCCAAGGATTGCAGCCCCCATGTGGCCAAAATGGTGATCATCGTGCCAAAGGCCATCGTGTCGCCATGCGCGAAATTGGAAAAGCGCAAGATGCCGTAAATCAATGTCACCCCAAGCGCGCCAAGCGCCAGTTGCGCTCCATAGGCGGTGGCGGGCACGATCACGAAATTCAGAAAAGCGACAATTGCGTTTAGAAAATCCATTCCTCAACCCCCCAAGAAGGAGCGGCGCACATCCGCATTTGCCAGCAATTCTTTGCCTGTTCCCGTATGGGCATTGCGCCCCTGCACCAGAACAAAGCCCTTATCCGCGATCTCCAAGGCTTGCCGCGCGTTTTGTTCCACCATCAAAATGGGGATGCCCGTGCGCGAGACTTCGATGATGCGGTCAAACAGCTCGTCCATCACGATGGGCGAGACACCGGCGGTCGGTTCATCCAGCATCAGAACCTTGGGCTTGGTCATCAGCGCGCGCCCTACGGCCACCTGTTGGCGCTGGCCGCCAGATAATTCCCCTGCCGCTTGGCGGCGTTTATCTTTGAGTATTGGAAACAGTGTATAGACCTGCTCCATCGTGTCGCGGAAATCATCGCGGCGGATATAAGCGCCCATTTCTAGGTTTTCCTCCACCGTCATCGAGGTGAAGATGTTGCTGGTTTGCGGCACAAACCCCATCCCGCGCACAACGCGATCTTGCGGCGACAGGGCGGTGATATCGTCCCCATCCAACACAACACGCCCCTCGCGCAGGGACAGCATCCCAAACACGGCCTTCATGGCGGTGGATTTGCCCGCGCCATTGGGGCCAACGATCACGGCGATTTCGCCGCGTTCGACCGCGATGGTGCAACTGTGCAGGATATCGGCACCCTTGCCATATCCGCCCGTCATCGCCTCGCCGATCAAAAAGGGTGATGTTTCACTCATGCCCCTATTTTATCCTTATTTTTCAGACCCGTTCCCAGATAGGCTTCGATCACATCCTCATTGGCCTTGATCTCGTCCAATGTGCCTTCGGCCAGCACATGGCCTTCGGCCATAACGATCACTGGGTCACAAAGCCGCCCGATGAAATCCATATCATGTTCGATGACGCAGAATGTATAACCTCGCTCTTTGTTCAGGCGGATGATGGCGTCTGCGATGGTGTTCAACAATGTGCGGTTCACGCCCGCACCCACCTCATCGAGAAACACGATCTTGGCATCGACCATCATGGTGCGACCAAGCTCCAGTAGCTTTTTCTGCCCGCCCGAAATCGCGCCTGCGGGGTGATCTGCAAGGTGGGAAATGGTGAGAAACTCCAAGACCTCATCGGCCTTAGCCTTGAGCGCGCGCTCCTCCTCCGCGATCCGCTTGCGGCCAAACCATGTGTTCCACAAGGTTTCACCCGATTGGCCGCTTGGCACCATCATCAGATTTTCACGGCAGCTCATGGATGAGAATTCATGCGCGATCTGAAACGTGCGCAGCAATCCCTTGGCAAACAGCGCGTGGGGCGGAAGGCCAGTAATATCCTCGCCATCCATGATGACGCGGCCCGATGTGGGCGGCAATACGCCCGCAATCACGTTGAACAGCGTGGTCTTTCCCGCGCCATTCGGCCCGACAAGCCCCGTGATCGAGCCTGTTTCGATTTTCAGGCTTGCGCCATCCACGGCATGAAAGCCGCCAAAATGTTTGTGCAGATTTTCGACTGTGATCATCGTTTGTCCCGCATCCTTTAAACGAAGCAGCCCGGAAATCACTCCGGGCTGCCCGTTGTTCTCGATTAGATCAACTTAGCGGAAACGTGCCGTTGTGATCTCACCACCAGAGATTTCGATCTCACGATAGTTGCCAGCGGATTCACCCGGCTCGATCAATTCAACGGCGGATGCACCGACATAGTCGATGTCTTCGCCCGCTGCGATCAATTCCAGTGCTTTGCCCAATTCACCAGGCAGGATCGGTGTGCCAGGTGCGTTGGCAATATCCATGATCTTGCCTGCGTAATCGGCAGGTGTGGTGGAGCCTGCGGCCTGCATCGCCAACATGATCAATGCAGCGGCGTCATAGGATTCCTTGGCGAAAGGCTGGGTGCCATCAAACCCTGCTTCTGAGGCGAGGGTTTCAAAGATTGCCGCGCCTTCGCTGTCGGTGCCAGGATGCTGGCCGAAGGAGCCATCAATCTCGGAGCCGAAGTTCTCAACCAATGCGGAGGACACCATGCCGTCAGGGAAGACGAAGGTTTCAAATGCGCCAGAATCCAATGCGGAGCGAATAATGCCCGAGCCCCCCTGATCCACATAGCCTGCAACCACCAAAGCGTCACCGCCTGCGGCCGCCAAAGCGCCCACTTCAGCGGAGTAATCCGCGCGGCCATCTTCATGCGATGCCACGAGGGTAACGGTGCCCCCAGCCGCTTCGAATGCTGCTGCAAAGCTGTCTGCCAAGCCTTGGCCATAATCGTTGTTGGTGTAGGTCACGGCCACGGAATTGATGCCGCGATCCATGATCACTTCAGTCATCACAACACCCTGACGCGCGTCAGAGGGTGCGGTGCGGAAGAACAAGCCGTTGTCTGCGACAGTGGTAAACCGGGCGATGTGGCCGAAGGCGATACCATCACCATGCCATTGGGCACGGCCACGTTTAGCAGCATCGCACTGGTGACGCCCGAACAATCGCCGCCCACGATCCCGCTGACACCGTCCGAGGTGATCAAACGCTCTGCAACGGCGGTTGCCGCGGCGGCGTCAATACAGGTGCTGTCGCCGCGCACGGAAACCACGGTTGCGCCGTTGAGGAAATTGCCGCTTGCGTTCACTTCGCTCATCGCCAATTCAGAACCGCCCGCCATATCAGGTGCAAGCGATTCAAGCGGGCCGGTGAAGCCCACGACCGTGCCGATTTTTACTTCTTGTGCCGTTGCCATGGAGGCAAGAGCCAAGGAGGCGGCCGAAGCCAGCAAAAGTTTTTTCATGAAAGAACTCCCAATTTGTTGTTATTACCCCAGATGCAATAGAATTAATGTCAGCGTGCAGGGTTGGAAAGCAAAATCCATTCACATCGGCGGAGATTTGAACCGCATTTGACGGGTTTTTCCGTTCAATCGCCTGTGAAATGGTCGGTTTGGGTCAATCTGCCCGATTTTTTTCTGCAAAACCCCGTAAAGTCACGAAATTTGGCCTGCGGGTCGCGGTTGCAGCAAGAATCGCTTCAGACGGGAGGAGACATAAATTGACGACAGAAACGCGACAGGCGACCCATATGCGACCGACCGCACGGATGGTCTTTGTCGATGCCGATGCCTGCCCCGTGCGTGAGGAGGTGATCCGCGTGGCCCTGCGCCATGGGATCGCAGTGCGATTTGTCGCCAACCAATATCTGCGGCTGCCCGATCATCCGCTTTTGTTGATGCATCTGGTTGGGGATGGGTTTGATGCTGCCGATGATGCGATCATCGCGGGCCTTGTTGCAGGGGATACTGTGGTTACGGGCGATATTCTTTTGGCAGAACGCGCGCTGAAATCAGGGGCGCAGGTGATCTCGCCCAAGGGGGACGCCTATACCATGGACACAATTGGGGCACAGGTGGCCACGCGGGCCTTGTTGGCTGATCTGCGCGCTGGCCTGCCGCAGGAGGGGGCCGTCTCTGGTCCGCGCCCCTTTGCCAAAGCGGATCGTTCGCGGTTTTTGGAGCGGTTCGATCTGATGCTGCGCCGCGCCAAATGACGGGGGCGATTTTCCGAGGGCTTTCCTTCGTCCCTGCCTTAAGATAGGGGACGGGTCTTAGGAATTTAGCATTGTCGAAATCATGAGCTTTACCCTTGCCATTATCGGTCGGCCCAATGTGGGCAAATCCACGCTGTTCAACCGGTTGGTGGGCAAGCGTCTGGCCTTGGTCGATGACCAGCCGGGCGTGACGCGCGATCTGCGCGAAGGGGCCGCGCGGCTTGGGTCCATGCGCTTTACCGTGATTGACACGGCAGGCTTGGAAGAAGCGACCGATGACAGCCTTGAGGGTCGTATGCGCCGCTTGACCGAACGCGCGGTTGATATGGCCGATGCGTGCCTATTTTTGATTGATGCGCGCACGGGTCTGACCCCCACCGATCACGCCTTTGCCGATATTTTGCGCAAACGTGGGATCACTGTGATTTTGGGCGAATAAATCCACAAGCAGGCAGGGGTAGGCGGGTCGCTTGAGGCCTATGAATTAGGTCCCCAGGAGCCATTGGCGCTTTCGCTGAACATGGCAAGGGATGTGAAAATTGGCCGACCCTCGCGCCCTGATCGAGGCGAAAGAATCCAAGATTCTGCTCAGAAACCGATATTGAGCTGGAGAAGATGACAGAGGGGAAGTGGGGTTGTTAACTCGAGCGTTGGAGCGCCCTTTGCAATCAAGTGGTGATTGGTCGTCACGCGGGCAAACCACGCTATCAATCAAATCTGGGGAGGAGCGTTTGCTCACTGCCCTGAGGTGGGGATCACCGCGATGCACTTCGCCCATCACATGGGACGGGGTGCCGATGCGGATTGATACGGCTGGATGCAAACGCGCCTGCGTGCAGGAAAAGCTGAAAACTATCGGTCGTGATGGTCTGCGCAAGGTCAACGGCTGGTTGTGGTGGTTCTATGATAACTCGAGGCGATTTGCGCATCGCTGATTTGGCTGAGCGCGAGGGACGCGCGGTGGTCAGCCGCGGTGAACAAATGGGATGTTGAGGATGAAAGCACAGAAAACCCTGAAATTCCTGTGTGATCATCTGAAACGCCGCGATCAGCGGTAGCGCGCGTGCAGGTCACGGTTCTGGCTAAGACGGTAAAGCCGGACATTCTACGGCGATTATCAATGCTGCCACAATCTGAACCGCCGTGTGCTGACTGCCACGCCAACCGTTGGCTGGTGAAATGATCGAGGCGCACCCGCCACCCGCACCATCGGGGCGGCACCGCCTGTGCTGTAGCGACGCAGCCAGGCGCAAACTTGACCTTTGGTGGTGATGTGTCTGATACCTGAGAATTGCCAGAAAGCTATCTGCTTATTTATCAACGGGTTGCTGGACAGTTTGATATGCCGGGCGCGCTGAATCCCGTCTGTTCAAGCGCAGCCAAGCGGATAAGAACCTATAAGGATCGGGTAAGAATCATCCCCTCGCGCCTGAGCAAAAACACGCGCAAAGTAGACGAAAAGAAAATGAAAAGGCGCGTGTGAATAAACCGCCACGCGCCTTTCATTAAATCCGCTGATAATCAGGCGTCAGTCGCGAATCTTATCAGCCGCTCCGCCGGCTGACGTTTTGCGCGCCGTGTTAAGTCCAATCTGCCCGAGCAGGTCATCTCGGTGATGATGCTACAGCCCTCAATAATCTGGCCCTCTGGCGCAGTGCCGTGGAATAAATAACCCAGAAACTCTTGATCTCTTGGCGGATGCTTTCATCCGCATCCATCGGCAAAATTCATGCCCATAACTAAAACCCCGCTACGCGGCTGAAAAGCCGTACTGGGGGCGGCGGATCGTGCCTTATGAATAGGACTAGACAACATTTTTCGTGATTATCTCTTTGATCTGACCTTCGGTTTGGCGCTATATCCTTTTACTCGTGCGCGGTGGTTAGCCGCGTGCACCACCCGCGCCGTCCGATTTACCTTCACGGCATAGACGGCGCGTTGTGCGACACGGTTCATGCCTTGAAACTGGCGTCAATCACTTCGCGGCAAAATGCCGCCGCGTCATCGCCTCCACGGTGATCGCCCACAAAAAGGCTGGCGCGCGGTGGTGGTCTCGATCTCTGTGCCAGTTATTGGCAATCTGCCCTCGAACTCTGGTCCTCGCACACCAATCTAAACCCTGATCTGCCTCCAAAACAAGGGGCCTAATGGATCAGTCGAACAGCCGTGATAGCGTAAGCATCCGATAGCGCCCGCATCAAGGCTTCGCTTGCGCTGCCAGATACGTGGTCAGCGCCAATTTGCTAACCGTGGCAAATGGTAAGGCTCATGACCGCCGCAATCCACCGCGCTCGGTCTTATCGGTGAGGCGCGATTGTGCAGCGTGTCGATCCTCGCCGAACACGCTGGCAATGCCCGCGTCTAAGGTCACGCTCAGGTTCGAGTCGCCATCCCAACGGCTAAGCATGGCCAGACCGCCATCGGACAGGTCGGTGCAGGCCGAAATCATCTCGCGATTGTCGAGGATGAATTGCCCCGCCTTGCGCTCGGCTTTCCAGATCTGGCTGGGGCGCATCCTCGATACGATGAAAGACTTCGCCAAAGTGCAGATTGGGCCCAAAATGGCCAATGGGTTTCGCTTAATCAGCAGCGCCTAATGCCTCGCGCGGTGCCGTTGATCAGGTCGTATTAGTATCCGCAATCAAACCCACCGCACTGATGGTGGGTGGGTGGATCGCGCGCCATCGGTCTCGCTATAGAGGCTGACATTGCCTCGAAACGATGGGTGACATCCATAGCGCGGCGCAAGCCGCGCCACGCTCAATTTGGTGGCTCATGAATTCACCCTGTATGATTTCGGGCCGGACTGCCAATCTAGTTGTCGGTCGTGGCGTGGTTGTTGCCTCTACAGCGATCAGGTTGCGATAGGCCTCCCGGCCACCGCCATTAGCGCCCTCAAACGGCCTGTTTTCATACAGCGGCGTCACGTCCGAGGTGAAGGCCAGCGCCCTGTTCGTGCCCGCCACGCGTGCCAACACCTGCCCGCGGCATCCGGGCGTGCGGATCGTATCGGCGCCCACTTGGGGTGGCTGGTATTGCTGATAAACCGGCTGCACGGCCGCAATAGCTGCTGAGACAGCAGCGCCTTTGTTTCCATCAATCGGGGTCAATCCGGGATGAATCTGCCGCTTCGGCGGTAGGGGTTTCACCCATGGCGGTCATATCGGTGCCGTCACGATAGTCGGATAGGCAAATCTGTTTTGACCACATTTCCGCAAAATCACGGGAATGATCTTCGCGATGGTTTCGCTGATAAATGGCAAAATCCAAGTCCATTTTTCAGCATTGCGCGCGCCTCGGGCCTCTTTTCGGGGCGTACCACCAGCATCCGCTCATTTCGAAAGTAACCACCGCAGGCGGTCATACGCATTTTCGCGCCAGCGATCGAGCTGCAGCTGATGCCCAAGCCGCCCTTGTCGCCCATCTCCACCAGAACAGGTAAGGCCTGCCACCATGTCTTGACTGAGATGACCGCACCTGAGGCCATCACCCAAGATAGGCCTCCAGCAGACGCCAGTGAACGGCCACCCACACTCCGTACCCGTGGGGCGCTTTTCCCTCGATTGTGTCACAACAGCGCTACTTATGGTGGCCCTGCCAACCCTGTCAGGGGCCTGTCTTAGTGCCCAGTCAGATTAGATAGGCATCCACACCAGAGGCGGCGGAAAATCTTGTCTGTGCTGAAGCCAGACCTGCGGCAAAAAGTACTGACTAAAGCACCGCCATTATAGGCCGCGTCAGCGCCGCAGCTCGCCGCCCACATCGGTACGCTGGAAGCTCGCTGCTATAGCTGCCGATAGACTCGCGCACAACGTTTATACCAGTGACTGTGTTTTAGTGGCATCCATCACCGCATAATACAGCGCATCATCAGTGGCAACTGGCGCAGCCCAGCTGCAAGGATACATCACGCATCGCCCCCGACACCCGGTGGCCGCGCCCTGATACGGCCTGATATAGACGGGTGATTGTGGCTTTCCATTTTGAACACCACCGCCCGACTATCGCCAATATCGATAATGCCCGCATTCCCGCCCGCCCAGGATGACCTGTGGCCCCTTCGCGGGCAGGGTGCGCAGCCATTTTTGGAGGATTTATAGGAACAATGTTCGTTCCACATGGCCGAGAAAATGCCTAGCTCGGTGAAATTTGGGGTTCTGCCGATAATCTCCAGGATGCGCTCATATTCATCAGGCGTCAGGCCATGTGCGGCGATCAACTCAGGTGTGATTTCGGGATCAAGCATGGTGCAACGTTCCTGTAGCAAGGCGCGAAGGCGCGCCGTTTGACCCGTGTTTAAGGCAAGCGCGCATTGGGGGAAAGGGGGGTATGGCGCGCGCGTGGGGCAAACCAAAAAAAAGGCCGAGACAAGTCTCGGCCGAAGTCCAACAGGGAGGTGCAATGACACTTTGCTCAAATGTCATCACTGCTGCCCAATTAATGGTCGCTTTGCGAACGATCAAGAAAAAACCCGCGATACAGGCGCAAACCCGCTATGCGTGTGGCGCATATCACACAGGCGCATGGCGGAAATGTCACGCGATATCAGCCTGCCGTGTCACGCTCCCTGCGGCGATGCGCGATGATTTCCTCGGTGACAAATTCGCGGAAGGCTTCGATCCGTTTGGATTGCCGCAATTCCTCGGGATAGGCCAAGAAGACGGGCACATCATTGCTTTCTACATCATCCAAAACGCGCACGAGATTGGGGAAATCTTGCGTCAGGTAATCAGGCAACACCCCAATGCCCAGATGATGGATCACGCCCTGCAACACGCCAAAATAGTTGTTGACGGTCAAGAAGCTGCCGATTTCATAGGACATCAATTCCCGCACCAATAGCGCGCCGGAGGACACCTGTGCCGCGGTCGCATTCTGGCTGATCAAACGATGGTGCCGCAAATCTGACAGGCTTTGCGGCACGCCTTGTTGTTCCAGGTATTGGGGCGAGGCGTAAAGGCGCATTCTGATATTCATCAGCCGCTTGCGGATCAAATCCGCTTGGCTTGGTTCCTTCATGCGGATGGCCACATCCGCCTCGCGCATGGGCAGATCAAGAACCCGTTCCTCAAGCATCAGGTCGATTTTGAGATTGGGATATTTTTCATAAAGTGCGGGCAGGCGCGGGGCCAACCAAAGCGAGCCAAAGCCAATGGTGGTGGTCACGCGCAATTCGCCGAATACCTCCTCCTCGCTGTCGCGGATGCGGGCGGCGGCGGCATCGAGCCTTTTGGACATGTGTTTCGTCGCGTCGAACAGCAGTTCGCCCTGTTCGGTCAGGATCAAACCGCGCGCATGGCGATGGAACAGGATTGTGTTCAGCTCCTCCTCCAAGGAGCGGATTTGGCGAGAGACCGCAGATTGGCTGAGGTGAAGCACATCGCCCGCATGGGTTAAGCTTCCTGCATCCGCCACAGCGTGAAAGATCCGCAAACGATCCCAATCCATTATGTCATTCCTGCGCGCATATCCAAGTGATTGTAGTATAAGGCTTTTCTAACAGCGCTTAAAGGGAGATCATCACTATTTTGTAAATTCGGGCACGTCTTGCGCAGAATTTATGCGCTCTGTGCCTCGTTTGCTGTTTGCGTTAACAGTCTTTATCCAACAAGCCAAGCCCGCGCAGGTAAATCCCGATCCCTGTTTCCAGCAGATCTTCGGCGGGGAAGGGGGTGTTGCCACCCTCGCCGCTGCGCGCGAACAATTCCACCACGCCATGGCTCATCGCCCAGATATGCGCGCTGAACATCGCTGCAGGGGGGCGGCGATCGATGGGAAGCTCGGCGCTAAGGGCCTCGGCGGCGCGTTCAAGCACCGCGCGCGAATTGGCCGATGCCCGCGCCAAATCAGGATGCGCATTATTGGCCAGACCGCTTTCAAACATGGCCATGTAATGCCCGGGATTGGTTTGCGCAAACCGCAGATAGGCGCGCCCTGTCGCCTCGAATGCGGCAAGGGGGCTGGTTTTGCTGTTGAACGCCGCCTCTATCGCGGTGCGGAAAATGGCATGGCCTTGCAGGGCGGCTTCGGTGATTAACTCCTCGCGGCCCTGAAAATGGCGGTAAACGGCGGCAGGGGTCACGCCCGCATCCTTGGCCGCCTCAGCCAAGGTAAACCCCGTGGGGCCTTTTTCGGTGATCAGCTGCAAGGCGGCCTCAACCAAGGCCTGACGCAAATTCCCGTGGTGATAACCCTGTTTACGCATCGTCCCCGCGATCTGTCCAAATGTCAGGCCCGCCACTATGGCAGGATCAGCGGGACGCAAGTTTTGGG
The DNA here is from genome assembly GCA_018401385.1 of Roseicyclus sp. GTDB lineage: Bacteria > Pseudomonadota > Alphaproteobacteria > Rhodobacterales > Rhodobacteraceae > M30B80. Next base: position 26,189 of record JAGYKZ010000016.1, read on the forward strand.
TCTTTTTGCGGATAGTCATATTACTTCGAGGATCTGTCGGATCACCGCCAGACGCGCACGGCGTTTGTCATCGGAGCGGATCACGTGCCACGGCGCGGATGGGGTATGGGTGCGCGCCAATGTTTCGCGGATCGCGCGGCTGTAATCCGCCCATTTGGCCAAGCCATCCACATCAATGCGCGACAGTTTCCAATGTTTCAGCGGATCATTCTCACGCGCTAAAAACCGGCGCAATTGTTCGGCACGGCCCAGATTGAGCCAAATTTTCGTAAGGCTGATCCCGTCTTCGAGGATCATATCCTCAAACCTTGGGGTCTGTGCGAAAAAGGCTTCGCGCTGTTCGGGGTGCAAAAGCCAAAGACGTGTTCCACAACCCCGCGGTTGCTCAGGAGCGGTCAAAAAGCCGAATTTGGCCGCGACTTGAAGATGTTGGATATAGCGTTGAAATACCACTGCCCCATCTCGATCTCGGTCGGTTTCGAGAGGGCTAATAATTGCGCCACGCGGGTTCAGGTTCTCCATCACCCGCGCAATGGACCCGCCCCTTGCCCTTGCGGTATCGCGCCCTCGAAAATCACGGCTATACGTTACCTATCGCGCACCCATGCGTGGAATTTGGCCAGCTCACGGCAGCGCGGCCATCTGCGCCTCGTAGATATCCTATCCATTTGCGCCGCATAGGGATAACTGGGATCCAGCATATCTGATTTATCCGCCCCATTCAGGCGGCTGCGGATATCATCGGGTGCGGTTTCCAAAATAGCGCGTGGTAATTGCGCCATCAATGGCTTGGTGTCGATCATGGCCAATATCCCTATTCTAAGCAGCGTGATCGCCACCATAGGGCGCGTTCGACCGTCTATCACCGCCGCAAATCGGCGCTGTTCGCTCCGATCCGCGCCATATCAAAGGGCGCGTGGTGGAGGTAGATCTCGGAAATCCAATTGCCAAACAGCAGATGTGCGTGGCTGCGCCAGCGGTTTTGTGGCTTTAGCCTTGGATCGTCATCTGGAAAGTAATGACAGGCAGCGCAATGTGCGCCCCATCGACCTGCGCATTGGCCAGATCGCGGTGATATTCCTCGGCCAAAGTTGTGCTGTCATATTCGAGATGGTTGAAGATAGAGCGCGCGATGTGGGGCTTTCATCTTCCACCAAGGTACAACATCATGCTGTCCAACAGCACAGGCAAAACCTGCGCCCGATCTCGGCGCGGCGCATTTCCGGTCCAGCGGCTGGACGGGCATGACCAGATCATCGAAAAACTGCGCAAATAGGGGGCTGTCGTAATTGCAGGTTGCGATGCCTGTAGCAGCAAATTGTTTGGCGGGCAGCATATGTTTTTCACGCCATGGAAATAGTTGATCATCGCCATGCCGCCCCAGCAAATGCTGAAGGTGGAATGGACGTTGGCTTGCGTCCAATCAAACACCGCGCACAGCTCGTCCCAATAGGTGACATTTCCAAATTCCAGATGCCTCAATCGTAAGACCTGTGATGATCAGCCCGTCAAATTTTTGGTCGCGAATATCGCGAAAGGGATGATAAACTCCGGCCATATGTTCAGCGGCGGTGTTTTCGTTTCATGCTCCGACATCCGGATCAGCGAAAACTGATCTGCAAGGCGAGGCCCCGACCAGTCGGGCAAATTCGTTTCCGTCTGGATTTCTTGGGCATCAGATTGAGAAGACCAATTTTCAGCGGCCGAATATCTTGGCTTTCTGCGGCGCTGCGCCCCATCACTATCACTCCCTCATCCCGAAGGGATCGAGAAAGGGCAGATTGGTGGGCAGGGTAATCGGCATTAGCAGCTCCGTTACAGTTCGCGAAGCGTGGATTTAAGCGCGTTTGTCGCGGGCGGTCAAGGGCGGTGGCGATCAAATCAATCACATCTTGCGCATCCGCCACACGCGCCACATCCGCGGCGTTGACGCGCAGCCCCCAATTCTTGGCCATATCGCGAGATACAGCGGCGCGCGGTGATGTGCAAGGCCGCCGCATAGGTGTTGTGATAAAGCCGCCCGATTGACCGCATCGGGCGCAAGACCTGTTTCGTCCAAATAGGCATTCCAACGCGCGTGCAGGAATTGTGGCTGGTAACATCGGTTTTGGCGCGGTGAAGCGGTGGATCAATTTCGTATGGTCCTCGCTGCCCCCAATCCATACCATCAGACAATTTTGCGACAGCGTGCGCAGCACCTCGTCTTGGGGGTCGTTGGGATCGACCACCTCGCAAATGGAACCGCCCGTGTCGCAGACGAAATTGGCATAGCCATAAAGGTCTCGCGCGCGGCTGATAAAGCTTGGCGTGTCCAAAAGCGCGTTGATCTCAGCGCGCCGATGCAGCGCCTGACGGCGCATATATTCCTCAAATCCGACCCCACCCTTTGCGGGATCGCCGGGTTTGCCAAGAAATGTGGACAGCGGGGCCAGATTGTTAAACGTGATGTTGGAGCCGATATAAATCGAATCCGATTTCAGCAATTCCGCCAGAAACGGCACTTGCATTGCCTGACGTTTGAGGTTGTCGACAATATGCTCGCCCATATAGGCCGTGCCGATGCGGTAATCGATGGAATAGTGAAACCAATCCCCCGCATCGCGCAGCAGATTGGCCAGCCGCGTTTTGCCAAGGCCAGACATCCCAAAAAACAGCACCTGCTTTTGCGCCGCTGCGCGCCAGTCTTTCGCGGATGTGTACATCATATTCATCGGATCCATGCGGCCTGCCGCCCTTGCCAAAGCCTTGATCTGGCAGCTCTATCGCGAATGCGCGGAAAATTCCAATGATGATTTTGCGCAGCCTCTTTAAGGCCGGTTACAAGTGGCTCAGAACCGATAGGTCAGGCGGATCGAGGCCAGCCTTGCGCGATTGCCCTCAAACCGTGCAAGCGGTGTGGTGCCAAGCGCGGTTGTGGTGTCCTCAAATGTGACATCGGTCAAGCCAAACCCGATGGCATAGGGGCCACCTTGATATTCCGCCCCAAGGGTGATGGCGCGCAGACCATCCACAGGGCCAAGGTTGCTGGAAAAGCCACCGTTTGCGGGCTCAATGCGATAGCTGGCTGAAACCCCCCAAGCCGCACTTAAGCGATGCTTTATGCCAAGGTCATAGGTCGTCACATCCTGTTGATATTGCACCAATGCACCTGCGGGATATAGATTGGGCCGAATTTCAACCCCGCCCCATCGGCTGTGCTGGATGCGGCCGAACATGGCGGTGTTCTGGGCAATGCCCGTTTGCCCCTCCATGCTCAGGGTGGCGGGAAGGGTCATGCCAAAGCGCGTATCGGAAAGCGCGGGCGTGGCCCCCGCAGCCCCCAAGACATTGCCCTCACGGCCCGAATAAAGCAGGTCAATCGGGCTGGTGTAGCTCAGGGCGATGCGCGTGGCGGTTTTGGGGCGGCTATAGGCCAGCCCCAAACATAGCCAACACCCGTGTCGCTGTCCCCCGTAAAGCGATAGGAAAAGACATTTGGCGCGCCCGCGTTCAGCGAGACATAAATATCCCCATCCGATTGCAACAGACGCAGCCCGCCATAGGCAAAAAAGCCGTTTGCAACATCATAGGACAGAAGCGCCGTCACCGCGCGGTTGCCTGAGGCGGCATCCGTGCCGTTGAGCGGATAGCCCGCCTGCGCATAGCGGGCATGGCGCCATAGGGCGTGGTGGATTTGCGTAAAGCCACGCCCAGACGGTCGGACATCTGTTGCCAAAGCCCAGATCAATCGTGTTGCGATCCTGAAGAACGCGGCCAGATGTGACTGTGGGGCCGCGATCGCGCACCTGTGACTTCCACGCTGCGCGCTGCGCGCGCAATTCGGCGTGCCGCCCTCTTCGAACAGAATATCGGGCGAGAACGTGGTTTGGTCCAAGCCCCCGCATGGGTCATCTGTCCAAGGCACAGCGCTGAAGCACCCACAAACACCGCCTTCAGAAGACTGCGCATTGGTCCCATTTTTGCTCATCCTCGTCTTCGTCACCTCATCATTAAACGAAGGAATAATCTGATTGTATACCTAAAAATAAAATGCAAAATTAACGTGGGCTGCGTGTCAGGCGCGAGGGCCGTGCCGCCCGTGAGGTTGATGTAATTCGCGCCAAAAAATAAGGGCAGCCCCCATCAGCACCATCGCATCAAGCGGCTCCGCATAAAGCAGCACACCGATCAGTGCGATCACGGGCAGGCGCACGAAATCCAAGGGCATCACCACCGAGGCAGGTGCAACACTGAGCGCGGATGTCAGGCAAAAATGCGCCACAAGCCCCGCAAGGCCGATCAAGCCAATCCACAGAATATTCACCCCTGAGGGCAGCGCCATCTCGCCATCGGCCAAGCTGCAAATCAGGCCAAACCCCAGTTGCATCACGGTCAGATAAAACATGATGCAGGCAATGGTCTGGCTTTGTGTCAGCCGTTTGGTGAAAATCGCAGTGGTCGCAAAGCACAACGCCGCTGCGGCCGCGATCAGCATTCCCAAGGAAGGTGGTGCCACCCATGGACGCACAACCAAAAGAATGCCGATGAACCCCACGACCGCCACCAACAGTTTCAACCTTGTCAGCCGCTCGCCCAAGAACACCGCCGCCAACAGCATCACCCAAAGGGGAGAGGTGAATTCCAGCGCGAAAACCTGCGCCAAAGGGATTACGGTGATGGCAAAAAACCACAGGTTTTGGCCCATAAAATGAAAGATATTGCGGCCAAAATGCATCTTCATCTGGTCGCGCCGCACCTCGGACCATTTTCCGAATGCGGTGATCAGAAGGGCCACCACAACAACCCCGACCGCCGAGCGGTAGGTCATGATCTCGAATGTATCCAACTCAAAGGAAACCGCGCGCCCCGCGATGGCCATCAGGGTAAAGGCGACAATCGCCCCCGTCATCCAGAGCGCCGCTAGGGCGGGGCGGTGCTGCTCTGTCTGGCTCATCTTGCGTCTTTCGTGGTTCTTGTGCCGCGATTAGGCAGCCAAAACGGGGGCAATGGCAAGGGGCGCTCATAGGCCCTTTGCTTTGGCCTCCTGCCAATATGTTTCCATCTCATCCAAATCTGATTGCGAAAAATCACGCCCCTTCCGATCAAGAGCGTCCTCTATATAATTGAAACGGCGTGAAAATTTCTCATTCGCCTTGCGCAGTGCAGTTTCAGGGTCAACCTTCAAATGCCGCGCGAGATTGGCCATCACAAACAGCAAATCGCCCATTTCTTCGGCGATTTTCTCTTGCGGTAGGGTGGCGCGCGCTTCGGCCAATTCGGCGGCCTCTTCGGCAATTTTTTCGATCACCAGATCAATTTCTGGCCAATCAAACCCAACCCGCGCCGCGCGTTTTTGCAGCTTTTCCGCCCGCATCAGTGCGGGCAAGCCAAGCGCCACATCGGCCAAAATACCCGTTTTTGCACGCGCCGCGCGTTCAGCTGCTTTGATCTTTTCCCAGTCTTCGACCTGCTGGTCAGCAGATTTATCGCGGGTATCATCGCCAAACACATGGGGGTGGCGCGCGACCATTTTGTCGGAAATATCGCGGGCCACATCGTCAAAGGTGAAATGTCCCGCTTCTTCGGCCATCTGCGCGTGATAGACCGATTGCAGCAGCAAATCACCCAATTCCCCCCGCAATTCCCCCCATGCGCGGCGGGAAATGGCGTCAGCGACCTCATAAGCTTCCTCGATCGTATAGGGGGCGATGCTGTCGAAATCCTGTTCAATATCCCAAGGGCAGCCCGTTTTGGGATCACGCAGGGCGCGCATGATCTCCAGAAGCCGCGCCACAGAGCCGCCGCCATTTTCAATCAGGTCACGATCATACATGGCGCATCCCCCCGTTTTACACGCTCGCAGGCGCAAGGGCGCGAAAGCGGCGTTTGTGGTAGATCAGCGGCTCGCTCCGCTCGGACAATGTGACGGCGCGCACCACGCCGATGATCACGTGATGGGTGCCGATGGTTTCGGCTTTCAAAACCGTGCAATCGAAGGCCGCGAGCGCATCTGCAAAAACGGGCGCGCCTGTCACAAGCGGTGCATTTGGCACGCCCTCAAATCGCGCAGCCCCTGTGATGCCATGCCGACCTGCAAAAATTTCGGCAATTTCCTCAGTGCCTTGCCCAAGGATGTTGATGCAGAAAACACCATTTTTCAGGATCACAGGCAGCGATGTGGAATTGGCATGGACGCAAATCAGCATGGTTGGGCCATCGGCCTGATCATCTGGGTCCGCGGAAACTGAACTCATGGCCGAAACGGTCAGCCCCCCTAATCCCGCTGCGCCATCGGTGCTGACCACGCAGACGGAATTGGCGCAAAGGCTCATCGCATCAATGAAATCTTGGCGCAAATCGGTGGTCTGCTCGCTCATCTGCCGCTCCTTTATGATGTTGCTGAACGATCTAGTGGAAAATCGCCCCAGAGACCAGTCGCGGTGGCGGGTTTGGCTTGAGTTTTTCACAGTCATAGAACAGAACGATGCAGCAGCAAGCAGGGAGAGGTGCGCTATGGCGCTGGAAGATGCCAAAAGCCAGGTTGATCTGGCGCTGACCGCAGAAGGATTTCGCGGCTTGGCCTTTGAAAATGCCTTTTCTGGGGTGCCCTCCTTTTTGCGCCGCAAATTGTCCAAAGACCTCACAGGGGTTGATCTGGCCATCACGGGCATTCCCTTTGATCAGGCGGTGACGCACCGCGCCGGCAGCCGATTTGGCCCGCGTGCGATCCGTGCGGCGTCCAGTTTGCAGCCGTTCGATCCGCCGTTTGGCTGGGATGGGTTCTCGCCGCTTGAGGAGTTCGCAATTGCTGATTACGGCGACATGGCGCTGGATTATGCGCAGCCCGCGCAAACGCCCGCCGCGATAGAGGCGCATATTGCGGGAATTTTGGCGCAAGGGGCAGGGGTCATCAGCCTAGGTGGCGATCATTCGATCACCCTGCCGATCCTGCGCGCCCATGTGGCCAAATTTGGGCCAGTGGCGCTTTTGCAATTTGATGCCCATACCGACACATGGCCCGATGATGTGCCAGCGCGCGTGGATCATGGCACCTTTTGTTACAAGGCGGTGCAGGAGGGGTTGATTGATGTTCAGCGGTCCATCCATGTGGGCATACGCACCGTGGTTGACGACAATCTGGGCATCGAGATCATCAGCGCCCAAGATGTGGCGCAGCGCGGTGTGGCCGATGTGATTGCTGCCATCCATGTGCGGCTTGGCGATGCGCCTGTATACCTCTCCTTTGATATCGATGCGCTTGATCCATCCCATGCGCCTGGCACGGGCACGCCTGTCTGGGGGGGCCTCAGCAGCCGTGAGGTGGCGATGATCTTGCGCGGATTGGCGGGGATCAATCTGATCGGCGGCGATGTGGTTGAAGTTGCGCCGCCCTATGACGCGGGCGAGATCACGGCGGTGGCCGCGGCCCATGTGGCGCTGGAATTGATCTGCCTCTGGGGTTGGCCGAAGCGGGGGCGGGGATGACAGAGCATCCGCGCAAATTAAAACGCTATCAGGTCGCGCGTGATATCACCTATGCGACCTCGGCCCAAACCCGCATGGGCCGCGCAATGATCCGTATTCTGGAAAACAGCACCGGCCGCCTGTCCCTGATCCGCCGCGCGGAAGGCTATGAGGATCAGGTGGCCGCAGGGCATGATTTCTGGCAGGTCATGTGTGAGCGTTATGGCCTGAAGATCACCTATCACGGGGCAGGGCTTGCGGATATTCCCGAGGCGGGGCCGTTGATTGTGATCGCCAACCACCCGTTTGGTATTTTGGATGGGCTGATTATGGGCCATATCCTGTCGCAGCGCCGCGCGGGGGATTTCCGCATTCTGGCGCATCAAATCTTCCGCAAAGCCCCCGATCTTGAACGGATCATTCTGCCCGTCTCTTTTGATGAAACCAAAGAGGCGGTCGCGCAAAATATCACGACCCGCAAGGCTGCGTTTTCCTATCTGGATCAAGGGGGTGCGATTGGCATTTTCCCGGGCGGCACAGTGTCGACCGCGGCCAAACCCTTTGGCGTGCCGATGGACCCTGAATGGCGCGTCTTCACCGCGCGGATGATCGCGCGTTCGGGCGCGACCGTGATCCCGATTTTCTTTGAAGGTCAGAATTCGCGCCTGTTTCAAATCATGAGCCATATCCATGTGACCTTGCGGATGGGGCTTTTGATCCGCGAGTTTCGCAAACGGATGAACGTGCCGCTTGAAGTCACCGTTGGCGCCCCAATTTCGCGCGCGGACATGGCCCCTCATCTGGACAATCCGCCCGCATTGATGGATTTTCTACGCAGCGAAACCTATCGCTTGAGCCAAACGCCGATTGACCCCCGCCTGCGCGGGTATGAATTCGATCCAAAGCGCACAGCCAAGCAGCACGAAAGGCAGGAACATGGCGGTCGGGATATTTGACTCTGGGCTTGGCGGGCTGACCGTGTTGGATGCGGTCACGCAAAGATTGCCGGATCTGCCCTTGGTTTATTTTGGCGATAACGCGCATACCCCTTACGGGGTGCGCGATCCGGAAGATATTTACCGCCTCACCACGCGCGGGGTGCAGTGCCTGTTTGATGCAGGATGCGATCTGGTGATCTTGGCCTGCA
>JAGYKZ010000160.1 GCA_018401385.1 Roseicyclus sp.
GCTTGGGTCATCAGCAAAGGCGATAAAATCATCGACAAGGCGGAGCAGGAGGCCAAAACCCCCTGCAATGCGCCTTGTTGATCCGCACCTGCCGCACGCGACATCAACGCCTGCATCGCAGGGGCCACAACCGCACCCAGAGATGAGATCGGGATCAACGCCCAGACCATCCAGGCCTCGGGCGCAAAGCCATACCCCCAAAGCGATAGGATATTCAGGATCAGCCCATATTGCACCGCGCGGGCTTCCCCCAAATAGGACAGAATGGGTCGGATCAGCGCGCCTTGCGTGATTGCAATGGCCACACCATAGGCCGCCAGCGAGGCCCCGATCAGCCCCGTATCCCAACCAAAGGCCGCTTGGGTGTAATAGGCCCAAATGGCGGGGTAGACGAAATTTGAAATCTGATAGGCCAGCATCACCGCCAAAAGCGGCGCAAGATTTGGCAGCGATCCGATTTCCCTAATCCCGCCCAACGGATTGGCCCGCGCCCATCGAAACGGGCGGCGGTTTTCAGGCTTGAGGGTTTCAGGGGCTACGAACATACCAAAAATCAAATTGGCCCCTGCCAGCAGGGCGGCGGCGTAAAACGGCGCGCGCGGGTCAAGCCCGCCCAAGATGCCGCCCAAAATCGGGCCAAGGATAAACCCCATCCCAAACCCCGCCGAGATCAGCCCAAAATTTTGCGCGCGTTTTGCTGAAGGCGATATATCCGCCATATAGGCCAAGGCGGTCGCATGGGTGGCAGCGGCAATGCCTGCAATGATCCGCCCTGCCAAAAGGATCCAGATCGAATTGGCCTGCGACATGATAATATAGTCGACCGCCATCACCAAAAGCGAGACCAACAACACAGGGCGGCGGCCAAAGCGGTCGGATAGATTTCCGATGATGGGTGAAAAGATGAATTGCATCACCGCATAAGAGGCCGACAATATCCCACCCCAAATCGCGGCATCCGCAAGGGTGATGCCACGCACCTCTTCGATCAGGTCGGGCATCACGGGCAGGATAAGACCGATACCCATGGCATCGAGCGTGACCGTGATCATGATAAAGGTCAGCGACAGGCGGATTTTCATGCCACCCTCATGCGAGGGCGTGCCTTACTTGTCAAGCTGGGTTGACAGATGGCCCGTTGCCGCGATGAAATTCACAATCAATTTGGCATAATCCGCGGGCGCTTCGATCGGGGGCAAATGGCCTGCATTGCGCATCAATTCAAACCGTGCGCCGTGAATCAACGCGGCCATTTCGCGCATCAGGTCAGGTGGGGTGGAGCCATCTTCGGCCCCCGCAATCACAAGGGTTGGCAGACGCAGTGCGGCGGTGGTGGTGTAGAAATCGCTGCCTGATATCGCCTCTGCGCCTGCCAGATAGCCCGTCAGGGACACCTGTTTCAGTTCCGCCTCAAAGGCGGCATGGCCG
>JAGYKZ010000161.1 GCA_018401385.1 Roseicyclus sp.
GTTTGGCGGATACAAGCGGGATCATGATCTCTGGCACAACGGGGTCTTTGCCCTCGCTTGCGGCGATGGTTGCCTCGAAAATTGCGCGGGCCTGCATATCGTAAATCTCAGGCACGGTAATCCCCAGACGCACCCCCCGCATCCCCAGCATCGGGTTATATTCCGCCAGGCTTTCTACCCGCGCCGCAACACGGCTCATCGGCAGGTCAAGTGCCTCGGCCAGGGCGCGAATACCATCGCGATCCGAGGGCAGGAATTCATGCAAAGGTGGATCAAACAAACGAATGCAAACGGGTTTGCCCTCCATCCGCTTAAACAACTCCGTGAAATCCCCGCGCTGCATCGGCAACAACCGATCCAAAGCCGCCGCACGGTCACTTTCGGTTTCCGCGAAAATCATCTCGCGCATCAATGTCAGGCGGCTGGGATCAAAAAACATATGCTCCGTGCGGCACAAGCCGATCCCATCCACGCCAAATTGCTGCGCCGTTTCCACATCCTCCACCGTATCGGCATTAACACGAATACCGATGTCGCGGATGTCATCCGCCCATTGGATCAGCGTGGCAAAGGCCCCACCCATGGCGGGCTCGATCAGCTTGGCTGCGCCCACCAAAATCTCGCCCGATGAGCCATCAACGGTGATGACATCGCCCTCGTGGAACACGCGCCGCCCTGGGGCGGTCAGGGTTTTTTTGCGCATATCCAATTGCAAGCTGCTGGCCCCCGTAACGCAAGGCAGGCCAAGCCCGCGCGCGATCACGGCGGCATGGCTGGTCATCCCCCCGCGCTCTGTCAACACGGCTTGCGCGGCGTGCATCCCGCGCACATCCTCGGAGCTGGTTTCACGCTTGACCAAAATCGTGGCTTCACCCTGCGCGGCCAAGGCCTGCGCGGCGGTGGAGGAAAACACAATCTTGCCGGTTGCCGCGCCCGGTGCTGCGGCAATCCCGCGGCCCAACACATCGCGCGGGGCCTCTGCATCGACTTGACGGTGCAGCAATTGCCCAAGCGAAAAGGGCGGGATGCGCAACAGCGCCTCGCCGCGCGAAATCACATCGTCCTGCGCCAGTTTGACGACACTCGCCACAGCCGCCCGCGCCGACCGCGGCGCACGCACCGCGTCCAGAATGTTCAGCTGACCGTTCATCAGCGTGAATTCAATTTGCATTTCTTCGCGCAGCTTTTTGCGCATCAAGGCACCTGCCGCAATCAATTCGTGGTACGCTTCGGGCGCGATATTTTGCAGCGCATTGCCGCGCGCATCCTGGCTGATATAGAGGGCATCATCCTTGCGCAGTGCAACGCGGCCTTGCGCCTGCTGCACGAAGCGGCCAATCACATCGGCATCCCCTGTGTCAGGGTCGATCATCTGCACAACCCCCGATCCCGAGACACCCTCGCCGATGCCAAGCGCCATGCG
>JAGYKZ010000162.1 GCA_018401385.1 Roseicyclus sp.
CTCAAAACGCAGGACAAGGTTTTTCTCCTCGGCCGCTTCGGCCAAAGCCTGACCATGCAGCGCCAACAACGCCTTATTGGCTGTCACAACATCTTTGCCCGCTGCGATGGCGGCCTCGGTTGCGGCTTTGGCAGGGCCGTCAGAGCCGCCCATCAATTCCACAAACACATCCACATCATCGCGTTTGGCCATGGCAACAGGATTATCTTCCCACGCGAATTTCGTCAAATTCACACCGCGATCCTTGTCGCGGTTGCGTGCGCTGACCGCCGTGATCGTCACCTTGCGGCCCGTGCGCGCCTCGATCAATGCGCCGTTGTTCTGGATCATTTTAATGACACCCGTGCCAACTGTGCCAAGACCTGCAATTGCAAGACGCAAAGGGCGTTCCATGATCCAAACCTCCAAAGCCTGCACGGGGGGTGTGCCAGAAAAAACTGCACCCCTGTTAGCCCCTTCCAAAGCAAGGTGCAACGCAAGCAGGCCAACAATTCAAAAAGGATTTATTCCAGCGGCGCTTCCGCCAGGGCGGCGGCGCGATTGCGCAGATTTTCGGCGCGCGCCGCGAGCGCATCCGCAGTGCGCTGTGCTGTGCTTTGCTCACCTGTGGCGGGTTGGGTGCCATCCACCGCCAAGGCCCGCATCGGCAGCAGGTCAGGATAGGTTGCGTTGCGCACATCTTGCCGCGCAGCATTTTGCGCGCTGCAACCCAGCAAGGTGAAGCTCACGATCAAGGCAATGGCGGAATATCTGCGCATGGTCCTGCGATAGCGCGGCCTGTGCTGCGGGTCCAGCGTTGATTTGTCAAAGCCCGTGCGGGGTTTTGCCCTAGTGCCGCATTTTGTGCATAGAGTGGCGCGGGAAACACGCAATCACGCCTCATGGGCGGTAGCGTGTGACTGGAAGGACCGCCATAAGGGAAAAGAGGAACAAAATGGATCACCACCGCGCCCCCTATCTCGGCAATCCCTATCGGGGAAACGGTCTGCCCGATTTGCGCGATTTTCCAAGCGATGATCCGCGCCCCGTGCAGGCTTTGCTCGCCGAATGCCCCGCTTATGCCCCCACGCCTTTGGTGGCGCGCGATGATTTGGCCCAAGACGCAGGGGTTGCTGCGTTTTTCATCAAAGATGAACGCAGCCGCATGGGGCTTGGAAGTTTCAAGGCATTGGGCGCGGCCTATGTCATCGCCCGTGCCGCGCGCGCGGCTGTGGCACAAGGGGCCGCTGACTACAGCACCGCCCTGAAGGGTCAAGGGTTCATCGCGGCCAGTGCGGGCAATCATGGCTTGTCTGTTGCCGCAGGGGCGCGCGTCTTTGGCGCGCGTGCAATTATTTATCTATCCGAGACCGTGCCAGAGGCCTTTGCCAA
>JAGYKZ010000163.1 GCA_018401385.1 Roseicyclus sp.
CCGTGCAGCGGCGCACCGAATCCCCCGCGTCACGCTGCGCATCCGAGCCGCATTCGGGACAGCGGGTCGGAAAGACATAAGGTGTTGCATCCGCGGGGCGCTGAGAGATATCCACATCCGCGATTTTCGGGATCACATCGCCCGCGCGATAGACCTGCACCATATCCCCCACACGGATATCGCGCCCCGCGCGGATCGGCGCGCCCGTGCTGTTGCGCCCGGCGATGTAATCTTCGTTGTGCAAGGTCGCGTTTGAAACCACGACACCGCCCACCGTCACCGGGGCAAGCCGCGCCACGGGTGAAAGCGCGCCTGTGCGCCCCACCTGAATGTCGATCGCCTCAAGTCGCGTCCAAGCCAATTCAGCAGGAAATTTATGCGCGATGGCCCAACGGGGCGTGGTGGCGCGCAGGCCCAAACGGCGCTGCAATGCCAAATCATCCAGCTTGTAGACCACCCCATCAATATCATAGCCAAGCGTGGCGCGGCTCTGCGCAATGCTTTGATAATGCGCAATCATCTCCTCAAGGCATTCGGCTTGGATGGTCAGCGGGTTGGTGTGCAAGCCGAAATCGCCAAGTTTTGCGATAAGACCCGATTGCGTCTCGGCAAGCGCGGCGGAGGTTTCGCCCACAGCATAGGCGAAGAAGCGCAAAGGGCGGGTTCGGGTGATCTCGGCATCCAATTGGCGCAGCGATCCTGCGGCGGCATTGCGCGGATTGGCAAAGTTTTTGCCACCACTCTGCGCAGAGCGGACATTGAGTGCTGCGAAATCCGCATGGCTCATATAGACCTCGCCGCGCACCTCAAGGACATCGGGGCAATCGGGGTGGGTGATCACTTGCGGGATATCCGCGATGGTGCGGGCATTGGCGGTGACGTTTTCGCCCGTTTCGCCATCGCCGCGGGTGGCCGCATGGATCAGGCGTCCCTGCTCATAGCGTAGAGACAAGGATAAACCGTCAATTTTCGGCTCGGCGGTAAAGGCCAAAGGCGTGGTTTCAGGCAGGCCCAGATATCGGCGAATGCCCGCAATGAATTCAGCCACATCCGCATCGTCAAAGGCATTGGCCAATGACATCATCCGTTCGGCATGGGTGATCTTGCCAAATCCCTCGGCGGGGCTTGCGCCGATTTGCGCGCTTGGACTGTCGGCGCGGATCAGATCGGGAAAACGCGCCTCAAGTTCGGCGTTTTCGCGCTTCAGCCGGTCATATTCGGCATCGCTAAGATCGGGCGCATCTTCTTGGAAATAGGCGCGATTGGCGCGCGCGATCAGGTCAGCCAATTCCGCCAGACGCGCCTTTGCCTGCTCAGGGGTCAGGTCTTCCGGGTCGCCCGTGCCTGCGGTCGT
>JAGYKZ010000164.1 GCA_018401385.1 Roseicyclus sp.
TTGCCAAGCGCCGTGGCATTCCGATGGCCGAAACCATCGCGGGCAAGGGCGGTGTTGTGCATGACAACCCCGCCTATGCAGGCCCCATGGGGATCGAAGGCACCGAAGCCGCGCGTCAATTGGCCGAAACAGCCGATGTGGTGGTCGCCATTGGCACGCGCCTGCAAGATTTCACCACGGGATCATGGACCACCTTCCCCAAGGATGCGCGGTTTATCAATATCAACGCGGCGCGGTTCGATGCGCAAAAGCACCGCGCGCAACCCGTTGTGGGGGATGCGTTGGAGGCGATCACGGAGATGGACGCGCAGCTTGGCGATTGGTCAGCCCCGCCTGCACGCATGGCGCAGGCGCAAAAATGGTATGCCGAATGGAATGATTTCTTGGACAAGGGGCAGGCCCCCACAAATCAGGCCGTGCCGTCCTATGCGCAGGTGATCGCTGTGGTAAACCGCATGGCCCGCCCAGAGGATGTGATGGTCACCGCAGCGGGCGGCCTGCCGGGTGAAACCATCAAAAACTGGCGCTGCAAAGCCCCGCATACCTATGATTGCGAATTTGGCTATTCCTGCATGGGCTATGAGGTGGCGGGCGGTTGGGGTCACGCCATGGCCATGGCAGGCGGCAAAGGCACGCCCATCGTGATGGTCGGGGATGGCTCCTATATGATGATGAATTCGGACATCCATTCCTCGGTTCTTTCGGGCCACAAGATGATAGTGATTGTCTGCGACAATGGCGGCTATGCGGTGATCAATCGCCTGCAAACCAACACGGGCGGGGCAGGGTTTAACAACCTGCTCAAAGATTGCCGCGTGAAAGATCCCGCGCATATCCGCCATGTCGATTTCGCCAAACACGCCGAGGCGATGGGGGCCTATGCGCGCCATTGCGAAAGCCTTGCGGATCTGGAGGCGGCGATGGAATGGGCGCAAGGCACCGATGCAACCACGGTGATCTCGATTGCCTCGGATGCCTATACATGGACGGATGGTGGCGCCGATTGGTATGTCGGTGTGCCCGAAGTCAGCCCCCGCGAAAGCGTGCAAAAGGCCCGCAAGGGACAAGAAGAATTCCGCAAAAAACAGCGGCTTGGAGTGTAATTTTCATGTTGAAGGCCAAATTGGGCATTGCCCCGATTGCATGGTGGAATGATGACCTTCCCGAATTATCGGATGATGTGAGCCTAGAGGAATGTCTGGCCCAAGCATCCGAGGCGGGATTTTCGGGTATGGAAACGGGCCGCCGTTTTCCCATGGATATGGCCGAACTGGGACCTGTGCTTGATCGCTATGGAATGTCGGTCTGTGGCGGGTGGTTTTCGGGCGAATTGCTGGATGGCGATATCGC
>JAGYKZ010000165.1 GCA_018401385.1 Roseicyclus sp.
TTTGCCGCGCTGTCCGAGACTTTGATCCCCAAATCCCGCAAACCACTGGTTAGGGTATCGCGCTCTGTGTTGTTGATACGCACCGAATTTTGGGCAAATTCTTGATCTGCGATAGCCGCCTCTGCCCCCGCAAGCGCAAGGGTCGAGAGGTTAAACGGCTGCCGCAAACGGGTCAGAATTTCAATCAACCCTTTTGCGCCATATCCCCATCCTACCCGCAACCCGCCAAGCCCATAGAGCTTGGAAAATGTGCGGGTCATCACAACATTCTCGCGCGCCGTGGCAAGGCTTGCGCCGCCATCATAGCCATCGACAAACTCGGCATAGGCGGCATCAATCACCAAAAGGCATTTTGACGGGAGGGCATCAGCAAGCCGCGTCAATTCCGCAAGGCTGAGGAACGTGCCCGTTGGGTTTGCGGGGTTGGCAACAAACACCAATCGGGTGCGTGGCGTGATCCCAGAGATTACCGCGTCAATATCAACACGAAAATCTGCCTCGGGAACCTCAACAGGCGTGGCACCCACCATCAGCGCACATATGCGATACATGGCAAAACCATGCGCGGTGAACAGCACCTCATCCCCCTGCCCCGCGAAAGCATGGCATAGAAACTGGATCACCTCATCCGAACCTACACCACAAATGATCCGCTCGGGATCAAGCCCGTGCAGCGCGCCAATCGCCGCGCGCAACGCCGTGTGGCCCGTGTCTGGATAGCGGTGCATATCCACCGCTGCCGCCTCAATCGCCGCGCGGGCCTTGGGACTTGGGCCAAACGGGTTTTCGTTGGACGACAGTTTGATTGGGTTTTGATGCCCCTGAAGCGCACTTAATCCCCCTTGATAAAGGGCGATCTGCATGATCCCTGCTTTGGGGTCAGGATATGTGCCGCGCACGCTCATGGATGCGATCCTTCTTGCCAAATCACCCCCGCCTTCTAACGGGGCTTGCGCGCCAAGGGAAGTTCCCACGCAAAAATTGCCAGATCAGTAAAAACTTTGCGGATCGATATCGACCGACAGGCGCAACTTGTTGGAATATTTCAACCCTGCAAGCCACTGCGCAAGCGCCGCTTGAATGGGCGCTCCTTTTGGGGCCTTCACCAAAAGACGCACACGATGCCGCCCCCGCACCCGTGCGACTGGGGCGGGGGCGGGGCCAAAAACCTGCGCCCCAATATTGCGCAGCGCACCATCATGGCGGGCCAGATGATTGCCCAGATCGAAACATTCGGCCAAATCGGGGCTTGAAATCACAATCCCCGCAAGCCGCCCATAAGGCGGCATAGCGGCCGCTTCGCGCATCGCGGCCTCAGCGCGCCAGAACCCCTC
>JAGYKZ010000166.1 GCA_018401385.1 Roseicyclus sp.
TCGGGCCTCCTTGCCCCGCCTGAACCTGCCCCAAACTTTGGCAATGTGGATCAGATCCTTGCAATCTCGGGCTCCGTCTCGCCCATCACGGCGGCACAAATCGCGCGCGCCGAGGCGGACGGCTTTGTCATCATCCAACTGGACGCGGCTGCCCTGATGTCGGGCGGCGTTGAGGCCGAGGCCGCAATGGCCACGGCACGGCAATCCGCCATGGACGCGCTGCGCCAAGGTCGCGATCCGCTGATTTGCAGCGCGCGCGGGCCAGATGACCCTGCCGTTTCCGCCATGCGCGCGGCGCGCGCAGCTTCTCAGCTCACACCGCATGAGGCCAATGCACTGATCGGAGCGAGCCTTGGCGCGCTCTTGCGTGATCTCCTGCGGGAGACGGCCCTGCCGCGCGCAATCATTGCAGGCGGGGATACATCGGGCTTTGCGGCACAGGCTTTGGGATTGTTTGCCCTGACCGCCATTGGCGCCACAACGGCGGGTGCGGCGCTTCTCAAAGGGCACAGCGACACCCCTGAATTTGACGGTTTGGAACTGGCCCTAAAGGGCGGGCAAATGGGCAGCCCTGATTACTTCTCTTGGATCAAAAACGGCGCGCGTGCCGAAGTGAAAGGATAGATCATGACAAAAATTGCACTCCTTGGTGCTGGCGGCAAAATGGGCGTGCGCATTGCGCGCAATCTGATGCTCACCACCCATGACCTCGCTCCTGTCGAGGTAACCGAAGCAGGCCAAGCACGGCTGAAATCTGAAACAGGGCTGGATTGCGTGCCGGGCGCGGATGCGCTTGGCGATGCGGATGTGGTGGTCATGGCCGTGCCAGATCGCCTGATTGGAAAAATCGCGCATGGCTTCGTGGATCAACTCAAATCAGGGGCTGCGGTAATTGTTCTGGACGCCGCTGCACCATATGCAGGTCAGATGCCTGTGCGGGAGGATATCACCTATTTTTGCACCCACCCCTGCCACCCCCATATTCTGGAGGCACATGGAAGCATCGAAGCCCAACAGGATTATTTCGGCGGCGTGGCCGCACCACAAGGCATTGTGTGTGCCTTGATCCAAGGGCCCGAGGCGCATTATGCGCTGTGCGAAGATATCGCCAAAGTGATCTATGCGCCTGTTGCACGCTCGCATCGGTGTAGCCTTGAAAATATCGCGGTGCTGGAACCTGCCCTTTCAGAAACGGTCGGGGCGACCATGGCGCTTGCCTTGCGCGAGGCCACGGATCGCGCCATATCCATGGGCATCCCTGAGGCAGCCGCGCATGATTTTATCTTGGGGCATCTTAAAATCGAACTGGCGATTGCC
>JAGYKZ010000167.1 GCA_018401385.1 Roseicyclus sp.
CTGCAACCTTGCCTCGATGAACCTGCTGACCTTCTTCAAGGATGGCGTGTTTGACGCGGATGCCTATATGCACGCGACCCGTCTTTGGACGCTGACCCTTGAAATCTCGGTGATGATGGCGCAGTTCCCCTCCAAGGAAATCGCGCAACTCTCCTATGAATTCCGCACATTGGGTCTGGGTTACGCCAATATTGGCGGCCTGTTGATGAATATGGGTCTGGGCTATGACAGCGATGAGGGCCGTGCACTATGTGGTGCGCTGACAGCGCTCATGACGGGTGTCTCCTATGCCACATCCGCCGAAATCGCGTCCGAACTTGGGCCATTCGCGGGCTATAAGCGCAACGCCAAGAATATGCTGCGCGTGATGCGCAACCACCGCCGCGCGGCCTATGGCGAGGCGGCAGGTTACGAAGGGGTGAATGTAACCCCAGTGCCGCTTGACCATGCCAACTGCCCTGATGCACGTCTGGTCGATTTGGCCAAGCAAGCATGGGACGAGGCGCTGGAGCTGGGCCAAAAGCACGGCTATCGCAACGCGCAGTCTACGGTGATCGCGCCAACGGGGACAATCGGTCTGGTGATGGATTGTGACACCACTGGGATTGAGCCAGATTTCGCCTTGGTCAAATTCAAGAAACTGGCCGGCGGGGGCTATTTCAAGATCATCAACCGCTCTGTGCCTGCGGCGTTGGAGAAACTGGGTTATTCTTCGTCCGAGATTGAAGAAATCATCGCCTATGCGGTCGGTCACGGCACGCTTGGCAATGCGCCGGGCATCAACCACACCGCATTGGTGGGGCATGGCTTTGGCCAAGCGGAACTGGACAAGATCGAAGCGGCCTTGCCGCAGGCCTTTGACATCCGCTTCGTGTTCAACCAGTGGACCTTGGGTGAGGAGTTTTGCACCAAAACCTTGGGCATCCCACAAGCCAAGCTGAATGATCCCAGCTTTAACCTGTTGCAGCATCTGGGTTTCTCCAAAAAGGATATCGAGGCGGCCAATGATCATGTCTGCGGCACGATGACCTTGGAGGGCGCGCCTTTCCTCAAGCAAGAGCATTACAGCGTATTCGACTGCGCCAACCCTTGCGGCAAGAAAGGCAAGCGGTTCTTAGGTGTGGACAGCCATATTTACATGATGGCTGCGGCACAGAGCTTTATCTCGGGCGCGATTTCCAAGACGATCAATATGCCAAACGCGGCCACGATTGAGGATTGCCAAAAAGCCTATGAACTCAGCTGGTCATTGGGGATCAAAGCCAATGCCCTTTATCGTGACGGCTCCAAATTGAGCCAACCTTTGGCTGCGG
>JAGYKZ010000168.1 GCA_018401385.1 Roseicyclus sp.
ATCGGAAGGCTGCACCCTCCTCCAAATCTTGCGCGGCATCCCCATCAAAAACACCGCACCGCAGTTTTGGCCCCTGCAAATCGGCCAAGATTGCAATCGGGCGGCCGGTTTTTTCTTCAATTTTGCGAATGATGGTGTGACGTGCGGCGATATCGTCTTGTGTGCCATGGCTCATGTTCAGGCGGAATACATCCGCGCCTGCTTCAAACAGCGCCTCGATTGTCGCTTCGTCACTGGAGGCAGGCCCCAATGTCGCGACAATTTTCACATTCCGCATTCGTTTCATCCGATCGTCCCCTCTGGCCGCTGTCATGGTCTGGTTTTGCCTGCTGCGCAAATGTTAGCGCTCACATATTGTCAGTCTTATAGATGAAGACTTTGTAAGAGCAATCTATCTTCAACAGGAATTGATGACCTAGCCCTTTCTTGCCTCGATTGATATTCAACCCCAATCTGACAAACAAGTGTGAGCATTGCGTGACGATGAGCAAAGTCAATCGGCAACCACCTGAATCTGATTTTATCCCTGTCATGACAGAGGGTGCGGCGCGGGCTGGACGGTGGGTGATTTCGGTGGATCACGCGGCCAATGCGGTGCCGCCTTGTGTCAATGGCGGTGATTTGCAGATCTCACCCGAGGATATGGCGCGCCATATTGCCTATGATGTTGGTGCGCTTGGGGTTGCACGGCATTTGGGCGAGGTGATGGATGCGCCCGTTGTGGCCGCCACCTTTTCGCGTCTGGTGATTGATCCAAACCGTGGCGAGGATGACCCAACGTTGGTCATGAAGCTATATGATGGCACCATCATTCCGACCAATCGCCATGTAGACGCGGCCGAAATTGAGCGCCGTTTGGCCAAGTTTCACCGCCCCTATCATCTGGCCTTGGCGGATGTGATCGCAGCGCGGCCAAACCCTGTGTTGTTGGCGGTGCATTCTTTCACCCCACAATTTCGGGGTCGTGCCTTGCGTCCATGGCAGGTCGGGGTGCTGTATGCGCATGACACTCGCCTTGCTGCGCCGCTTCTTGATGTGCTGCGCGCTGAGGTTGATCTTTGTGTGGGTGACAATCAGCCCTATTCGGGGGCTTTGGGGGGGGATGCGATGGACCGCCATGGTTTGCAGACAGGGCGACCCCATGTCTTGATCGAATTGCGCAATGATTTGATCGAATGCCCCGAGGATCAAAAAGCATGGGCTGACCGATTGGCCCCTCTGCTTGACCAAGCCCTGAGGGATGCCCAAGTTTAACATCAGAATAAGGAGAGTGCAGAATGGATCAACAAACCCGCCTTGAATTGGAGTCC
>JAGYKZ010000169.1 GCA_018401385.1 Roseicyclus sp.
CCAGCCCTCCGCGCAAGACGCGCTTTAGGTGACGTGGCCCGCGCGGTCAACGCCAAAGCGTGCCGCCAGATCTGCGGCAATCGCACAATCCCATCCGTCAAGCGGGGCGGCCTTTGCCAAAGCATGGGGTCGAAACCTGCGCCGCAGCGTGTCGCGCATCAGGGTGATATCTTCCACCTGATAGCCGATTTGCCCGCAATCCGTCATAAAGCGTAGGGGATCTACGGCCAAAGGCGCGCGCACCTCTGGCATCACCGCCAACCCCTCCCGCGCAAGTCTGGCCCAGTCAAAGCGGGGGCCTGGATCAATCTTGCGCCCTGGCGCCATATCGGAATGGCCGATCACCCCTTCGGGCGCAATGTGCCAGCGCGCCATGATCCCGCGCAGCAGATCACAAAGGCAATCCATCTGCGGTGCAGAAAACGGGCTAAAGCCGCAATTGTCCAATTCGATTCCGATGGAATGGGAATTCACGTCCCAGATCCCGCGCCATGTGCCCGCGCCCGCGTGCCATGCGCGCATCGCCTCATCCACCAGCGCATGACATTGGCCATCGCGGCCAATCAGGTAATGGGCGGAGACCTCGCGCAGCGGGTCACAAAGGGCGCGTATGGCCCCTGCGCAATCCGCCATCGCCGTGTAATGGATCACCACAAGTTTGGGTGTCGCGCCATCCCGCCGTGGCCCGAAATTCGGGCTTTGGCGCGCGGCGCTCATCTGCTGTTGCTGGCCGCTTGAGCAGCCGCACGATAGGGGGCCGGGTCCCATGCGCAGGCATAGCCATCGCCATCGGGGTCAAGCACCAACGGATCACGATTGGGGCCGCCACGGGCCAGAAAATTCTCTTGCGCCAAATCGGCGCTGCGATAGGCGGCACAGTTTTCCGCGTGCCGTCCACGCCCCAAGGGGGAGCGGGCATAGACGCGTTGACCCATGGGGTGGCTGGTGGCAATCGCGTAATTGACCACCGATGGCCCAACTGATTGTGGGCGATTGGGAACAGGTTCGGGCGGCACAACCACCAATTGTTGCTGCATACGGGCACGGCGCTCGGCATCGGATTCAATCGTCTCGCGCGCGGCCACTGCATCGAAATCCTGCTCGTCCGAAATGCCGCCTGATGCAGGCAGGCGGGCAGGTGCGGCGGCAGATGTCGCAGCGGAGGCGATGGTTGTGACCTGCGGGCTTGCAACCGCGCCAGATGCGCTAACAGGGGCGGCTGTTGGTGCCGCGGCTTGCGGCGCTGCGGCTTGGGGTGCTGCGGCGTCAATCGCGGCGCGCGCGCGCGCGGCCAAAAGGGCATCTTGGC
>JAGYKZ010000017.1 GCA_018401385.1 Roseicyclus sp.
ATGGCCTCGCGCGTTACCTTGGCGCTTCTGAACCGATTGATGCCCTGCCTGAGAAGATCAAAAAGCAGAACCCCGAACCGCTCTCGCAAAAGGTCGTCAATTATGACGAGATGGTGCGCGCCTTGGCAGAGATGGACCTATTTGGCCTATCCGACATCCCGATCTTTGAGCCCAGTCGCCATGCCGCAGTGCCGTCTTTTGTGGCCGCGCCCACAACAGGACTGTTGTTTCAACCCATGCGCGGCAGCTTGTCGGAGGCGGTGATTGATTGGATGGCTGCAATTGATGGGGTTGGGCGTGATGGTCTCCATCGGCGGATGAGCCAAAACCAATTGCGCCAATGGATGCGCGCGCATGAGGGCTTTCGCAGTTTTGCGGTGATCCAACACCCGCTGGCCCGCGCCTATGATGTGTTTACCCGCTATATCATCCCCACCGATCGCCCCCATTTTGCAACCGCACGGCGGGTATTGATGAAAACCTATGGCTTGGTCCTGCCTGATACCTCGGATGATCCAAACTGGACGCTCGAGGCGCAAAGACACGCATTCAACCAATTTTTGAAATTCTTGCGAGGGAATTTATCGGGTCAAACGGGGCTGCCCGTGGATCAGGCTTGGGCCACACAATCGGCCATTCTACAGGGTATGGCACAGGTGAAACTGCCTGATCTTTTGCTCAGAACCGAGGAACTTCCAACCGCGCTTCCTGCATTGGCTGGGGTAGATTATCCCTTTGTCTATCCTGTGCCAGCTGCGCGTGTCCCGCTTGCAAAAATATATGATGACGAAATGGAAGCGCTCTGCGCAGAGGCTTATTGCCGCGATTACATCGCCTTTGGTTTTGGCGGGTGGCAGGCCTAAGCGGCTTGGCTTTCAGCACCACCCGTCAACAAAGTGTGCAGGGTCATTGGATCGCTGTTGGCGCGCAATTTTTCGCAAAGCTCCGCATCTCTGAGTGTGCGGGAGACCCGCGCCAGGGCCTTCAAGTGATCTACGCCCGTATCGGCGGGCGCGAAAAGTGCAAAAACCAGATCAACAGGTTGGCGATCTGCGGATTCGAAATTGACAGGACGCTCGAGTCGGAAAAATACACCTGTGATCTGGGTCAGGGCCGAAAGACGCGCATGGGGCAAGGCCACGCCATGCCCCACGCCAGTCGGACCAAGGCTTTCGCGTTCCTGCAAGGCTTCAAAAATTTCAGAGGCGCTGACATCAATCAGCGTTTCTGCAACATCGGCTAGAGATTGCAGGAGACGCTTTTTGCTTGTGATGTCGGACACCACCTTCACGCCTTGCGGCTTGAGGAGCGTAGAAAACCATTGATCCGTATCCCCACCCTACACGGGCCATAAGTCGATTTAACGCGGGTCAATCCAGCCTATATTTCCAGTCTTCGCGGGCGATAGACGATATTTAAGACCGTCACTCGCATCATTGCGAAACACCAACACAGGCGCGCCCGCCAGCTCCATCTGCATCACCGCCTCACCCACCGAGAGAGAGGGGATCTTGGTTTCTGTTTCCGCGATGATGATGGGCTGCAATGTGTCGTCCGCATCATCTTCATCTTTATCCGTTGACGCCAAGATATACGAGGCGGCGGCGAAATGTTCAACGAAACGGTTCCGCACGGTCGCGAGATGATCTTTCAGCCTGCGTTTGTAACGGCGCAGCTGCTTTTCCATTTTTTCGCAGCATTTATCGAAAGCTGCGTAGATTTCTGGATCACTGCCTTTGGCAGCGGCGCTGAGGCCAGTGAGGTATTGGATTCGGCCATCACCACGGCCACTTTTTTGAAAACCACCTGTAGTTGACGCTCCGCATATTTCGCGACTGCGGCACCGAGCGTGTCCTTCACATATGTCTGGAGTGCTTCGCCAATATCGATTTGTTTTCCACTGATTTGATAGCGCATATAACCTCCATTACGTAAAGATGGCGTTAAAGCGGGGCCTTAACGCATTGTAACAATCAAGGATGTCGGGAAAACGGCTGACCCAACAGCTTTTACATCTGCAAGTCGCAGCGACACATAAAAAGTGAGGGTGTTGGCTCTGTCAAACATCAGCACTATTTGGCGACGAATCCCTGCCATCTGTCAACGCCCCGCAGAGACAGGTCAGCCGATTTTGAAGTTTTGGCCCAAATAAACGCGGCGCACATTCTCATCCTTGACGACATCTTGCGATGTGCCGCTCATCAAGATTTTTCCATCATGCAAAATATAGGCGCGATCCACTTACTTCCAAAGGGCTTCATGCATTGTGATCCAATCAAGACCCTGATCTCGTGTTTTCAGATCCGCCACGAGGCTACGAATGTCATTGACCGCAATCGGGTCCACGCCCGCAAAAGGCTCGTCCAACAGGACATAGCGTGGATTGGAGGCCAGACAGCGCGCGATTTCTACTTGCCGCCGCTCCCTGCCTGACAGGATAGGCGGTGCACGGCGCAGATGCTCGATGGAAAAATCACTCAGCAAGTCTTCCAAGCGCTTGCGGCGCTGCGCGGTGTTTGGTTCGGATATTTCGAGAATAGACAGGATATTTGCCTCGACCGAAAGACCGCGAAAAATTGACATTTCTTGGGGCAGATACCCGATGCCTGCACGTGCGCGGCGATACATGGGCAGGCGCGTCACGTCTTGACCATCCAGACAACCTTGCCGCCATCTGCGTCACAAGGCTCCGTAATGGCATAAAACTTGTGGTTTTTCCCGATCCGTTCGGGCCAAG
Organism: Roseicyclus sp.; assembly: GCA_018401385.1. Classification (GTDB taxonomy): domain Bacteria; phylum Pseudomonadota; class Alphaproteobacteria; order Rhodobacterales; family Rhodobacteraceae; genus M30B80. Next base: position 2,738 of record JAGYKZ010000017.1, read on the forward strand.
CAGCCACAACCTGGCCACGGTGCAATTCAATCGACACATGCGGATCACAGCGGCGGGCGATAGCTTTGCGCAGATTGGTGACCACCAACCCCGCCAAACCCTTGCGACCTTCCACTTCGCCCGTTGTGTCATCTCGTTAGTTCCCCTGTCCTTGCAGCGTGGTGCGCACACGCCCTCTGAACGGTGCCTTTGCCCTGTGGCAATATCCAAAACCATACGTTCGCCCGCAATGGCACCCCTTGTTGCGTGACCAACACATTGCCCAGCATTTCATTTCATTGCGCGCAACGAAATAGGTGGCTGATCTCCTTTCTCCAGCGGCCTCAAAGCCGCAAGTGTGATCAGAACGCCGCCCATCGCCCGTAATTCTGATCAATTTCCTGCGCTGGCTATCCGCGTTGGGGTTGTCCCGATAGACCACCTGAATTCGCAGCGGAGATGCGTAAATCGCCTTGCACAGCCAGCGCGACATTGCCCAAGAAAATCGTATTTCCGGTGGCTTCATCTATTTCGCTGTCTGAGAGAACTTCGATTAAGAGCGTCATGCGCGTGCCGCCGAAGCCGCCGATGGCGGTTTGTGCCCATCCAGCCGCGCTTGGCCCAAGCGCCAGAATCAATGCCAAATATATGTGCTTCACTCTCCTCCCCATCGTCTTGATATAGCACCCGAACGCCCCCCGAAATGCAATAAACCTGCCGTGCAGGTGGCCCCAGGATATCCATGCGCCCCGCCTCAAGCTTGAGGTCAGGCCCGGGTGATCACGATAGGGTGTGGCGCGGCGATGGTGCCACTGGCTGCGTCAATCGCCAATTCTCGGTCTCGATCCGGTATCCCTGTGGCGTGTACAACAACATTGCTCCCGCAAATAGGTGTCGCTGGTGCGGTTGTCCCATTCGCCAGATCGGCGAGATCTGGTCAGCGGGTTTGATCAAGATGGGGAAACAGTTTCAAACTCGATATCCTGCGCGATGATCTGATCGGGACTCATCCGCCCTGCGCCGCTGAAGCTGGGTGGTCAGTTCAACCGGGCGTCCTGTCCCCGTCACCATCGCAAAACGCGGCGCGGTCATGCCTTCTGGACCCAATTGACCATCCAAGCTGCGCGTGGCCGCGGTAGGCCTGATCTGGGTCGGGACGGCCTGAAAACAGAAACATCAAAGGAAAACATCACCTGTGCCGCAAGCGGCAGCACCAGTTTGCTCAATACATGACATGGGAATAGGTGTTTTCTAAGGACCATCAGCGGCCGTCATTTCGTGAGAAAATATCAATCTCTGGCCATCCGGCGAAAGACTGCTTCGGCGCGCATTGGTATATAACTGAAACAGGCCTGCGCGATGTCTTGGGCGGTTTCCTCGCGCGGATCAGCACGCGTCCAATCCTTATTTGATATCGCAAATAAAGCACGTCTGAGGCGGCATAATCCTGTTGCGCTTCGCTTAATTCGGCCGCACCTCTAATCGGAACTTTGTTGATATTTCTGACATATCAACACCCAGCAATTCTTGGGCAAGGTCCAGCCCGTGACGATCCGTATAGGTGCGCACCAGTTTGGAGGCGATTTTTGTGCAATAGAGGCTGGACGCCGCGCCGAAGTTGATGAGGCGGTCGCGGCAATGTCAAAGCGCCCGAAATGGAACAGTTTCAGCGTGTTCGATCCGTCAAAAGCGCGCAGAGATTTGGCGCTGCGGTTTGATCTTGGCTGATCTGCACCAGATGTGCATTTCACTATCTGACAGCTGCACCAGACACAAAGGGTCGCGATGTGGGTTCAATCCCATTGTCTCGCAATCAATCGCCACAATCGCCAGATTCAGGACCATCTGGCAGGTGGTCATTGTGATAGGTATGGATGGTCACGCGCATTCGCCTCAAAATATCCACAAAAGGATCAAAAACGGCGTACAGGGGCGCGGTAGCAATATGGGCTAGTTATCTAGGACAGCCCCTTATTTTATAATCGTTTTTTGGTGCCCAGGAGAGGACTCGAACCTCCACGTCCATACAGACACTAGCACCTGAAGCTAGCGCGTCTACCAATTCCGCCACCTGGGCCAGTGTCGTGGATGCGTGCATTATATACCGCCTTGCCAACTGTCAACGGCTGTTGAACGGTTTGGGCGGATTTCGGGCGCGATGGGCGCGGGATGGGCGTGGGCGCTGAGGGTATTGCGTCATTTGCGCCTTGTTTCGCGGGGGCTTGGCGCGTATCACTCGCACAATATCCAGACCTATACGACCGAAAGGCAGACCAATGTCCAAGCTTGTGACCATTTTTGGCGGTTCAGGATTTGTGGGGCGCTATATTGCCAGACGCATGGCCAAAGAAGGTTGGCGTGTGCGTGTCGCCGTGCGCCGCCCCAATGAGGCGGGTTTTGTGCGCCCCTATGGTGTGGTCGGTCAGGTCGAGCCTGTTTTGGCGAATATCCGTGATGATGCCTCGGTGCGGGCCGCGATAAAAGGGGCCGATGCGGTTGTGAATTGCGTGGGTATATTGGTGGAGACAGGCAAAAACAAATTTGACGCGGTGCAGGCCGAAGGGGCCGCGCGCATTGCGCGGATTGCCAAAGAGGCGCGCGTGGCGCGGCTTGTGCATATTTCGGCCATCGGTGCGGATGCCGCGAGTGACAGTTTCTATGCGCAATCCAAAGCCCAAGGTGAGGCCGCTGTGAAGGCCGCTTTCCCCAAGGCTGTCATCCTGCGGCCTTCGATTGTCTTTGGCCCTGAGGATCAATTCTTCAATCGCTTTGCAGGCATGGCGCGACTGTCGCCTTTCGTGCCCTTGATGGGCGCGGGCAGCACCTTTCAGCCTGTTTATGTGGATGACGTGGCACAGGCGGCTGTGCAATCCATTCTCGACCCGTCTTTTTCAGGCGTGTATGAGCTTGGCGGACCCGAGCAATTGAGCTTCCGTGCCTTGATTGAGAAAATGTTGACGGTCATCGGGCGCCGCCGTGTGATCCTGTCGATCCCTCGGATTGCTGCCCTGCCCATGGCCTTTGGTTTCGATATGCTTCAGGCGGTGACCTTCGGGCTGTTCACCAATGGGATTTTGACCCGTGATCAACTGCGTCAGCTGAAGCGCGACAATGTGGTGTCTCCGAAGGCCAAGGGGTTTGCGGATTTCGGGATTGAGCCAACCGCGCTGGACACGGTTCTGCCCGAATATCTGTGGCCCTATCGCGATGGTGGGCAATATGCAGCGATCCGCGATAGCGCCTCGAAGCTGCGGTAAAACTCAGGAATAGGCGATCACCAACAGGATCATGCCCAAGATCACGCGATAGATCACATAGGGTGTGTAACTGACGGTTTTCAAAAGCCGCATCATCACCGACAGCGCCAAAAGCGCGGCGATAAAGGCAAAAGCGGCGGCAATCGCCCCGTCACGGGCGGCGGCCAGATTGGCCGTGCCCACAACCTCCAGACCCAGCAAGGTGCCTGAGGCAAGGATCACGGGCACAGACATCAACATCGACAGCCGTGCCGCATCCTCGCGGCCATATCCCAATTTGCGTGCGGCGGTGATGGTAATGCCTGAGCGCGATGTGCCGGGGATCAACGCAAGGATTTGTGCAAACCCCATCACGAGCGCATCTTTCAACGTCCAAGCGGTTGCGGGCTTGTCTTCTGTGCCCGTGCGATCCGCCCAAAAGAGCAGCAGGCCAAAACCCAACATCGTCCATCCAATGACGGCGGTTGAGCGCAACAGATCAGACAGCCCCGTGAGTTTGAAGATCAACCCCGCGATGATGACGGGCACGGTGGCAATGATGAGGCAGAGCGCCAAAAATGCCCCGCGGGTGTCAATCTTGCCTTGAAGCAGGCGGAGAAAACCAAAAAGTGCTTCTTTAAAATCCGCCCAGAAATAGAGCAGCACGGCACCCAATGTGCCGAGGTGAACGGCCACATCAATCAATTGACCTTGGTCCGCGTGATTCAAGAGATTCGGCAGCAGAATCAGGTGACCAGAGGATGAAATCGGCAAAAATTCCGTGATGCCTTGGATCGTGGCCAGAATGAAAAGATAGAGAAGGCTCATTTTTGCGAAGTCCATCTGTGGCTAAGAGAAGAACAAGATATTGAAATCATTTGAGGTTTATCCAGGTAGGTCACGCTTCAATACCTATTTTTGAGCGAATTAGTGTTCTTGGAGAGCGGCGCAAAAGAATCTTACACATATAGGTCAGCACTTCTGTCTTTTCTGTTCTGATATTTCGGAATATGACAGGCGCGTTGAGGATGGGAGAAGGTCCGTGGCCAAACAACCAATGTTAAAATTTGTCTCCGTGGCAAAAGAAACACCCGTGAAGCGATCCGCAGACGAACGCCGCGCGGATTTTCACGAGATTTACGCGGAGTATGCCGAGCAAAAAGCGGCAGAGCAAGCAGGCCGTTGCAGCCAATGCGGTGTGCCTTATTGCCAATCGCATTGCCCGCTTCACAACAACATCCCCGATTGGCTGCGCCTCACAGCCGAAGGTCGCCTTCAGGAGGCCTATGAGATCAGCCAAGCCACCAATACGTTTCCCGAAATCTGTGGCCGTATTTGTCCACAAGATCGCTTGTGCGAAGGCAATTGCGTGATCGAGCAATCGGGCCATGGCACCGTCACCATCGGGTCGGTCGAGAAATACATCACCGACACCGCATGGGATCAGGGTTGGGTCATGCCCATTTCACCAAAGACAGAGCGTGCGGAATCTGTTGGCATTATTGGAGCAGGCCCTGGTGGTTTGGCGGCTGCGGATCGTTTGCGTCGCGCGGGCCTGCAAGTGACGGTTTATGATCGCTATGACCGCGCAGGCGGGCTTCTGACCTATGGAATCCCTGGGTTTAAATTGGAAAAGCCTGTGGTCATGCGCCGCAATGATCTTTTGGAAAAGGGTGGCGTCAACTTTGAGCTGAACACGGATATTGGCCGCGACATCACCTTTGAGGCGCTGCGCGAAAAGCACGAGTATATCGTGATCGCTACTGGCGTTTATAAATCCCGCGATTTGGACGTGGCTGGCAAGGACGCCACGGGCATTGTGAACGCGCTGGATTATCTGACCGCCTCCAACCGCAAAAGCTTTGGTGATGCGGTGCCAGAGTTTGACAGCGGTGCGTTGAACGCCCAAGGCAAAAAAGTGGTGGTCATTGGCGGCGGTGACACTGCCATGGATTGCGTGCGCAGCGCCATTCGGCAGGGGGCAACATCGGTGAAATGCCTCTATCGCCGCGACCGCGCCAATATGCCGGGCAGCCAGCGCGAAGTGCAAAACGCTGAAGAGGAGGGCGTTGAATTTGTCTGGCTCTCCGCGCCAAAGGGATTTGTGGGAAATCCCGTGACAGGTGTCGAGGTTCAGAAAATGCGCCTTGGCGCACCTGATGCGACTGGCCGTCAAAGTCCCGAAGTGATTGAGGGCGCTGATTATGTCGAAGAGGCGGATTTGGTCATCATGGCGCTTGGCTTTGAGCCAGAAGATCTGCCCACGCTTTGGAATTGTGCCGATCTGCCCGTGACCCGTTGGGGCACCGTGAAAACCGATTTCCGCAGTCACGAGACGGCATTGGAAAATGTCTATGCAGTGGGGGATATCGCGCGCGGGGCCAGCCTTGTTGTGTGGGCCATCCGCGATGGGCGTGAAGCGGCAGATGCGATCCTCGCAAAGATTGCGGGCCATTCTGTGATTGCGGCTGAGTGATCCAGATGAGCCGTCTTGCCTCCCATATCGCACGGCCAATGTTCAGCTTCGCTGTCTTGGGTGGGGCTTTTGCGTTTGTGCCGATGGTGCAGGCCGCGCAAATCACACCGCCATCTGGCTGTGAGGCTTTTTTGACGGTGCAAAGTCGCGGCTGCATGGTGTCGCATTACTGGGCGTGCACGGCAGATCCTGCGGGCACGCATTGGCGTTTAAGCATGGACAGCGATGGTCCAATCTCACTGTCTTTCACAGATGAAGAATTTCGCTGGTTGCAATCGGTGGATTTGCGCAGTGGTGTCACAGCGCGGCTTGTGGAGCCTGAATCGGATCCTGCAAGCTTGACCGAGTTGATGGAAACCGGCCGCGACAGTTTTACCTTTGATCTGCGCGTGGAGGATGCCGAAGGCGTCTTCACCCGCAGCTATAGCGGATTTGATGCGCTGACAGGCGAAATGGTGACAATTGATGGCGAGCCACTGGCCCGCACGGAATTTTCCTATAGCCAAAGCGGACCTGATGGCACGCGCAGCACCTCTGGCAATCAATATGTTAGTCCCGATTTACGGATGTTTTTTGGCGGAAAAGAAACCCTGACCATGCCCGATGGTGCAGAGATTCCTTATGATGCCAGTCCCGTTGATTTTGCCCGCCCCGGTGAGGCGGGATATCTGAATGCCTTGCCGCTTTATGATTGCGGCGATGTTTTATCCTAGGGCTTTGGCCCGTTTTGCGCATCCCGAAGATGCCCCTTCCGAAAGAAAGGTATGAGTGATGACCAAGTTTGATGCCGAATGGGTGGCCGCAGAAGAGGCCAAGCGCGCATTTATGGCCGAGCATGGTATGTATTCCCTTGAAGAAGAACATTCCTCTTGCGGCGTGGGTCTGGTCGTGGCGGTGAACGGCAAGCCCTCGCGCCGTGTGGTGGAAAACGGGATCAATGCGCTGAAGGCCGTGTGGCATCGCGGGGCCGTAGATGCAGATGGAAAAACGGGCGATGGCGCAGGCATCCATGTGCAAATCCCTGTCCAGTTCTTCTACGACCAAATTCGCCGCACAGGTCATGAACCTGCATCTGACAAGATGATCGCGGTCGGTCAGGTGTTTCTGCCCCGCACCGATTTTGGCGCACAGGAACGCTGCCGCACGATTGTCGAATCCGAAGTCCTGCGCATGGGTCATTATATCTATGGCTGGCGCCATGTCCCCGTGAATACCGAAGTTCTGGGCGACAAGGCCAATGCCACACGGCCAGAGATCGAACAGATCCTGATCCGCTGCGAAAAGGACATGACCGAGGAAGAATTCGAGCGCGAGCTGTACATCATCCGCCGCCGCATCGAAAAAGCTGCGGCCGCAGCGGGCGTGGGCCAGCTGTATCTATGCTCCTTGTCCTGCCGTTCGATTATTTACAAAGGTATGATGTTGGCCGAGCAGGTGGCGGAGTTCTATCCTGATCTGCAAGATGAACGCTTTGAGAGCGCCTTTGCCATTTATCACCAGCGTTATTCGACCAATACTTTCCCGCAATGGTGGTTGGCACAGCCGTTTCGGATGTTGGCCCATAATGGTGAGATCAACACCCTAAAGGGCAATGTGAATTGGATGAAAAGCCATGAGATTCGCATGGCGTCCACCTATTTTGGGGACATGGCCGAAGACATTAAGCCGATTATTGCGCAAGGATCTTCTGACTCGGCGGCTTTGGACGCGGTGTTTGAGGTCTTGGTGCGTGCTGGGCGCAATGCGCCAATGGCGAAAACCATGTTGGTGCCCGAAGCATGGAGCCAAACCGCCAGTGAATTGCCACAGGCATGGCAGGATATGTATTCCTATTGTAACAGCGTGATGGAGCCTTGGGACGGTCCCGCCGCCCTTGCCATGACCGATGGTCGCTGGGTTTGCGCGGGTCTGGATCGCAACGGTCTGCGTCCCATGCGCTATGTCGTGACGGGCGATGGGATTCTGATCGCAGGGTCCGAGGCGGGTATGGTGCCTTTTGACGAGGCACGCGTGATCGAAAAAGGCGCGCTTGGCCCGGGCCAGATGATTGCGGTCGATATGGAAACGCAAAAGCTGTTCCACGATACCGAGATCAAGGATGCCTTGGCCGCCGCGCGTCCCTTTGGCGATTGGGTGGGGAAGATCACTGATCTGGCCAAAGAGACCGAAGGTTTGACGGAAACGGCAATTTTCTCGGGCGAAGACCTGCGCCGCCGTCAGGTGGCTGCGGGCTATACGATTGAGGAATTGGAACATATTCTCGCGCCCATGGCCGAGGATGGAAAGGAGGCCTTGGCCTCCATGGGGGACGACACGCCCAGCGCGGTTTTGTCGAAGAAATACCGCCCCCTTAGCCATTTCTTCCGCCAAAACTTCAGCCAAGTCACCAACCCACCTATCGACAGTTTGCGTGAATATCGGGTGATGAGCCTCAAGACGCGCTTCGGCAACCTCAAGAACGTTTTGGACGAGGACAGCAGCCAGACCGAGATATTGGTTCTCGACAGCCCTTTTGTGGGGAACGCGCAATTTGACGCGATGGTAAAGCATTTCGGCGATGCCGTGGTGACCATTGACGCGACCTTTGCGGCGGGTTCGGACAAAAACGGTCTGCGGGATGGGTTGGCGCGACTGCGCCAAGAGGCCGAAGATGCGGTGCGCTCAGGTGCGGCGCATATCGTGCTGACGGACCGTTTCCAAAGCACCGAAAAAGTAGCGATGCCCATGATATTGGCGACAAGCGCGGTGCATTCATGGTTGACGCGCAAGGGGCTGCGGACCTTCTGTTCGCTCAACATTCGCTCGGCCGAATGTATCGACCCGCATTATTTTGCGGTTTTGGTGGGCTGTGGCGCAACAACGGTGAATGCCTATTTGGCGGAAGATTCGCTTGCGGATCGTATTGATCGCGGATTGTTGGATGGCACATTGACCGAGGCGGTGGCGCGCTATCGCAACGCGATTGATCAGGGCCTGTTGAAGATCATGGCCAAGATGGGGATATCTGTGATCTCCTCCTATCGTGGTGGCTTGAACTTCGAGGCCGTGGGCCTGAGCCGTGCGATGGTCGCGGAATATTTCCCGGGCATGACCAGCCGCATTTCGGGCATTGGCGTCTCAGGCCTGCAAAAGAAATGCGAGGAAGTGCACGCGCTTGGCTGGTTGCAAGGCGATGGTGTCTTGCCGATTGGCGGCTTCTACAAGGCGCGCCGCTCTGGTGAAACCCACGCGTGGGAAGCGCAATCGATGCATATGATGCAGATGGCGTGCAACAAAGCGTCCTTTGAATTGTGGAAGCAATATTCTGCCAAGATGCGCGCCAACCCGCCCATTCATCTGCGCGATTTGTTGGACATCAAGCCCTTGGGCCAGCCCGTTCCGATTGAGGAGGTGGAATCGATCACCTCGATCCGCAAGCGCTTTGTCACACCAGGCATGAGCCTTGGTGCCCTCAGCCCTGAGGCGCATAAAACCCTCAACGTGGCGATGAACCGTATTGGTGCGAAATCCGACAGCGGTGAAGGTGGTGAGGATCCCGCGCATTTCACGCCTGAACCCAATGGCGACAATCCAAGCGCCAAGATCAAGCAGGTCGCATCGGGCCGCTTTGGTGTTACGGCTGAATATCTGAACGCTTGCGAGGAACTGGAAATCAAGGTCGCCCAAGGGGCCAAACCCGGTGAAGGCGGGCAATTGCCCGGCATGAAAGTGACCGAGCTGATCGCGCGCCTGCGCCATTCGACCAAAGGCGTGACGCTGATTTCACCGCCACCGCATCACGATATCTATTCCATCGAGGATCTGGCGCAGCTGATCTATGACCTCAAGCAGATCAACCCGCGTGCAAAAGTGACCGTGAAATTGGTGGCCTCCTCGGGCGTTGGCACGATTGCGGCAGGTGTGGCTGGCGCAAAGGCGATGTGATCCTGATCCGGGCCATAATGGCGGCACGGGTGCAAGCCCTGCAACTTCTATCAAATATGCGGGTCTGCCATGGGAAATGGGTCTGACTGGAGGCGCATCAGGGTCTTGTCACCGAACAACCCAGCGACCGTATCACCTTGCGCACAGATGGTGGTCTGCGACAGGCGCGATATCGTCATGGCCGCGATGATGGGGCCGAAGAATATGGTATTGGCAATCAGTTGCGTTGATTGCCATGGCTGTATCATGGTGCGTCAGTGCCAGTCCAACACCTGCCCTAAAGCCGGTGTCTGCACGCAAGATGAATCTTTGCGCGCAAAATTTACAGGGAATGCGGATAAGGTTGTCAATCTCATCACCTTCTATGCTCAAGAAGTGCGCGAGATTCTGGCTGAGATTGGGGCACATAGCCTTGATGATGTCATTGGGCGTGCAGATTTGTTGACACAGGTCAGCCGTGGTTCGGCGCATCTGGATGATCTTGATCTCAACCCGATGCTGATCACGGTCGATGGTGCGGATAAGATCGTCTATGACCGCAACAAGCCACGCAATGCGGTGCCCGACACATTGGACGCGCAGATTGTCAAAGATGCCGCCCGCTTCCTTGAGGATGGCGAAAAGATGCAATTGTCTTATGCCGTGCAAAACACGTTGCGCACCATCGGCACCCGCGTCTCCAGCCATATCGTCAAGAATTTTGGGATGCGCAACGCGCTGCAACCAGACCATCTGACGGTGAAGCTGGAAGGATCGGCGGGTCAATCCTTGGGTGCATTCGCCGCGCCAGGGTTGAAGCTGGAGGTTTCAGGCGATGCCAATGACTACGTTGGCAAGGGCCTGTCGGGCGGCACAATTGTCGTCAAGCCCGCTCAGGTTAGCCCACTGACGGCATCGGAAAACGTCATCATTGGCAATACGGTGCTTTATGGTGCGACCGATGGCTATCTCTTTGCGGCAGGACGTTCTGGGGAACGGTTCGCGGTGCGCAATTCAGGCGCCAAAGTCGTGATTGAAGGCTGCGGGTCGAATGGCTGCGAGTATATGACGGGTGGCGTTGCGGTCATATTGGGGTCGATAGGGGCTAATTTTGGCGCGGGTATGACAGGCGGGATGGCCTATCTCTATGACCCAAGCGGCGAGGCGCTGACGAATATGAACCTTGAGACGCTTGTGACCTGCCCCGTGACCGTGGCCCATTGGGAGGCGCAGCTTCTTGATCTTTTGCAGCGCCATTTGGCCGAAACAGGCTCACGCAAGGCGAATATGATCCTTCAGAATTGGGATGTCGAGAAGGGCCACTTCCTTCAGGTTTGCCCGAAGGAGATGCTGAACAAACTGACGCATCCGATCAGCCTCGAAGCCACGGCTGTCCCAGCAGAGTAAGCGCAAACGCTCTGGGCGTTTTACGGGGTGACGAAATCCGTCACCCCGTAGCCTTGCAGATACAAAAGCGCGGTCAGATCACCATGATTGATGCGGTGTTTTGCTTGGGCTTGCACGGTGGGTTTGGCGTGCAACGCGACACCTGTGCCCGCCAATTGGAGCATCCCCAAGTCATTGGCGCCATCCCCCACGGCAAGAACATCCTCAGGGCCAATGCCCAGCCGTGCGGTGATCTGCTTTAAGGCATCGACTTTGGCCGCGCGCCCCAAGATTGGGTCGGTGACGTGACCCGTCAGCGTGCCGTTTTCGGCGCACAGCGTGTTGGCGCGATGTTCGTCAAATCCAAGTTTTGCGGCAATTGCCGTGGTAAAGGCAGTGAACCCGCCTGACACAAGCGCAGCATAGGCCCCGTTTGCCTTCATCGTGGTCAAAAGCACAGGGCCGCCTGGCATCAGATGGATGCGTTTGTCCAAAACATGGGCGATTACGGAGACATCCAATCCTTTGAGCAGGGCCACGCGTTCGCGCAATGCAGCTTCGAAATCCAGCTCGCCATTCATCGCGCGCGCGGTGATCTCGGCTACGTGGGGGCCAACACCTGCTTCGGCGGCCAGCTCATCGATGCATTCTTGTCGGATCATGGTGGAATCCATATCCGCCAGAAGCATTTTCTTGCGCCGCCCCTCCATGGGTTGCAGCACCATATCCACCCCTTCGGATTGCAGGTCCGCCCAGATATCAGCGGCGTGATCGGGTGCTTTGGGGATGACAAACTCCGCCGCTTGATTGGGGTGCAGCCATATCGCATCCCCCCCACCCATCGCATTACGCAGACTGCTCACCAATTCAGGCTCCAGATGCATCGCGGGGTTGGTGATCAAGGTGACGACATACATGGGGGGCCTATCGAAATGGGACGGAACGCATTGCACCTATAGGTAATGCGGAGGGGCATTTCCAGAACTTCAATAAGGACGGGTGCGTTTGCCGCGATTATCGGGTAGTTTGCGCAGGACCGCGCCAAAACGAGGGGCCATCGCGCCATGATACGCGCCGCAATCGGCTTGATTTTGGGACTGATCCTTTTGACCACTGCCATCGTGTTGCTTGAGCGGGGTCGTGCGGATGTGGTGCAGCGCGATATGGTTTGGGGCAATACCCCCGTCACATGGATGGAGCGGCCAGGGGCTGATGGCCCTTTGGTGGTGATTGCACATGGTTTTGCGGGATCGCGGCCGTTGATGCAGGCGTATCAAATCGCCTTGGCAAAGGCAGGTTACCTGACGGTGAGTTTCGATTTCGAGGGACATGGTCGCAACCCGCAGCCGATGCGGGGCGATGTCACCGCGATCGATGGGACCACGACCTTCTTGATGGATGAATTGGCCCGTGTCACGGATCGTGCGATCGATATGGCGGGGATGGATCGTGGCTTGGCCTATCTGGGTCACTCTATGGCCAGCGACATCATCATTCGGCAATCCCTGCGCGATCCGCGGGTCGATACAGTCGTGGGTTTGTCGGTGTTCTCTTTGGCGATATCAGCAGATGCGCCGCGGTCCCTGCTGATGATCAATGGCCAATGGGAGCCGGGATTGCGCGCGGCGGCCCGCGCCGTCATGGGCGAGATTGGCGCAAGCGAGGGGCAAGTGATCCGCGATGCGGGCGGCTTTGCCCGTGCGGCACAGGTGGCCCCATGGGTGGAGCACGTGGGTATTCTCTATTCCCGCAATGCGATTTCACAGACGATATCATGGCTGGACGAACAGTTTGACGTGACGCGCCAAAGCGCCCCACCTATTGCGCTCATGGGGCAAGTGATCTTGCTTGGGTTTGCGGGTTTGGTCATCGCTTTGGCCAGTCTCGCCACCATGCTGTTCAAAGGGCGGGCGCGGCGGGTTCTGCCGATTACACCGCGTGCCTTTTGGCTGGCCACATTTGCGCCGGCGGTGGTGACGCCGCTTGTCTTGCAAGGCGCGGGTCTGGCGTTCGTTCCAGTGGTTTTGGCGGATTACCTTGCGCTGCATCTGGCCCTTTACGGGCTATTGGCTATTGCGATCCTGCTATTGACGGGGCACGCGAGCGTGATCTTTCCTTCCGTTTCGCGGATGTGGCGCAGTGTCATTATTGGCCTTGGGTTTGGCGCATTCAGTCTTGCCGTTCTGGGCCTGTATCTCGACCGCTATGTCGGGAGCTTCTGGGCGGGCGATGCGCGCATTTTACCATTTCTGGTGATCCTGATTGGTGCGGTGCCCGCGATGATCGCGGATGCGGCACTGCAATCTGGCACGCGCCCCGATCTGGCAGCGGGTTCTGGTCCGTCTGACATTCCTCGCTCTCTCTCGGGGGGGGGTGGCATTGGATTTTGAGCGAATAAGTTGTTCTTTGATCCTGATCTCGCCCGTGATTGTGCTGTTCTATGGCAGCTTTGGTTTTGTTTATGCCCGCATTGGGCGGGGCAAGGCGCTGTCCTCGGCATGGCGTTGGCGATGGCTCTGGCCTTGGCTTGGGCCTTGGCCGTAAGCTTTCCATTGCTTGAGGCGCTCTAGTAACCGGTCATTTCAAGATAGCCTTCGGCGCGGTGGCTTCCCGTGGCGTGGATCGGACCTTCCCAATAGGGAATACTGCCGGCCATCCACGCATCTGGGTTGAGCGCCGTGATGGTGATGTCCAAGTCGCGTGCGGGCAATTGGAGGTTCCACTCCACCGGCACGTTGCGACCCGCCACCTCATGGGTATCAATGGGTGTCATATGCAATGCGCCATTTCCAAAGGCCGTGGGCGTGCCATCCGCCGCAATCCATGTGGCCGAGGTGAAGCGACTGCCATTGGTGCTGCGCAGCGCGAAACCCATCAGTTTCTCGCCCGTGTCGAAATGCAGCGAGACCCAATCCCACCCTTCTTGATCTGCCGCCAAAGGTTGGGATGACCATTCACGGTCCAGCCAAGCGCGTCCCCTCACCTGATGCGCGCCATCGGGTAGGGTGATCGTGCCCTCCACCGCGAAAAAGGGTTGCGAGAAATAATAGCTGGTCTGGTCGTCCTCAGATTTGACTGAAAACCCCGCATCCCCATGCAGCACCAGTGGCCCTTTTGCGGCCAGTGTCAGATCATAGGCAAAATCCGTGCCCCGCGCTGTCAGGGAAATCTGCGCAAGGGAGTCCGCCTCTGGTCCGATATCTAGGGACTGCAACTGCCAATCATCCATCCAAACGCGCAAGCGGTTGTCCTCTAGATCAGCGCCCGCTTGCCCGGTGCCACCGCGTGCATAGCGCTCGGCGTGCATATGACGATCTGCCCATGTCACGGCCGCATGGCCAAGCCAAATTTGCCCATCATCCCATGTTTCCTCGGGGCCATTGACGGGCCGCGTTGCATTGGGCCGTGTTGCATTGCGAAACACCGTCCATTGCACACCCAGATCGCGCCCGCTCTCATCACGTAAATTCGCAGTCAAATACCACCATTCAATGCGATATTCTGGATGGGCTGAATGATCTTGGGGAAACACCAACGCCCGGCTGCGGTCGACTTCGGCGAAACCATCAACCGCTTGCCCCATACCCGCAAAACCCTGCGCAAATGCGGGTTGAACGAATAAGGTCAGGCACAGCAGAAATGCAAGTTTAGCGTTCATGGGCAAACAATCCCAGCAGGCGGTGAGGTGAGAGCCGCGCCAATCTCCATGCGGGCCATAATGCAGACATTCCTGCCGCACAGAGGGCCAATCCACCCAGTTTCAGCAGGTCGGCGGGGAAGACAGACATCGGCAAGCGCCAGCCGAAGGCCTCAACGTTGATGATTGCCAACAGGAAATACGCGAGGGCCATTCCAACAGGCAGGGCCAAAATACAGCAAAACAGCGCGAAGATCAGGATGCGGACCATCTCGGTTCCTGCCAAAATCCGCCGCCGCTGCCCTGCGGCCCAAATCGGTGCAATCTGCACCAGACGCATATCAGAAAGGGTCAGCAGGCTTGTGAAAATGGCAAATCCCGCCACGCCCAAGGTCAACGCATTCAGCGCATATGTCACCTGAAAGGTTTGCTCGAATACCCGCAGCGAGATATCCTTGACTGCGGTTTGATTGATCATCGATTGCGGTGATAGCCCTGTCGCGCGGGTGATCTCCGCCGCCAATTCGGTCACATGAGACGGATCTGTGCGCAAGCCAAAGCGCAAAATCGGTGTCTCGGGAAACAGACCTTGAAACAGGGACAGCCCGATGATGGCTTGCCCCTCTGGATTTCCGTAATCGGAATAGATGCCCAAGATGGGCAAGGTCACATATGGGGCCACCGCGAAGACATCGCCCAAGCGATACCCATCCCTTCGTGCAAGTTGTTCGTTGATCACCACGCCCTCACCGGCGGCCATCCGCGACCATGCCTGATCGGCGGCTTCCAAAAACGGCCAATGATCGCGATAGGTTGCGTGATCCATCAGACCATGAAGCTGCGCTGGCAATTCGCCATAGCGCGTTTCGATCAGCGCGAAGGGCAGGATGGCCGCCACCCGCGGCTCCAGAAATTCGGTGACCGCTGCCGCCTGCTCGGGCGTTGCAGTGGTCAGATACATTTCCGCGGCCAATCTTTGATCCAACCACCCTGTGAAGGTTTCGCGGAAGGAGCCGACCATCGTGGATACCCCGATATTGGTTGATAAGGCCAATAACAGTGCCATAAGCGACAGGGACAATGCGGGTAAAGACAGGCGCATATCCGCGAAGACCCAGTGCAGATAGGCGCCATTGATGCGGTTTTGGATGTGCTTTGCGATCAGTCCCAAAAGCGCGGCAAGAAAGCGCGGTAAGATCAGTGCAGACCCAAGCAGCAGGGCCGCCAATCCAACGAAGCCCAGGATCAAGCCTTGACCAAATAGCGCCACCCCAAGCGCGATGCACAAAAGTGCCGCGCCGCTCCCGCCTTGTAGGCGGCGCAGCTCTGCGCTTGCGCGACCCCAAGCATTGGGTGTGGCTGATTGCAATATGGGGAGATGTGCCACGCGCCACAGCGCAGATGCCCCTGCAATCAGCGCTCCGCCAAAAGACATCGCCAATGCGGTGACGGCCCAGACTGGATCAAAGCCCAAACGGCTGTCGATATCAGCCCCATAAAGCCCGCGCAAACTTGCCGACACTTCGGGGAGCAAACTGGCCGCCAGACCATACCCGAAAACAAGCCCCAGACCGCCCGCAAGCAGCGCGAGCAGGCCAAGCTCGACAGCAAGCAGAAGCATCAGGGGCCGCAGCGGCACACCCAAGGCGCGCAGGGTTCTGACTGTGGCGCGGCGTTGTTCAAACGCCAGTCCGATGGTGGCATGGGTGATGAATAATCCAACGGCAAAGGCCAAAAACCCGAAAGCGGTCAGGTTGAGGTGAAAGCTGTCAGTCAATCGTGCCAGATCACCGCTTGCCTCGGCGTGCTGTAAAATCACATCTTCGCGCTGTTTGGTCCAATCCGCAATCGGGGGCAGGCCAAAGGGCTGTTGCTCCGCCACGATGAATGCGGTTGCGCCATCATGATTTAAAAATCCAGCAATCGTGGCGACATCCCCGATCACAAGACCTGTGGCAAGATTGGGATCAAGGGCTGCGGCCGTCAGTTTGTTTGCCACGATGGGGGTCAAATCGGGTGGCAAACCGCGTGCAAGGGTCGCCTCGGAGATCAGAACCCGCCCCTCCAGCAAAAAATCGTTCACGTTTAACGTGCCGTTCTGCAAGGTTTTGGGAAGGGCGGGCACAGGCAAGGTCAGTGGGTCGATGCCAAGCAGGCGCAGCGCATTCGGACCAGAGCCAAGCCGCCCCTCGATCACGGGCGAGACCAGATAGCCTGATTGACGCAGCGCGCGAAACACCGCGCTGTCCATAGGGCGGCCATCTGCCCGAAGGATTCGGTCAAATTGATCTTGCCCCAAGAGACCAGCCGCGCGCGCATAGCTGCTGCGGGCTTCGGCGTTCAGCGCCTGAACCCCTGACCAAAGCGCCGTGGCCAGTGCAAGCCCAGCGATGAGGGCAAAGATTTGCATCGGGTGCCGGCGCCAATGTCCCAAAACGGCAGTAAGCGTGGCTGAAAGGGCATCCCGCCTCATGGGGCAAGCGTGCCGCGCTGCAAATGTTGCTGCGCGCCCAACTGTGCCGCGATACGCGCGGAATGTGTGACCATCAAAAGACCCGCCCCGCTTTCGGCGAGCAGATCCAAAAACAGCGCGAGCACAATTTGCGCGTTTTCCTCGTCAAGATTGCCGGTTGGCTCATCCGCAAGGATCAGGTCGGGCTTCAAGGCCAAAGCCCGCCCAACGGCCACGCGTTGTTGCTGACCGCCGGAAATCTCCTCGGGATATCGGGCCAAAAGAGGCTCTAACCCCAATGTTTGTGACAGATGCGCGATCCAGTCTGGATCATGGCGGCCCGCAAGCCGCGCCTGAAAGGCAAGGTTTTCAGCGATGGTGAGGGCAGGGATCAAATTGAATTGCTGAAACACAAGGCCAATGGATGTGCGCCTGATCCGCGCAAGCCCTGCATCGTCAAGCTGTGTCACGTCTTGGCCATTGATCAAGATATGACCTGCATCTGCGCGTTCAAGTCCTGCAACCAGATGCAAAAGCGTGGATTTTCCCGCGCCGCTTTCCCCGGTCAACGCCAAAGACTGACCCGCCGCGAGCGTCAGGGACACATCATTGAGCACGCGCACCGGCCCTTCGGCTGTGTCGAAAGATTTTGAAAGATGTCGCAGGTCTAACAGCATCACCCACCCGATTGTGATCTACCCCGAAACATAGCCCGCGTGGACGCTTTGCACAGTGGCCTAGCGCAGACGGATCGGCAGATCGAAATTATACACAGGGCGCGTGAGGCCATCTGGCGCAGGTGGATAGGGGCTGGCGCTTTCCACAAAGGCCAGGATTGCATGATCAAGATCGCTCTGCCCCGTGCCCATCAGAATCCGCGCATTCTGTAAATGTCCGTTTGCATCAATCACAAGACGCAAGGTCGCAGTCCCTTGGCCACGGGGGCGGCTGCGGTTGCGTTCAAGCTGTGTCAATATTCCCCGCCCCCATAAGGACATCAATTGATGAATGGCGCCGTCAGAGTTTTGGCTTTCGGCTGCATTGTTTATGCGCGCCTCTGTCGCGGCACCGTTTTGTCCCAACTGACCTTGGCCACGGGCAACCTGTGCAGCTGTGGATGGCGCGATATCTGGCAGACGGTCCGCTGCGGTGACAGCGCGGGTGGGGTATAAGCGCGATCTGCTGCTGCGGCGCCCATCATCCCCTCTTGCACACGCGGGCTAGGGATTTGGGGTGCCGCGAAGGGCTGCGGTAAGGGTGTTGCCGCAAGGTTTACCTCGGGCGGGCGGGTCCAGTCTTCGACCAAGATAGCCAATTCTTGTGGCGCGGCCGCAAGGCTGACACGATGAAGCCCTGCATCACCTGCGCCTTCTGCGCCTGTCATCTTTGGGTTGTGACCATATCCAACCCATGCGGCGACCCCAATGTGAAGGCCCAGTGAAACGCCCAGAAAGCTCAAAGCCTGAACAACGGTCTTAATCATTCGCCGCGCCCCCCAAGCCGTGTCAGCAGATCGACCTCCGCGATGCCGCGCGCCCCCAAATCAGACAGGGTGCGGGCCAGTTCATGCGCGGGATACTGCGCGTCTACTGCCAAGGAAACAGTCTCTAAACGGCCTGTTCGAGCCGTATTAAGGCCGTTCAAGACCGCCGCTTTTCCGCGCAGATCGCCATAGGCCCAAACCCCATCCCCACCAATATAGATTACGTTTTGTGGTGCTGCGCTGGGGTGTTCTGTCATCTGGGACACGGGCAGGCGTAGATCCACAGGGGCGCTTGGGCGCAGGGTCGCACTGGTCAAAAAAAAGATCAACAGCAAGAAAACCACATTGATCATCGGCACCATGTCGAGATCAGCCAATTTGCGCCTGGATCGTATGGGTGCCGCTGTAAATCTCATTCGATCACCGCAAGATTGTTCAAGCCTGCTGCGCGCAAAGCCCCCATGAGTTCAAGCATATGTTCCACTGTGGCCGCGTCTTTGGGTTGCAGAATAATTTTATTCTGTGGGCCGTTTTCACCAAGGTCACCAGAGATTAAGGCGCGCAAAGCGGGGATCAACGCTGCAAGAGAGATCTCGCGCCCGTTCAGCGCGAGGCTATCTTGGGAAAATGTCACCAAACGCGGCGGGCCTTCATACAGGCTTACACCGCCGCTTGCAGTGCCATCTGCGCGCATGGGCACAACCGCATCCCGGCCCAATTCCGTGACCAACATAAAGAAAATCAGCAACAAAAACACAACATCAATCATCGGCGCAAGGCTGGCGCGCCGCCGCACAGATCGCGTGTTTTCAAATTCGAGCCTCATCCGCGCGGCCCTTTGTGAGCAAAGATGCGGGTGGCGATATCTTCGAAATCATGGCGGAGCCGATCGTGAATGCCATCAAACCACGTCAGGTACATGGCTACGGGAATTGCCACGCCCATACCCGCTGCGGTGGTCAAAAGCGCCGCCCAAATTCCGCCTGCTAATGTTGCGGGGTCAGCATTTCTGCCCTCCATCTGAAGCGCTTGAAACGCGTCAATCATGCCCAACACAGTGCCCAGAAGGCCCATCAAAGGCGCGATGGTCACGATCAGTTCCAAGGCGCGCAAACCCGTGGCGATCTCTTGCAAGGTGTTGCGTGCCACACGCGCGATTTCTTCTTTGCGGCCTAAGTCGTCCCAATCGGGGCTTTGATGCAGCGCAATCGCGGTGCGGGCGAAATTCGCACGCAGACCTTGGCCCTGTCGCAAGGCGGCCTCCACATCCGCCCCCGCCAACCATTGCGCCAGCGCCGCTTGCGTGGCGCGCCCAGATCGAAATGCACCAAGCCGTGCAAATTGGCCTATTTTCCACAAGATCACCGCAAGGCTGATCACGGACAGCGCGGCGATCAAGCTGAGGATCGGCCCCCCCTTAAGAAGTAACTCCATCATTGCGTGCCCTCGCCACTGAGATAGGTATGACAGCCTGCGCGCATGGCTTCATAGACGGCGAGACCCAAGGCATGGCCGATTTCCGTATGGAGCCCCGCGAAGGTTTCCAGTCGATCTGTATCTGCCGTGCAGGCCAAGGTGATGCAATCCGTACCCGTGCCCGTGGCCCTCATCGCCGTGCCATCAACCATGATTTTATAACCCGATTCGAGCACGGCTGTGGTGCGCGCTTGGGTGATAATGGTCATGGCCTCAAGCATGGCGCTGCGGTCCAAATGACGATTGAGGCGCGCCGCGATATTGATGGTGCCATATTCCTCTGGTGCAGCAAGGCGGCGTGTGCCGATCCGCTCCGCATTGGAGAGACCCAAAGTGACCAATGCCTCCGCTTCGGTGTCGCCAATCACCACATGATGGTGGTGGTGAAAATGAATATCGCGCGATGTGAGCATGGCGATGGTTTCCGCGGGATGGGGCATATGCGTGGCAACTTCCCCCTCGAGCCAGCCGATCACATCAAATTCAAGCGGCAGGTCCGCATTGCGCACCTCGCGCCACACGATATGACGCGCCGCCACGAAGCCAGAACGATAGGGCGCGAAGCTGAGGCAATCATGGACATCGCCCAAGTCCCAGTTCAGCCACGGATGCGTGAGGGTCACGCTCATGTCACCACCTCAAGTGCTTGAAAGATCAATCCTTGATCTGATGTCGTGATATGGGCGGTGATGCCAAAGACCTCCCGCAAATGGGCTTCGGTCAATGCGGTTTCAGGTTTGCCATCGGCCTTTTTTTGCCCATGATCCAAGAGGATCAACCTGTCACAAAACCGTGCTGCCAAGCCGAGATCATGCAAGGAGACAAGGGCCGCCTTACCTTGTCGGGTCAGGTCGCGCAGATAGGATAGCGTGGCAATCTGGTGGCGTGGGTCGAGGCCCGCTACCGGCTCATCTGCCATGATCAAAGGGCAATCCTGCGCCAATGCGCGCGCCATGAGCACCCGTGCCTGCTCGCCGCCTGAAAGCGCGGTCGCGGGGCGGATCTCGAAGCCCGTCAAATCCATTGCGGCCAAGGCACGGGCCACAGCCATGCGATCATGCGGTTGTGGCGTTTGGCCCGCGGTCAGATGCGGCACGCGTCCCAGCATCACCAGGGTTTCCACCGATACGGGCCAGGCGATTTCGCGATTTTGCGGCAACCATGCAACTGCTTTGGCGCGCGGACCAGCGCGCAATGCGGTCAGTGAGGAGTGGCCCAGATGTGGCAAAAGCCCCAATGCGCCCCGCATCAATGTTGTTTTTCCAGCCCCATTTGGGCCAATCAAACCAACCAATTCGCCCGCGTGAATGGTGGTTGATACACGATCCACCACAGGACAATCACCGCGATAGACCGACAGGTCTGATAAGGACAGACATGGGTGTGTGGATGGGCTTTT
This sequence comes from Roseicyclus sp., assembly GCA_018401385.1. GTDB lineage: Bacteria > Pseudomonadota > Alphaproteobacteria > Rhodobacterales > Rhodobacteraceae > M30B80. The sequence goes on from JAGYKZ010000017.1 coordinate 24,165, forward strand.
CATAGCTCTGCCCGCCTTGTGCGATAGATCAGATGTAGGAAAATCGGTGCGCCGATGATTGCCATCACAACACCCAGTTTCAAATCGCGATCAGGCAGGATCAGCCGTGCGGCAATATCCGCGGCCAAGACCAATGCCGCACCTCCAAGGGCAGAGGCGGGCAAGAGCCGCGAAGGTCGCGCACCCACAAAAGGGCGCAGAATATGCGGCACGACCAATCCCACAAATCCAATCGCACCCACCACTGATGTGGCGGCACCCGTGCAGGCCGCGACGCCTGCCACCAAAACCCACCGCAAAACGCCAAGGTTGATCCCAAGCGAGGCGGCTGCATCCTCGCCCAAGATCAGCGCATCCAGACCCCGCGCCGTGGAGAGGATCAACACCCATCCAAGCGCCATGAACGGCAGTGCGATCCAAATATGCGCAAAGCTGCGATCGGCTAGTGATCCGAGCATCCAAAATACGATCTCGGAGGTGGCAAACGGATTGGGTGACAGGTTCAGCACCAGCGATGTCAACGCGCCTGCCAGCGCGCTGATTGCAATACCTGCAAGAATCAGGGTCAGCGACCCGCCCCGCGGCCCTGCCAAAAGCAGCAGAAGCACAACCGCGATGGCCGCCCCCAAAAGGCCAAAGAAGGGCAAGATGATCATCATCTGCGCCGCGATCCCCGTTTGCAGTGTGATGACCGCGCCGAGCGCCGCCGATGAGGACACCCCGATCAATCCAGGTTCGGCCAAAGGATTGCGCAGATAGCCCTGCAATGCCGCCCCTGACAGACCCAAGCTGATCCCAACCATGATGGCCAATAGCGCGCGTGGGAGGCGGATTTCTTGCATCACGAGGCTGATCGCATCGCCCGTGCCGCTGAACAGGGCCGTTAGGCTATCCGCGATGGAAAACCCCGCCGGCCCGATCAATAGAGATATCGAACAGAGCAGTATCACAAGAAGCGACAATCCCCCAAGGAGACGGGTTTGAGAAACGGCGCTCATCCACCCATCCTTTCGCGCAGATCACGCAAATCGCGGATCGCCCGCAGAACGACAGGCGTGCCGCAGACCCATTGCGCATTCGATTGCGTGCGCGCCGCGCCAAGCACGGCCAAGGCAGGATGCGACATGACCTCTTCGGAACGGGAGGCCCCGCCATAAAGCTCCGCATGGATCAGCAGGTCGGGCTGCGCGAGGGCCAAAAGCTCCAAGTCCAACCGCCCTGAACGGCTGCGTCCCATTTCCTCGGCAATGTGACGAAACCCAGCTGTCGTGACGATTTCATGGCTCAATGTCCCTGTGCCAAGGCTGTAACTGTTGGGATAATAAAAGGCGGCACGCGGGCCTTCTGCGGTGCTGTTCAAATCGGCCAAATCGGCCTCGAATGCACGCGCCACGGCCTCCGCGCGGGCAGATTGATGGAGCAATGCGCCCATCTCGCGGATACGGTCACCGACCTGATCGAGGCTAGAGACGATATCAAATTGCGCGGTGGCAATGCCAAGGCGGCGCAACATATCCAAAACCACCGGATCAGAATACCGCCCCGCCACAACCAGATCGGGGCGCATTAGGAAAATCTCCTCGGCCTGCCCGTGATTGATCTGATAGGCGCGCGCGTGTTCCGCCATGGGCGACATATTTGGATCGGTCGCAATATCGGAAACCGAGATCAGCTGCCCCTCATCGGCCAACATCATTGCCAATTGATCGGTGCATAGATTCATCGACACCACGCGCATGGGCGCGGTGTCCGCATCGGCGGCACTGAGCTGCATCAGCGCCGCCATGCACAGCGATATGAGCCTAAAACGTGCCACGGACCCCGATATACACTGCGCGGTCAGATGTGCCGAAGCCGCGGGTGGTTTGGTATTGGTGATCGGTCAGGTTTTCGACCCGAAAATAAAGTTCTGTGTTCTCGTGGATTTGGCGGGACAGTGTTGTGTCGAACACGGTGTAGTTGTCGCCAATGACTGTCGCGCTGTCTAACAGGTTATCAACATGGCGCATCGTGCCAGTAAATTGCCAATCTGCGGCAACCTCAGCATCTAAGCCTAATGTAAACGTGTTATAAGGCACGCGGACAACACGAATTCCGCTTTGTTCACGGGCGTCCGTGTAAATGTAGGTGGCCGATAGCATGGCGCGATCCGTGATCGGTGCGCTTGCGGCCAGTTCTAAGCCCTTGAAAGTGGTTGTGCCAGTGGCGTTGATTGAGGTGGCTTGTGATCCCCCGGCACACACGCCGCCAACACGTGTACAATCCTGATAGCGGATGAAATCTTCGACCTTCAGTTGGAACACAGTCGCTTCGATCATCGACCCTGACTGGAATTCATAGGCGAGGCCCAGTTCGGCGCTTTCACTGCTTTCGGGTCGCAAGTTACTATTGCCAACATATGGAGTGCCGAAGCTATTAAATTGCCAAACACTTTCACTCAAAGAAGGTGCACGGAACCCGTCTGCGTAGCTTGCGCGTAAGGTCAATCGATCTGTCGGGCGGAAGGCCGCTGCGATCCGAGCCGATGTTTGGTCGCCAAAGGTTGAGTATTCCTCATAGCGCAGACCCAAGGACAGATCGAAATCTTCGCGGGGCGACCAAATCCCCTCGGTGAACCCCGCATGGGTTGTCACAGGGATAATGGCGCCTGAGGTGCTGTTGGATTGGGCTGACTCCTCTCGGATTTCAGCGCCCAATGTGAGGTTGAGATTGCGGATGCGATCAGATGTAGCTTGGTAGCTCGCGGTTTGGCGCGTTCCTTTGAAGGAAGACGCAAAGTTACCCACTGACTCAAGGCTGCGGTCAACATTCATCTCGGTCAAGCTGAACTCGTGATCCCAAGATTGGGTTTGCCAACGGGCGAAACCGCGCAGACCCGTTTGGCGATATTGGTTGGTTTCATCCCCAACCGTGCCATCCACAGGTGCGCCATTCGCGAATTCATCAAACTCCCCTCGCGAAGCTTCACGGAAACCATTTATGCCGATCGTCACGTTCGGCGACAGATCATAGCTGATCGTGAAGTTCTGGCCGTTGCTGCGGAAAGAGTCCGCCTCTGTGTTGCCGTTATTTTCCTCAGCGGCGGAAAAGCCATCGCTTCGCGCGGCGTTTACGCCAAAGCTTAGGCTGAGATCACCGAACCGTTCTGCATAATGATAGCTTCCGATTACAGTTCCATAGCTGCCCGCCTCAAGCTGGTAGCTTTGCTGCGCGCCAGTGGTGTTTTCATTGAACCTGTTTTGCGTTGTGATCGAAATGACCCCTGCCACCGCGCTGCCCCCATAGAGCGCAGATTGCGAACCACGGATAATTTCCACACGCTTAACGGAACTGGTGGATAAGCTGCTGAATCCGTTGAACTGGGCATTGGTTGCAGTTGGATCATTGACCAAGATGCCGTCAATATACACAGCTGTGAACTGTGGCCCTGCACCCCGAAGGCGCACAGTTGTCGTTCCGCCAATGCCACCATTTTGCGTTACTGAGATGCCAGTTTGGCGTGCCAGAAAATTGGATAATTGAATGTTGCCTGCATCGCGCAGCTGTTCTTCAGTGATAACTTGGGTCGTCACCCCCGTCCGATTTCGTGCCACATCGGTGAGGCTTGCTGAAAAGACCAGCTCGTCCAATGTGAACACATTCTGTGCGGCGGCAGGTGCAGCGGCGAGGCCCGCGCAGAGCGCGGCAAGGCTTAAGGTGGAATAAGGGCGCATTTCGGCTCCAATAAACTGGCGGCGGCAGGTCAGTGACCCGTGCCAATCGGTTATGGTCATTGGAGGGATTGCCCCTTCCGCAGACGGCGAATTTTGCCACCACGACGGAAGGTCCGTTGCCCGCTGCGCCCACCGCGCTTGGACAGGGTGATCACTTCGGCAGGTCTCCTGACTTGCGGGTCACTGTTTGATCGGGCCTTCCCGCAACCCATATGGGGTCGCAGTGGCATATGCCGATCTCACTCGCCGCTTACAGTTGCGGGGGCAGTCGCGGAGTTTCACCGCGTTCCCTTTTCACTCAATGCTGTGTCCAACACTGAGACCGAAGCGTGATCTGTGTAACGCTGGGATGTGCTCAACTCAAGGGTGAAAGCGACTGTCTGGTCGAAGAAAGCGGCGATGGGCGCTTGGGTCTATCCATGCGGGCCTGCCTTTTGGGTCCAAAACGGCGCAAGCGCCCAAGATCAAGCCAGAGACCGTGGCGATCATACCCGCCGCGCTGACCGCGTGGTCAAAGCCAATCCAGAGCGGCCCATATCCCGCCAAAACATAGCCTAGGACGGCGGAAAGGCTTGCAAAAACAACACTCCACCAGATTTGCGCCGAAAGCCTGTCGGTCATCAGCCGTGCGGCGGCGGCCGGACATATGAACATGGCAATCACGATGATTGACCCTACGGCGTCAAAGGCGGTCACAGCGGCCAGCGCCGCCACCATCACCAGTCCCAAACTGATGGCACGCACCGGCAAGCCAAGACTTTCGGCATAGCCTTCGTCAAAGGTTGAGATTTTCAGAGGCCGCCAAAACACAAGCATAAGCCCAAGAATCAGCACCGAACTGACGGCAAGTCGCGGCAATTCGGGCGGCAACTGTGCCAGTGCCACGGGGTCAAGCAGGGAGGACCAGCCGCGCGCCTCGAGCCAGATCAAACTTTCAAGATTGCCCATCAAAGCGTGTTCCACATCCAAATGCACAGAGGATGCATCGCTTTGCTCCAGCAGTAAGACTCCAAGCGCAAATAAGGTGGTAAAGACCACCCCCATGATCGCGCCTGTTTCGATGCGTGAAATCCGTCTGATCACATCAATTGCAACCACTGAGAATAAGGCCGCCGCCGCCGCCCCCAAAAGCATGGCCCACGCGTCCAGACTGCGGGTGATCAAGAAGCCCATCACGATCCCGGGCAGCACAACATGGCTGATAGCATCCCCGACCAGTGCCTGTTTGCGCAGCACCAGAAAATTGCCTGGCAAAGCACAGGAAATCGCGGCGAAAACCCCGATCAGGATGGGTGTGAGAGACAGGGCGACAAATTCGGCTCCGCTCATGACGCCGTCTCCATGGCCTGGTCGATATGGTGCAATTCATCGCGGGTGAAACTGCGTGAGAGGTCACTCAAACCATCGTGACGGGATAGAAATTCGGAATAATCTGGATTGCGGCGCAAGTAGGCCAGCCGCATTTCATCGCGCAAGGCCGCCTTTGCCGCGTCTTCTCCGCGCGCGGTCAAGACGCCGTCCGCCCGCAAGTGGCCATCATGCTGAAGCAGTTTGCGGGTATAGGGTTCATGCACGTGATAGCCTTGGGCAAGGGCCAACAAGCCTTGCCTGCGATGCACGCGGCGTTGGAATGTGCGCGCGCGCGCGGCGGATGCCAAGATCCCGCGTGCGGGCGCAAAAAACAGGGCAAGCAGAAAAAACCCACCCGATACAAGTACGATAATCGCCCCCGTGGGCAGGTCGGGTGCAAGGCTTGAAATCCCTGCGCCCACAACGCCCGACACCCCCCCGATCACGCCTGCAAGCGGCGTGATATGGTTGGCACGATTGCTGATCAGCCGCGCGGTCACCGAAGGGATGATCAACAGCGCGACAATCAGGATCAGACCCACGATTTTCAATCCGATCACGGTCACGGCAAGGATCAGCGCCATCGCCGCCCCATCTATGAACCGAAGGTTCACGCCAAGGCTTTGGGCGAAATTCTCGTCAAAAGCGGTGATCATCATCGGCCTGTGCAGAAGCAGAGCCACGCAGAGGACCAAAGCCCCGCCCATCGCGATGATCTGTGCATCTTCGCGCAGCATCGCGGCGGTCGACCCCAGAAGCAGGTGATCCAACCCCGCTTGTTGTCCCGCGCTCATGTTCTGGATCAGGGTCAGCATGACCACGCCCAAGCCAAAGAAACTCGATAGCACTGCACCGATTGCGGCGTCTTCGGTCAATCGCGTGCGGGTTTTGAAAGTGCACCACCCACAGCCCCAAAGCGGCACTGATAGCCGAGCCGATCAACAGCCCCTCCAACGCACGGCCCGTGCCGCAAGGCAACCATAATCATGAATCCGCCGCACAGGCCCAGGCAGGGTTGCGTGGCTGACGGCATCGATAGCAATGCCCGTTTGCGCAGAAACATGAATGTGCCGGTTACCCCCGCGGCAATGCCCAAAAGGCCCGCGCCAACCATCACCAAGGCAACATTATAGGACAGCACAAAGCTCAATGCAGGCCCGCCTCCCGCAAACGGTCGATCTGTGCGGTCATAAGCCGCCCACCGTAGGTGTCTTCCAGATTTTTTGGGGTGAAGGTGGTGCTGATATCCCCTTGGGCAATCAGCCGCGTGTTGATCATGGCGACATGATCAAAATAATCGGCCACTGTGGAGAGGTCGTGATGCACGGCGACAACCGTTTTGCCTGCCTCTTTGAGGTTTTTCAGCACAGCGATGATTGCTGTTTCGGTGGCGGCATCCACACCTGCAAACGGTTCGTCCAAAAGATAGAGATCCGCGTTTTGTGCGAGGGCGCGTGCCAAAAAGACGCGCTGTTGTTGCCCGCCTGAAAGCTGGCCGATTTGGCGATGGCGGAAATCCTGCATACCGACACGGGCAAGCGCGTCTTCGGCCAAAGCTTCATCGGCGCGGGTAATCCGCCGCAACAGGCCTGACTGGCGATACAGCCCCATCAGAACCACATCGCGCACATCGGCGGGAAAATCCCAATCGACACTGGCGCGCTGTGGCACATAGGCGATGCGGTGACGTTCGGAGGCCAAAGCGCGGCCAAAGATCGACACCTGCCCAGAAAGCCGCGGCACTGTTCCCAGTGCGGCCTTGAGGAGGGTCGATTTTCCTGCTCCGTTTGGCCCGATGATCGCGGTCATAGATTGTGGCAAAATGGTTAAATCCACCGAAAAAAGCGCGGGTTTTTCACCATAGCTGACACTCAGGCCGCGAATGGCCAAAGGGCTGCTTGGGTCGAGTTGGTCCGTGTGCCGATAAAGCTTTAGCATTCTCGATCCTGTGTCATTTCCCCCCCAAATTCCCGCTCATACCTGTTTGCGGTGCAGTGCCGCCAAGGGCGCGCGTGATCATGGTGATGTTGTGATCAATCATCCCGATATAGGTGCCTTCATATGTGCTTTCTGGTCCCATCGCGTCAGAAAATAATTCACCCCCAATGGCCACGTCATGGCCTTGCGCGGCCGCGCCTTCTTGCAAGGCACGAATGTTGCGATCCGATACGGAGCTTTCAACAAAGATGGCGCGAATGTCGCGATTGACCAACAGGTCAACCAATTCGGTGATCCGCTGCAACCCCGCCTCGGAGGCTGTGGAGATGCCTTGAATGCCCAAAACTTCAAAATCATAGGCGCGACCAAAATAACCAAAGGCATCATGCGCCGTAACCAGAACCCGCGCGGTTTCGGGGATTGTTGCGAGACGGGTCTGGGCGTAATCATCGAGTGCGGCAAGACGTGCCAAATATGCCTCCGCATTGGCGGTAAAGATCACCGCTGCATCGGGCCTCGTTTCGATCATTTTATCGCGCAAAGCCTCAACGGCCATGCGCCACAGCTTTGGGTCCATCCAGATATGGGGGTCAAAGCGACCTTCGTAATCGGCATGGCTGAGGCGCTGATCCTCGGGGATGGCCTCGCCCAAAGCGATCACATTGCGGCTTTCGCTTAGGTCCAGCAGGAGCGGCTCAAGTTGCGCTTCGAGAAAGAGACCGTTCCAAACAATCAAATCCGCATTCATCAGCGCCAAAATATCCGTGCGTGTTTGGCGAAAGGCGTGCGGATCAACGCCTGCGCCCATCAGCGCGGTAACATCAACCTGATCGCGCCCAATTTCGCGGACCGCATCGGCGATCATGCCTGTTGTGGCCACCACATTAAGCGGTTCCGATTGCGCATGGGCGGGCATAGCCCCCAAAGGCAGAAGCATCACAATAAAAGCGCGCAGAATACGCATTTGATCCTCTCCAATCTTGCATGAATTAAGGCGGCCAGATGCGCCCATATGATGCCGTCAACGGTGATATTGATAATCATTCGCAAAAAGTCAAGAAGTTGCGAGCCGTTCTCAAATCTGTGATCGCAAGCTTGTCAAACGGTCTGAACCTGTCACTGTGAGGCGAAAGGCGAGCGGAGGACCATCCATGGCGCAAATCACTGATTTCGAGGATGCCTATCAGAATGGCGCATATATTCCCAACGCAGAGGGATTCATCACCCGTTGGGCGGCAGATGCGGGGGCCTTCCGCGCGGCCTGTCCGCCATCTGAGCATAATTATGGTCCTGATGCGCGCCAATTTCTTGATCTTTTCATGCCCAAAGGCCCGCCCGCTGGGTTGTCGGTTTTCATACACGGTGGATACTGGCGGCGCTTTTCACCACGGGATTTTAGCCATTTGG
>JAGYKZ010000170.1 GCA_018401385.1 Roseicyclus sp.
AATATACAGCGATCCTTTGGGGTTTTCGGTGATATTGACGATCTGCGCCTCGGCATCCTCGACCGATTCCAAGATCTTTGTGGCCCCGCGATAGAACGCCTGTCCCTGTTCAGTGGGGGTCAGGTTGCGGGTTGTGCGCTGAAACAGGCGCACGCCCAAATGTTCCTCGAGCTGCGAAATGCGCGAAGACGTCACCGCAGGCGAGATGCGCAAATCCCGACCCGCAGCTGACATCGAACCAAGCTCATAGACACGGACAAAGGTTCGGATATTATCAATATAGGACATTGTTTTGCTTTTTTTGATACTGCTTGGCGTTTGCCTGTAATAGCAGAACAAATCCCATCCGCCTAGTATGGCACAAACCGCAACTCTGTCAGGGGTGACCCGTATGTATGATCTGGCCATTATCTGGGATTGGATTTCATTTTCGGTCAGATGGCTGCACGTCATCACGGCGATGGCATGGATAGGTGCGTCGTTCTATTTCATCGCACTCGATTTAATGCTCCGCCCTAGTCCTGATTTGCCGGCTGGCGCATATGGCGAAGAATGGGAAGTGCATGGCGGCGGGTTTTATCACACCATAAAGTATTCGGTGGCACCGTCCCAATTACCTGCACATTTAACCTGGCACAAATGGCAAAGCTATACGACGTGGCTATCAGGCGCAGGTCTGCTCATGATCGTCTATTGGGTCGGCGGCGAATTGTACCTGCTCGACCCAAGCAAGGCCAACCTATTGTTGTGGCAAGGCATTCTGATTTCGGGCGGTTCATTGGCGATTGGCTGGATAGCTTACGACCAGATGTGCAAGTCAAAGCTCGGTGACAGACCAACCGCACTGATGCTGCTCCTGTTTGCGCTGCTTGTCCTGATGTCATGGGGATATAACCAGTTATTCACGGGGCGTGCAGCACTGTTACATCTTGGCGCTTTTACCGCGACCATCATGACCGCCAATGTGTTTTTCCAGATCATGCCAAACCAGCGGATCGTGGTTGCCGACCTCAAAGCGGGCCGCGTGCCGGATGCGAAGTATGGAAAGATCGCGAAACTCCGATCGACCCACAACAATTACCTGACCCTCCCGGTCGTGTTCTTGATGTTGTCAAACCATTACCCGCTTGCGTTTGGGACGCATTATGCCTGGATCATCGCCAGCCTCATATTTCTGACTGGGGTCACAATCCGGCATTATTTCAACACAATGCACAAAACCGGCAAAGGGCCGCACTGGACATGGGCGATAACGATCATCCTGATGGTTCTCATTGCGTGGC
>JAGYKZ010000171.1 GCA_018401385.1 Roseicyclus sp.
CAAAATTGCGACCTGCTGCTATTGCGGGCGGCGAACGGTTTTGCAACTGACCGCGCGCGGCGGGCATGAATTGGCCTGCGGGTCATGTGGTGCGCCGATCCACCAGATGAAGGCGCTTAAGCCAGCGGGGGCAGAGACAAAATATTCCGCCCCCAAACCGCGCCCGCCTGTCGATTTCATCCATCCCAGCCTGAAATCCAAAAAGAAAAAGAAAAAGAAAAACCTTTGGAAAAAGGCCTTTGGCGATATTGTCGATCTGGTCGAGGATATCATCGACTGACCTCACATTCGCGTGGGTCACGGTTTTCCTAGGGCCAAGGCGCACCTATATCCCGAATATGCCAGTGCGGCCCGGAACGCCGTTCTGGTCATTGTTACTGTCCCTCGTTCCGTAACTTTCCGCCTGCGCGCTTTGGCCCGCAGGCGTTTTTTTATCTGCTGGCTTTCTCGGCAAGCCCGCTTTGGCCTGTGCGGCGTTCAAGCTCGGCCAAGACATCCGACAGCGCGATATCGCGCGCGGCCAGCATCACCAACAGATGATAGATCACATCCGCCGCCTCGCGCGTGAGGGCCGCGCGGTCGCCCTTGACGGCCTCGATGATGGCCTCAACCGCCTCTTCGCCGAATTTTTCGGCGGCTTTCTCCGGTCCGCTGTTCAGCAATTTGGCCGTCCAGCTGCTGTCAGGGTCCGCCCCTTTGCGCGCTGCAATCGTGTCGGCCAATTGGGTCAGAATATCGCTCATGTCAGCCTCATCGGAATGCCTGCCTTGGCCATATGCGCCTTGGCCTGTGCGATTGTATAGGTTCCGAAATGGAAAATCGAGGCGGCCAAGACCGCGTTGGCCTTGCCGATGGTCACCCCTTCGACCAAGTGATCCAGAGTTCCAACCCCGCCCGAGGCGATCACGGGCACAGTGACCGCTTCGGATACGGCGCGGGTCAAGGGCAGATTGAACCCCGATTTCGTGCCATCACGATCCATCGAGGTCAGCAAAATCTCGCCCGCGCCTTTTTGGGTGACGAGTTTTGCAAATTCGACCGCATCTATCCCCGTGGGTTTGCGCCCGCCATGGGTGAAGATCTCCCATTTGCCATCGCCTACGGTTTTTGCGTCAATGGCGACAACGATACATTGGCTTCCGAATTTATCGGCGGCGCGCGCGACCACATCAGGGTCGGCCACGGCGGCGGAATTGAAACTGACCTTATCCGCCCCTGACAGCAGCAGGTTGCGCACATCCTCCACCGTGCGCACACCGCCACCGATGGTCAGTGGCATAAA
>JAGYKZ010000172.1 GCA_018401385.1 Roseicyclus sp.
GACACCCAAGTGGGCGCCGATACGATCCGCACGCCCGGATATGGGGCGGGTGTTGTGCGCGTGGCAGGCACGAACAAGGCGCTGGCCTTCACCTCGGACGTGACGCCGCGCTATGTGAAGGCAAACCCGTTTGAGGGCGGCAAACAAGCGGTGGCCGAGGCCTATCGCAACCTGATCGCTGTGGGGGCAACGCCGCTTGCCACGACCGACAACCTGAATTTTGGCAATCCCGAAAAGCCCGAAATCATGGGGCAATTCGTGGGCGCAATTAAGGGCATTGGCGCGGCTTGCGCCGCGCTGGATATGCCCATCGTTTCGGGCAATGTCAGCCTCTATAACGAGACCGATGGCCGCGCGATCCTGCCCACACCCACCATCGGTGCGGTGGGTTTGATTGCGGATACTGACCGCGACCTGATCAACGGCACCGCGCGCGAGGGGCATTGGGCGCTGCTGATTGGCGAAACCCGTGGCCATTTGGGCCAATCTGCGCTTTTGGCCGAAGTGTTTCATCGTATCGAGGGGGATGCGCCCCCCGTAGATCTGGAAGCCGAGCGCAAGGCGGGGCAATTCATCCTCGACAATCGCGAGATGATTTCGGCCTGCACCGACCTGTCCGATGGCGGTCTGGCCTTGGCAGCGTTTGAGATGGCGGCGGCCTCAGACACAGGCGTGACCTTGGACGCGGGCGATGCCGCCAGCGTATTTGGCGAGGATCAAGGCCGCTACCTGATCGCCTGCTCCACCGATAAGGCCGAAGCCTTGATGGTTGCGGCGGGTCATGCGGGCCTTACCATTGCCACGGTTGGCAAATTTGGCGGCGACCACGTCACTCTTGGCGGCGCAAGCGAAAGCCTTGATGCGCTGAGGGCGCTATCGGATGGCACGCTGTCACGGCTGTTCGACTGATCCGATAGGCCCCTTGTTTGGAGGCAGATCGGGGTTTAGATTGATGTATAGAGACCAGAGTTCACGAGGGCAGATATGGCAATAACGGCACAAGAGATCGAAGACCTACTGCGCGCGGCCTTTCCTGACGGGCAAATCACCGTGGAGGGCGATGACGGCCAACATTTTGCCGCCCAAGTGATTGACGCCAGTTTCAAAGGCATGAACCGTGTCGCACAACAACGCGCCGTCTATGCTGCGTTGAAAGGTAAAATGGACGGCAGCGCGGGTGAATTGCACGCGCTGGCCCTGACCACACGCGCACCCGAGTAAAAGGATAACCCATATGAGCGCCGAAGATCAGATCAAAGAGATGATCACG
>JAGYKZ010000173.1 GCA_018401385.1 Roseicyclus sp.
GCGTGCGGGGTGTGGTACACGCCCGAACCGGTGGTCAATTTCATCGTCCGCGCGGTGGATGAGGTGTTGCAGAGTGAATTTGGCCTGCCCATGGGGCTGGCCGATACGTCAAAGGTGACGCTGGATTGGGATACCGGCCAAACGGCTATGACAAAGGCAGGGAAGCTGAGGAAGGACGGCAAGAATTCCACAGAAAAGCGCGATGTGCATCGCGTCCAAATCCTTGATCCGGCGACGGGGACCGGCACCTTTCTGGCCGAGGTGATCAAACAGATCGCGCCGAAAATCCAAGGCGTCGCACCGGGGATGTGGTCGCACTATATCGAGGATCACCTGATCCCCCGCCTAAATGGGTTTGAATTGCTGATGGCCTCCTATGCGATGTGCCACATGAAGCTCGACATGATCTTGTCGGAGCTTGGCTATGTTCGCACGGGGCGCACGGACCCGACCGGAAAAGACTTTCGCCTGAATGTCTATCTGACGAATAGCCTTGAGGAAGGCGAGGCCGCCAATCAGACCCTTCCCTTTGCCAGATGGCTGTCGGACGAGGTGCACGAGGCCAACAAAATCAAGCGCGACATGCCGATCATGTGCGTGATCGGGAACCCGCCGTATTTGGGCGAAGGGGGCGTATCCGAAGGCTGGATCGGCACGCTGATGGAGGATTACAAGAAAGAGCCGGGCGGGTTGGAAAAGCTGAAAGAGCGCAATCCAAAGCTCATTAATGACCTTTACGTCAAATTCATCCGCATGTCATCGCACCTGATCGAAAAGAATGGTGAGGGGATCTTGGGCTTTATCACCAATCATGGCTATCTGGACAATCCGACATTCAGGGGGATGCGCTGGCATTTGCTGCGTACATTCGACCGCATCTGGGTGCTAAATCTGCACGGCAATGCGAAAAAGAAAGAGGTCACGCCCGAAGGTAAGCCCGACAAGAATGTTTTCGATATTCAACAAGGCGTGTCGATCATCATCGCCGTGAAAAAGCGCGATGGGGGCGATGGGCTGGCCGAGGTGATGCACGGGGATTTGTGGGGCGATCGAAAGACGAAGTATTCTGCACTGGAAAGCCAAAGTTTGAGCGACTTATCGCCAAATGAAGCTAACCCACAAGTGCCGTTTTGGTTACTTGCAAGTCGAAGCTATGAAGGAAAGGAAAAATATGATTCCGGCTTCCAAGTAACAGATTTTTTTCCTGTGAATTCGACTGGAATGAAAACCCATCGCGATC
>JAGYKZ010000174.1 GCA_018401385.1 Roseicyclus sp.
GATCGCACCCTGACCTGCAATGGTGTCTCCAAGGCCTATGCCATGACAGGTTGGCGGATCGGCTATGCGGCAGGGCCAGAACACCTGATCGGTGCAATGCGCAAGATCCAAAGCCAGTCCACCTCGAACCCCTCCTCCGTCAGCCAATGGGCCGCGGTTGAGGCGCTCAATGGGCCGCAGGGGTTCTTGGCCGATAACGTGGCCTTGTTCTTGCGCCGCCGCAATCTGGTGGTTGAGATGCTGAACGCGGCAGAGGGGATCACCTGCCCCACACCTGACGGCGCGTTTTATGTCTATCCCTCGATCGCAGGCTGCATTGGCAAGACAAGCCCTGGCGGCAAAAAGATCGACACGGACGAGGATTTCGCAACCGCATTGCTTGAGGAAGAAGGCGTGGCTGTGGTCTTTGGCGGCGCTTTTGGTCTGTCGCCCAATTTCCGTGTCTCCTATGCCACCTCAGACGACAATCTGCGCGAAGCCTGCGCCCGCATCCAACGCTTTTGTGCGGCACTGACATAACTCCAAAATCAAACCGCAGCATGGCCAAGGGCGATGCTGCGTGCCCCATATAAAACACCCATAAATCAACGATACTGGCCAAGATCACTTGACCTTTCGCGCGAAGCCGCGCAGGGTCAAGCGGCTGTTAAACTTGGGTGATGATCTACTGGGGGGCCATGGCCGAACTGCCTGAATACTATTTTCGTGTGCGTGAAAACGGGGCATCGGTGTTTCGGGTGGATACCGAAAACCGCCATCGCCGTGTGGAAATGCATGAAATCGCCATGGTTAATATTCGCAATGGCAATATCAAACCGCATGGAAGCCATGAATTAACCCAAGACGAGATGAGCGCCATCACCCAATGGATGGAGGCGCGGCGCGCCCTGCTGAAGCGGCGTGATCTCGATGATATTCACCGCACGATTGACCACCTGAACCAAACCGCCCATTGGGCACAATCACGCGCCGATGATGACGATCTTGAGGATTTCACCGATCGCCTGCTCTTGGCGATGCATGATCTGCGCAGCGTGCTGGTTCGCAAAAAGGCGGAGCGGCTCAATCGCGATTAATCGCGATAATATTCGGTCACCAAATCCAAATCTTTGCGCGGGCCGGTGATGCGACATTGGCTACGCCACTGCTGCGGGAGCGCATCAAATTGATAGCGCAGCATATAGAGATCAGGCGCGCAATCATGGCGCGCAGGGTGATCTGCGGCCCG
>JAGYKZ010000175.1 GCA_018401385.1 Roseicyclus sp.
CCGCGGATCGGCGCCGTATCTCGATTGTGTTCCAAGACCCCTATGGCAGCTTTAACCCGCGTTGGCCTGTCGGACGGATCATCGCGGAGCCGCTTGATCTGCTGTCTGTGTCTGACGAAAACCGCGCAAGCCGCGTGGAGACCGCGTTGGTCCAAGTCGGGCTTTTGCCTGAGGATGCACAGAAATTTCCGCATCAATTCTCAGGCGGGCAAAGGCAGCGCATCGCCATCGCCCGCGCCTTGATCACCAAACCCGAGATTCTGGTTCTGGATGAGGCCGTGTCGGCATTGGATGTTTCCGTGCGCGCGCGGGTCTTGGATTTGCTCAAATCGCTGCAAGAAGAACTGCGGCTGTCTTACATCTTCATCACCCATGATCTCAGCGTGGTGGCGCATATGGCTGATCGCATAGCGGTGATGGAGGCGGGTCAAATTGTTGAAACGGGCCTTGCGGTGGAGCTGTTGGAAAATCCCAAACACCAATACACCCAAAATCTGCTCAAAGCAGCGCCACGTCTATTGGGGCCAACATCAGGGAGAGCAAAGACATGAGACTGAAGGGAAAGACAGCGATCATCACAGGCGGCGCATCTGGTTTCGGCGCGGGCATCGTGCGCAAATTCCGCGCCGAAGGGGCCGAGGTGATGATTGCCGATCTCAATGGCGAAGCCGCCCAAGAGATGGCCAAGGCCACAGGCAGCCTGGCCCATCCAACCGATGTGGCCAAAGGCGCCAGCGTGGCCGCACTCGCCAAGGCGGTCATGCAGGCTTGGGGGCGCGTGGATATCTTGGTCAACAACGCTGGCATCACCCATTTGCCGATGCCCATGGAAGATGTGCCCGAAGATATGTTCGACCGCGTCTTTGCCGTAAATGCAAAATCCGTCTATCTGATGGCGCGTGAATTTCTGCCTCATATGAAGGCTGCAAAAGCGGGCGCGATCCTCAATATCGCCTCCACCGCAGGGCTAAGTCCACGGCCCAATCTGAATTGGTATAATGCCTCCAAGGGCTGGATGATCACTGCAACCAAGGCGATGGCGGTGGAGTTGGCCCCGACTGGTATCCGCGTCAACGCGCTTTGCCCCGTGGCGGGAGAGACACCGCTTTTATCCAGTTTCATGGGGCAAGATACGCCGGAAATGCGGGCAAAATTCCTATCAACCATCCCTTTGGGGCGCTTCTCGACACCCGAAGATATGGGCAATGCGGCTTGT
>JAGYKZ010000176.1 GCA_018401385.1 Roseicyclus sp.
AGACGTGACGCGCCTGCCCATGTATCGCCGCGCACGTGCAGGCATCGGGTATCTGCCCCAAGAAATGTCAATTTTTCGCGGTCTTTCGGTCGAGGCAAATATCCTGTCTATTCTCGAAATATCCGAACCAAACACCGCGCAGCGCCGCAAGCGCTTGGAAGACTTGCTGAGTGATTTTTCCATCGAGCATCTGCGCCGTGCACCCGCCCTATCCCTGTCAGGCGGGGAGCGGCGGCGGGTAGAAATCGCGCGCTGTCTGGCCTCCAATCCACGCTATGTCCTGTTGGACGAGCCTTTTGCGGGCGTGGACCCGATTGCGGTCAATGACATTCGTAGCCTCGTGGCGGATCTGAAAACACGGGGAATCGGGGTCTTGATTACGGATCACAATGTGCGCGAAACCCTTCAAATCGTGGATCGCGCCTATATTTTGCATGATGGAAAAATCTTGATGAGCGGCACATCGCAAGATGTCGTCAAGGATGAGAATGTGCGCCGCGTTTATTTGGGCCAAAACTTCAAAATCGGCTGACCTGTCTCTGCGGGGCGTTGACAGATGGCAGGGATTCGTCGCCAAATAGTGCTGATGTTTGACAGAGCCAACACCCTC
Organism: Roseicyclus sp.; assembly: GCA_018401385.1. Classification (GTDB taxonomy): domain Bacteria; phylum Pseudomonadota; class Alphaproteobacteria; order Rhodobacterales; family Rhodobacteraceae; genus M30B80. The sequence goes on from JAGYKZ010000176.1 coordinate 611, forward strand.
ACTTTTTATGTGTCGCTGCGACTTGCAGATGTAAAAGCTGTTGGGTCAGCCGTTTTCCCGACATCCTTGATTGTTACAATGCGTTAAGGCCCCGCTTTAACGCCATCTTTACGTAATGGAGGTTATATGCGCTATCAAATCAGTGGAAAACAAATCGATATTGGCGAAGCACTCCAGACATATGTGAAGGACACGCTCGGTGCCGCAGTCGCGAAATATGCGGAGCGTCCAACCGACTCACAGGTGGTTTTTTCAAAAAGTGGCCATGAATTCGTGTGTGAATCCAATGTCCACCTCTCCACTGGCCTCAGCGCCGCTGCCAAAGGCAGTGATCCAGAAATCTACGCAGCTTTCGATAAATGCTGCGAAAAAATGGAAAAGCAGCTGCGCCGTTACAAACGCAGGCTGAAAGATCATCACCGCGACCGTGCGGAACCCGTTGAACATTTCGCCGCCGCCTCGTATATCTTGGCGTCAACGGATAAAGATGAAGATGATGCGGACGACACATTGCAGCCCATCATCATCGCGGAAACAGAAACCAAGATCCCCTCTCTCTCGGTGGGTGAGGCGGTGATGCAGATGGAAATCGCGGGCGCACCGCT
>JAGYKZ010000177.1 GCA_018401385.1 Roseicyclus sp.
ACCGCTGCTGGTTTCCCGACTGTCCTGATGGAAACCCGGCAGGTGAAGGGTGCGCTGAAGGCGATGCCGATCAAAACAGATCGGCGCGATGCAGAAGGGATCGCCCGGCTCTTGCAGATGGGCTGGTTCCGACCTGTCCATTGCAAATCCCTGTCGGCGCAGGAGATGCGCGCACTGCTGTCTTCGCGCAAGGCAATCCAACAAGCGACCCTCTCGCTTGAATTGTCGATCCGTGGGGTGCTGCGCAACTTCGGGCTGAAAATGGGACAGGTTGCCAAGGGACGCTTTGAACAGCAGGTGCTCGAGCTGGTCGAGGGCAATCCTATGCTGGAAGCCGCGGCCAAACCGATCCTGAGCGCGCGGCGCGCGCTGCGCCAGGAAATGGCTGGCGTGGAAAAGATCCTGCGTGATCATGCCAAATCTGATCCCGTCTGCCGTCAGTTAATGACCATGCCGGGGGTTGGCGCTCTCGTGGCTCTGACCTTCAAGGCCGCGATTGATGATCCTAATCGCTTCTCATCGTTCAGGGGCGTTGGCCCTTGGGTCGGTCTGACGCCGCGGCGCTCGCAATCGGGTGAACGTGACATCAGTGGAGAAATAACACGCGCAGGCGATGTCGGGTTGCGCACGGCGCTTTATCAAACGGCGACAGTGATGTTGAATCGTGGTCGGCCAAACTGGCTGAGTGCCTGGGCATGGAATGTCGCCAAGACGCGCGGCAAAAAGCGCGCCACGGTTGCGCTGGCGCGTCGGATCGGGGTGGTTGTGCACCGTATGTGGCAAGACGGCACGGAATTTCTTTCACCCGTGCTGACACCGCGGCCGCGACAGCCGCCGCATAGCCTACGCGTCTTCATGGCACCCATGCAGATCTGAGATTTGAAGCAAAAGGAGAGATAGGCCGCGCATGAAGGCGCAGGCTTACCGAAGTCCCAAGCCAGGACGCGGTCCCCGATGATGCCGAAGGGCACCTTGTCACCAGATTGTCACCAGATGATCATCTGAGTACGCTTTAGGGATAGGCACACGGGAACCGTTCTTGGACAAGGTATAATGTGGCAGCCACAGCGCTGACTACGGATGGAAGCACATTCCGGTGCGGGATATTTCGGTGATGCTGACGCGCAAAATACGGCCAAACCAACAACTTTCTACAGCACACAGGGATTTCTACAGCACACAGGGAAGTCATGGCTCCTATTCCCGGGA
>JAGYKZ010000178.1 GCA_018401385.1 Roseicyclus sp.
CGGTCCGCGAAGCGGCATTGATCGACAACCGCTCAGCCTCAGGTCGCTTTTGGGATGTGACCTTTCCGTTACTGGCGCCGACTGGCTTCTTTTTGCTGATCATCAACATCACTTACGCCCTGTTCGATACCTTTGGCGTCATTGACACTCTGGTCAAGGGAGAGCCGGGCAATAACCCGATGACGCTAGTTTACAAGGTCTATGTTGACGGGTTCCGCGGCAATGATCTTGGCGGGTCCTCGGCACAATCTGTAATCCTGATGGTGCTGGTGCTGATCCTGACAATTGTGCAATTCCGGCTGGTCGAGCGCCGGATCCACTATACCTGAGGGCACCTGATGACCAATACGGCCAACAAACAAACAAGTACCATGTCAGACCCTGCGATCCGGCACCGCCGCGGTTTGCGCGGCGGCGATGTGCTGGACCATGCCGTGCTGATTGCTGGTGCCTTGTTCATGTTTTTGCCGCTGTTGATGGTGCTGCAAATGACCACAGTGCCCGATGTCGAGGTCATCAAGACTGGCCCCAGCCTGACAATCGGCGACCAATTTGTTGAGAATTTCCAAAAGGCGATGTTTGAAGCGTCAGGGTTTTCGGGCGAAAATACTGGTGTGCGGATGTTGATAAACTCTTTCATCCTTGGCATCGGGTTTGCGGTTGGCAAAATTATCATCGGGATGATGGCCGCTTATGCGATCGTCTATTTCCGCTTGCGCTTTGCCAGCTTGGCCTTCTGGATCATCTTTACCACGCTGTTGTTGCCACTCGAGGTGCGGATTCTGCCGTCTTATGAAATTGTCCAGCGGTTGGGTATGCTGAACTCTTTTCAAGGGCTTATCATTCCGCTGATCGCCTCTGCCACAGCGACATTCTTTTTCCGGCAGTTCTTTCGCAGTGTTCCCGAAGAGTTGGTCGAAGCCGCCCGCATTGATGGCGCCGGAGCAGTAAAATTCTTCATCGATATCTTGTTACCACTGTCGCAAACCATGATTGCGGCGATGTTCATCATCATGTTCGTTTATGGCTGGAACCAGTATCTCTGGCCGACCATGATCACCACCGATGAAGACATGTTTACCCTCGTGCGCGGGATCAAGCAAATCACGCAGGTGATGGAAGGCAACCGCATCCCCGAATATGGCCGCGCAAACCTCCTAGCGATCATCGCCATCGTGCCGCCTGTCTTTGTT
>JAGYKZ010000179.1 GCA_018401385.1 Roseicyclus sp.
ACAGCACCGCCTGGTTCGACCACCAGTTTCAAATGGGCATAAGCCACACGCATCGCCGCGCGCACCTCGGCATCGCTCACCACGATACCGACCCCCGCAAGGCGCTTGAGGATGGGAAAGGTCAGCTGCCCGGGCGCGGGGGTAACAATCGCATCGCACAGCCCCGCCTCAGGCCCCTCGTTGCGGCAAATCTCACCCACGGCCAGACTGCGCGCCGTGTCATCAAACCCTTCAGGCTCGACCGTGCGAAGGCGCATTTGTGGTGCATCCGCCTCCAACGCCAAGGCAATGCCCGCCGACAGCCCCCCACCGCCGCAACAGGCCAGAACCTCAGCCCGTTCAATCCCCATTTCACGCGCCTGTTCGGCGATCTCCAACCCACAGGTGCCCTGCCCTGCGATCACATCTGCATTGTCAAAGGGTTTGATCAGGGGAAGCCCGCGTTCCGCCTGTAGGCGCGCGCCGATCAGATTGCGGTCCTCTCCACCCTTGCGGTCATAAAGGATCACCTCAGCCCCATAAAACCGTGTGTTGTCGATCTTGGCCTGTGGCGCATCGGCGGGCATGATGATGGTGGCCTGCACCCCGTGCAGCGCCGCCGCATAAGCCACACCTTGTGCGTGATTGCCCGAAGAAAAGGCAAGCACCCCTTTGGCGCGCTCTGCGGGTGGCAAGTTTGAGACAGCAGACCACGCCCCGCGAAACTTAAAGCTGCCTGTCAGTTGCAAAACCTCGGCCTTGGCAAATACCCTCCGTCCGGCCATCGCATCCAAGGCAGGCGCGGAAAGAAGCGGGGTATGCCGCACATGGCCGCGGGCACGGGCAGCGGCGGCACGGATTTGCGCGATATTGCTCATGCGATCTCCTTGAGAAACTGAGATATCACCGCCGTTGACGCGGGTTCATCGAGAAAGGGAACATGACCGCGATCTGGCAGTTCCGCATAGATCATATCAGCGCGGCGGGCCTTCATTTTCATCGCTGTCTCATGCGACAGAATATCTGACCCCGCCCCACGGATCAGCGCCACAGGCAGGCCATCGAGCGCAGCAAAACAGGGCCAAAGATCAACAGGCTTGGCATCAGGGGCAAAGGCGGGCGCGACCGCCTCGCGCAAGCGCGGATCATAGCGCAGATGCAATCCCGCCGCATCCTCGCGCCACAGCCGCGCCACATGAGCGGCCCATGT
>JAGYKZ010000018.1 GCA_018401385.1 Roseicyclus sp.
CCGTCAAAGTCGCGGTGTAAAACGGGCAGCGCATCGGGGCAGGCCGCAAGCGCCTGTTGCGGGTCGGTGATCCGTGCCACAGCCGCGCCATGGCCCGCAAAATGCCCTGCATCGCCAATCACGAAAAATGGCAATTCCGTTTTGATCGCCACCCATGCCTTGGCCGCGATTTCGGGGCCGATGCCTGCAGGCTCCCCACAGGTGAGGGCAAGGGGCATAGGATCAATCCAAGGTGCGGATGATCGCATCTGCCCGCAGTTCTTCGAAATAGCCCGAGGCGTAGCTTTCCAACCGTTGCGAGAACAGGGCTTGACGCACCTCCTCGCGCGCGCCCTCCTCCAGCTCGACCGTGCGGTTGCACAGCCACACCATCAGCACATCTTGCCCGTCATTGCGGCGCAACGTGCTGGCGCTTTCATTTGGGTCGAGGCGCGACAGAACGGCGGCAATGTCAGCGGGCACTTGGCCGCTTGGCACGCTGACCCGCTCGAACTGGCCCGGGATGGTGCCATAAAGATCATCGCAGCGGTCGTTTTGCGCCGCAATCTGTACCGCACGCTCTGCTGCATCTGCGCCTGTCAGCAGCACGGTTGCATAATCATAGGCACTGGCGCTTGGATAGCGATAGGGGGCCTCTTCAAACCCCAAGACCTGAAACAGACCGATCCCAGGCCCCAAAGGCACAGGTTCGGTCACATCGCCAATATCAAGCGTCACCAAAATCGCGGCCAATCCCTGCGGCAGGGTGGAAAGCGGCCGCCAGTCCAACGCACCGCCATCCACAGCCGTAGGTGCGGCGGAGCGGGTGCGCGCGGCCTCGGCAAAGGCGGCGGTGCTGCCATCGACCTGCTCGGCAATGCCCAACAATTCGGCGCGCAACTCCTCGACATTATTGCCCTCAATCGGCAGGATCAATTCGGCCAAGCGGATTTGCGCACCATCTCCGCTGGAGCCAAGGGCCAAGGCACGGTCAATCTCCGCTTCGCTGATCTGGGCGCGTGCGCCAAACCGTGCGCGCAGCGTTTCGCGCCACAAAACGCCTGCGCTGATGAAATCGCGCAAAGTCTCATAGGCGATGCCCTCTTCCGCCAAACCATCAATCAAGCCCTGCCCATCCAAATTGGCGCGCGCGGCAAATTCTTCGATACCCGCGAAAATTTGATCTTGCGTGATTGTGATGCCAGCCGCAGAAGCGGCCTCGATTTGCAGCCGCTCCTCGATCAAACTGTCACGCGCGCGGGCTTGCAGATCACCTGGTGCATTGAGGATGCTCAGGAATGCGGCACGCTGGTCGATTTCGAACTGGGTGATGACCCGATCATTGACAGACACAACCGGCGTGAAATCCAGCGTTTGCGCGGCCATATTCAACGGCAGAATAATCAGGGCACAGCCCAAGGATGCGGCCAACAATGCCTTGCGCGCGGCGATGATGCCTAACAGTCGGCCAAGGATCTCGGGGGATGGGCGATCTGAATTCATCTTATCCTTCTTCGGTTTGTTGCGCTGTCTTTGCGCGCCATGCCTGTTCCTGCGTCAAGCCTACAAGAGGTGGGCCAGAGTGGCGAGGGGAAATTCATCCGCCATACTCAAACGGGCCTAGCCATCTTCCATATGTAAAATCACACCAAGAGCCAGAAGTGACCCTGCCAGTGGCGGTGTCCACGCCACGAGATAGGCGGAGAGCTGACCGTTTTCGCCCAAAACCTGCGCAAAACTGCGCAGAAAATACAGGCCAAAGCCCATCAAAATTGCGCTCAAAACCAAGGGACCTGTGCGGCCAAAGCGGGTGTGGCGCATGGTCAGGCTTGCGCCGATCAAAACCATCGTCATCAGCATCAGCGGATTGGCCAATTGCATCTGGAACCACACCCGATGTGACAGACCCGCAAAACCCGCTTCGGCCAATTGATCAATGAAAGCGGGCAGGGCGTAAATCGACACGTTGCTAGGGTCCCCAAAGGAATCAAGGATTTGCTCGCGGGTCAAGGTCGAGGCCACGCTATATTGCGCGAAACTGCGCGCGCTGGCTTCGGGGTTTATCACCGTCAGGTCCCAGATTTTCGCCGCGCTCATTTGCCATTCTTGCGCCACAAGCCGCGCCGTGTCCGCATCGATGCGTTCCTCAATGCGCCCGTCAGGGTCAAAATTGAAAAAGGTGACATCAAAAAGCTCGGTTCCATCACTGTTGGCGCGCATGGCATTGATCACGGTCTGTTTTGCGCGCGTGCCTTGGCGCAGCCACAGCCCCTCTTGGGTGATGGCAAGGGTGCGTTCTTGCGCGCCGCGCACCTGTGCCAGTTTACGCTCATGGGCAACCTGCGTATCCGCCACGATGGGGTTGAGCACCAAGATGCCGAAAACACCAATCAGGGCCGCCACGCTGATGGGGGCCATCGTGGCCCGAAGCGCAGAGCGGCCCGATGCGCGCACCACCACCAATTCGGAGCTGCGCGCCAGTGACAGGAAAAACACCAAGGTCGCCAGCATGACCACCAGCGGAAACAGGGAATAAAGCGCTGAGGGCATATTGAGCAGCGCAAGCGTCAGCGCGTCACCCAGATCCCCATTATTGAGCGCAATCCGCCGCATCTGCTCGGTCAGATCCACCACCAGATGGATCACGGCGAATATGGCCAACACCGTAAGGAAATTTTTGAAATAGCGCTGCGCGAGGTAAAGTTGCAGGATCATGCGCTGCCCTCCAACAGATCAGGGCGCCGCATGGGGCGTAAATGCGCGGTTTTATATACCGCCAGCAACACCGTCCCAAAAACCGCCGCGCATAGCAGCGGTTGCACATAGGCCAAAGGCGCCAAATGCGGCGCGTTGATGACCTGAGCGCTCAACAGGTTTTTGCTCATTTGCAGTGGGATCACCAACCCCACGGCAAGCAGGATCTGCGCCCATAATCCAAGCCGCGAAAAATTGCGCAGCATCAGGCAACTGGCCGCGATCAGCGGCACGAAAAACGCAAACAAGGCTTGGGAAAAGCGGTAATGCAATTCCCATTTGATCCGATCAAGGGGGATCCCCGCGCGATTGGCCAAATCCGCATCCGCATCCATCAGCGCGGGCGTGGGCATGGCCCGTTCATTGTCGGGCAATGTTTCGCCCGTATCATCCCCCGCGCCATCCGTGGCGCTGCGGGCTTGCGTGATGTCATAATTGAGCCGCTCGAAGGTGAGGTTGCTCAGGCGATTGGTGGCGCGCTCCAGTGTCAATGTGCGCCCAGAAACCAAGATCATGCGTGCATTTACATCATCGCGCAGCAAATAGCCGCGATCCGCCCGATGCGTAATGTCGCGCGCCCCATCACGGCGATCTTGGATGAAAATCCCGCGCAATTCACCCTCGGGCGAAATCTCGCCAATATAGACAGTCACGCCTGCAATCGGGGATTGAAACACGCCAGAGCGCAGCAATTGCGCGACCATGTCATTGCCCAATATCGCGGTTCTTTCGCGGAATTCGGCATTGGCGCGCGGGGCCAACACATGGGCCAAACCCGCGATCAAAAGCGCCAAAACGATGCCGAAATAGAAAATCGGACGCAGCAGGCGCAAGGGTGAGATACCCGCCGTTTGGAAAATTACAAATTCGCTATCCGTGATCAGGCGGTTGAAGACGTAAAGCGTGGCCACAAACCCCGCCACGGGCAACACCAGCATGATAATCGGCGGCAGGGCGAGGGTTGTCAGCTCCAAAAACACAAGGATGGTCTGCCCATCTGAAATAAGCTGATCGAACAGGTCAACGCCGCGATTGATCCAATAGACAGACACCAGAACAAGCGCAAAGAAACCAAAAAAGCTGAGACACATCAGCAGGATATATCGATCATATCGTGTCACACGCAGCTGCCTTGTCTTGCGGCCCCAGAAACGGGCCATATTGGGTGTTTTTATGGTGTATCGGAAGGCTTGGCGCAAGGACAGTGCGATCTGCCGCTGCCGCATCTGGTCAAGCGCAATTTTGCGCCCTAGTGTTGCATCAAATCGCAACATCAGCCGCAAGTGAGGTTTTTATGACCCAACCATCCCCGACCCAATTCTGTGCCATTGATCTTGAGGCGTTGCCCGCCGTGACGGGCCATGTCGCCATTTTGGTCACGCCGGAGGGCGGGATGGATGGCACGGGGCGGCGGGTCAATCGCCTGAGCAAGGGTGCCGTTGCGCGTGCGCTTGCCAGTGACGCGTGGGAAAAGCTGTCTGACGGCGATGTGATGAGCGTGGCTTATCCTGTGGGGATGGCCGCCGATGCGGTGCATCTGCTCAAATTGGCGCGCCGTGTCACGCCGCGCGAGGGGCGCCGCGCGGGGGCGAAGCTGCGTGTTGCAGCGGCCAAAGCGGCCTTGCATCTTTATGTGGGCAATTTCACCCGCAGCGCGGATCTGGCGCTTGGGGCTGTGCTGCGCGGATATGAATTTGGCGATCATAAATCAAAAACCCCCGATGCCTATGGCCCCGTCACGCTATATGGCAGCAAACCTGATGAGATCGCGACCAAAGCCGCGCCGCTTTTGGCCGTGGCTGAGGGGGTGTTTTTCACCCGCGACTTGGTCAACGCACCCGCCAATGTGCTGACCACAACACGGTTCGCGGAACATCTGAGCGACCTTGGTGCCCTGGGCGTCAAGGTGGAGGTGCTCGATGAGCCAGATCTGGAAAAGCTCGGAATGCGCGCGCTTTTGGGCGTAGGCCAGGGATCGGAAAGCCCCTCCAAGGTTGTGGTGATGGAATGGCACGGTGCAGGCGATGCGCAGCCCTTCGCCCTGGTGGGTAAGGGGTGGTGTTTGACACGGGCGACAACAAACCCGCTGGCAGAAGATATGACCATGGATATGGGCGGCGCGGGCGTGGTTGCCGGCGTGATGAAGGCGTTGGCCTTGCGCAAGGCGCGCGCCAATGTCGTGGGCGTGGTTGGTTTGGTGGAGAATATGCCCGATGGCCGCGCGCAGCGCCCGGGCGATGTGGTTGTCTCGATGAAGGGCGACACGATTGAAGTGATCAACACCGATGCCGAAGGCCGCCTCGTGCTGGCCGATGTTCTGTGGTATGCACAGCAGCGTTTCGCGCCGCGCGCGATGATAAACCTGGCCACATTGACAGGCGCGATCATCATCGGGCTTGGCCATGATAATGCGGGTGTGTTCGCCAATGACGAAGCACTGTGCAATGCCTTTCTCAAAGCGGCGCGCGGCGAAGATGAGGGCGCGTGGCCCATGCCCCTTGATGACAGCTATGACGCCCTGATCAAAAGCCGCATCGCCGATATCAAGAACACAGGCGGCAGGCCAGCAGGCTCCATCACGGCCGCGAAATTCCTGCAACGCTTTGTAAAGAAAGAAACCCCGTGGATTCACCTTGATATTGCGGGCGTGGCCTCCATTCCCAAGGACAGCACATATGCCCCCGCAGGGGCAACGGGCTGGGGCGTGCTGGCGCTGGACCGATTGATCCAAGATATGTTTGACGAGGGCTGATGTCCGAATTGTGGTTTTATCATCTGACCCGTTCGCGGATGGAGCAGGTGTTGCCCATGTTGGTGGAGCGCGCCTTGGCCCATGGTTGGCGCGTGGCGATCCGTGTGGATGAGGCGGCCATGGTGACGCGGGTGGATGATCTGTTGTGGCAGGCCGCGCCACCTGAGCGGTTCTTGCCTCATGGGCTTGCCCTTGCCGCCAATGCAGCCGCGCATCCAGTGGTGATCGGGCAGGGAGATGTGGCGGTCAATCAGCCTGATTACCTGATCGCGCTGGGCGGTGCCGCCGTCGCGCCCGAGGACTGCGCCGCGCTGCGGCGCGCTGTTTTGCTGTTCGATGGCCAAGACGAGGTCGCACTCAATGCGGCGCGCGCGCATTGGCGCGCCTTTGTCGAGGCGGGCATTTCCCTGCAATATTGGTCGCAGGAAAGCGGCACATGGCAGATGGCGCGCCAGCATCCACAACCCTAGGTAGAAGATTGATTTCCCCAAAAGAATCGCGCTGCATTTGACGAAATATTAGGGTTTGCGCCCTTAGAACGCCCCTTGCCGCGTGCGATGCGCCCGTGGCCGTTATGATGAGGGGAGGCCTTCGCCCATGGTCGTGCATAATTTTGAAAAGCAGTTGTCGGAATTCAACCTTGCCGGGGCGGAGCTGGCGTTGCTGGCCGAGGTTGGTCAGATGATCGGCGGGGATCTAGATGAGGTTCTCACAGAATTCTATACCACGGCCCTCAGCGACCCTGCCTTGTCGCAATATTTCAAATCCGAGGCTTCTGTGACCCATGCGCGTGCCGCGCAAAAGACGCATTGGGAGAATTTGTTTTCTGGCCAGTTCGATACGGACTATTTCCCATCGGTGCAGCGCGTTGGGACGGTTCATGCGCGCATCGATCTGCCACTATTCGCTTATGTCTCCGCCTATGCCAAGGCCACGGGACGGATGTTGGAGGCGGTGGTGCGCAGGGCGCAAAAACCCGCAAGGCGTTTTGGTGTTAGTGGTGGCGCGGACCCGCGGCTTGGCGCGATGCTGTCGGTTCTCAGCCGCGCATGTGCCTTTGATTTGCAATGCGTGATCGAGGTAACAGTCGGCATTTGGCGCGATGAACAACAACGCGCTTTCGATCATATCGAAACGGCGGTCAGCGCCCTGTCACGCGGGGAATTGGGGCATATCATCCCCGACCCCGAATATAGCGATTATCCAAAGCGCTATAACCCCATTCGCAACGCGTTCAATGCCAGCCTGTCGCGCTTGGGGGCGATTGTGCGCGATGTCGGTGCTTCGATGGATAAGCTCATGCAGGAGACCCATGCGGTCACGCAAGCCGCACATGAATTGTCGGGGCGCACATCGTCACAGGCCGCCTCATTGGAGCAGACCGCCGCCGCGATGGAGGAATTGACCGTCTCAGTGCAGGGATCGGCCCAAAACACCCGCGCCGCCGCCGATGTGGCCCGCGATGCCCGTCAAGAGGTGAGCCATGGCGCACAGGTTGTCGCCAATGCATCACGGGCGATGGAAATGATCAAATCCTCCTCGGATCGGATTTCGCAAATCACGGGTGTCATCAACGATATATCATTCCAAACCAATCTCTTGGCCTTGAATGCGGGGGTTGAGGCCGCGCGGGCAGGCGAGGCGGGACGCGGCTTTGCGGTGGTCGCCTCCGAGGTGCGCGCCTTGGCGGCAAAATCCAGCCAAGCGGCGCGCGAGATTGACCAATTGATCAGTGAAAGTGCGGCCCATGTGTCCTCGGGTGTTGGGTTGATGGGCGAAGCGGGCAGCACGTTGGAGAGTATCGTCACCAGTTTTGAACGTGTTTCCGTTCTGGCGGGCGAGATTGCCGCCGCCGCACAGGAGCAATCCACGGGTCTGGGTGAGGTCAATCTATCGGTGGGCCAGATGGATGAAATCACCCAGAAAAATGCGCAAATGGTCGAGCAAACCAACGAGGCGCTTCATAAGCTGAGTGCGCAAGCCAAGGATGTGCAGCGATTGCTTTCGGGCTTGTCCATCGATCCCCAGACAAAAGGAATGGGCGCGGGCGCAGCCCCGCGTGGCACATCGGGCTTGGCCGCCTGATCGCAGACCGGGGTTGGGGTGCCATATCCGCGCATAATCGGGACAGGTTGCTGGCCCATTTTATCGGGTCAGGGTCATTTTGCCCTGTTCGATGGTAATGCGCGAAAAGCGTTGCAGAAAATCCATACCCAACAGGCTGTGCTCCATCGCGCCGCCATTGACCATCGCGGCCACATCGTGGCTGAGTTCCGTGCCCAAGCCAAGCTCCGCAATCCGCACGGGCGCGGTCGAGATACGCCCATTGGCGGTGTTCGCACGCCCCGAAAAAATCAGCCCCTCAACGTCAAACCCCGCGCGCAGCGCATCATCGCGCGACAGCACAATCTGGCTTGCGCCCGTGTCGATCAAAAACAAGACGGGCTGCGCGTTCACTTGCAAAACAAGATAGTAATGCCCGTCAATCGCACGGGGCAGAATGATCTCTGCGCCCTGCGCGCGGAATTGGGCCAAGCCATTTGATGCCTGACGAAAATCATTCCACAAACCCACCGCCGCGATCATGCCGATGAAGATAAAAAACCACAGCGCGCCATGGCGCATCATCCGACCGAATGAACGGCGATAGGCCACAAGCGCATATCCCAGAAGCGCCACAAGCAACGCGCCCAGATAGGCCAGTTGCGGGATATTTTGCCAATCCATCGCGCCCATATTTGGCCCTCACAGAACCTGCAAATCACGCATCCCGTCAATCACGAATTGCACCGATAATGCGGCCAGAAGCATCCCCAAAAGGCGCGTGACCACATTGATCCCCGTTGGCCCCAAGGCGCGTTCCAAGGGCGTGGAGAGCAAAAACAACACAAACACGCAAATCAAAACCGCCAGCATCACCCCATGCACGGCCAGAACCCATGTCCAATCGCCGCCCGATTGCCCCGTCAATAGGATCATTGTGGCCAAAGCGCCCGGACCCGCAATCAGCGGGGTCGCCAATGGAAAGACGCTGGGATCATCGCGATGGGGTTGATCGGCTTGGCCCTGACGGCGCGCACTGCGCCGCTCGAACAGCATATCAAGCGCGGTCAGAAACAGCAAAATTCCCCCTGCAATGCGGAAGGCGGGCATGGAGATGCCCAGAAAATTCAACACAGCCTCTCCCGCCAGGCCAAAAAGCGTCAGCAAGCCAAAGGCGGTCAGCGTGGCGCGCAAGGCGATTTTGCGCCGCTCTGACACACCGACCCCTTGGGTCAAGGCCACAAACAGCGGGGCCAGACCAATCGGGTCGATGATGACGAAAAGCGCCACAAATACGGGGATCAGATTTGCCAATTCCATGCGCTATCCCTGACCGCTGTGGGGCGAAAGGTCAAATAAAATCGGGGTTATGGGTGCGATTGAGCCAAGGCTGCATCCAGCCGTGCCTGCGCCGCAACCCAAAGCGCCTCGGCCCGGGCCAAACCCTCCTCGATTTCGGTGAATTTCGCCTGCCATAGGCCAGATCATCAGCCCGCGCCGCCGTGTAAAGCGCGGGGTCCGCAAGCTTTGCCGAAAGTTTTTCGTGCATCTCCATGATCTTGTCGACCCGCGCTTCGGCACGGCGCAATTCGGCGCGCATCTCTTTGAGGGCATCATGGCTGCTGCGCGGGGGTGGGTGATCGGCGGGTGCTGTGGCCGCAGCGGATGGCGGCGCGGCCTTCGGAGGCGATGCTTTCACCTTCGTGGCTTTGTCCTCGCGCGGGTTCAACAGGCCCGCACGATAGCTGTCCAAATCCCCCTCATAAGGCGCGACCCTGCCGCCCGCCACCAACCACAACCGATCTGCCACAAGGCCTAAGAGATGCATATCATGGCTGACCAAGATAACCGCGCCTGAATAGGCGGACAGCGCCTCGACCAGCGCCTCGCGGCTTTCGATGTCGAGGTGGTTCGTGGGTTCGTCCAAAATCAGCATATGCGGCGCGTCCAACGTGGCCAGCAACAGCGAAAGCCGCGCCTTTTGCCCGCCCGACAACTGCCCCACCCGTGTTTCCGCCTGTGCCGCGCCAAGACCAAACCCCGCCAACCGCGCACGGTGTCGGGTGGGCGCCTCATCCAGACGGGCACGGCGCAAATGATCGAGCGGGGTTTCGTCAATATGCAGCTCATCCACCTGATGCTGCGCGAAATATCCCACCCGAAGTTTGGAGGAGGTGGTCACCGTGCCCGACATCGCCGCCAATTTGCCCGCAATCAACTTGGACAGGGTCGATTTCCCCTCGCCATTGCGCCCAAGCAGGGCAATGCGGTCATCTTGGTCGATGCGCAAATCGAGCTTTGTCAGAACCGCCCTCCCGTCATAGCCCACGCTTGCCCCGTCCAACCGTAGGATCGGGGGCGACAGCGCCTCGGGTTCTGGAAAGGTGAATACGGTGCGTGCGGCATCCTCGGGCGCGCGGATGGTCTCCATCCGTTCCAACATCTTCAGGCGCGCTTGCGCCTGTTTCGCCTTGGACGCTTTCGCCCGAAACCGATCCACGAAGCTTTGCAAATGCGCGCGCCGTGCATCTTGTTTCTTGGCCTCGGCCGATTGCAACGCGCGCTGTGCGGCACGGGTCTTGATGAAATCATCGTAGCCGCCTGCGTAAAGCGTCAGTTTTTGATCGGTCAAATGCAGGATATGGCCGACCGCACGGTTGAGCAGCCCGCGATCATGGCTGATCACCAACACCGTGTGCGGATATTTGGCCAGATAGGTCTCCAACCAAAGCGCGCCTTCAAGGTCAAGGTAATTGGTCGGTTCGTCCAACAACAGGAAAATCAGGGGCGGAGAAAAGAACCGCGGCCAGCGCCACGCGCATCCGCCAGCCGCCCGAGAAGGCCGAGCAGGGCATCGCTTGGGCGGTGCTGTCGAACCCAAGCCCCTTGAGAATGGTTGCGGCGCGCGCCTCGGCCGACCATGCGTCAATATCGGCAAGGCGCATTTGCACCTCGGCAATGCGCGCGCCCGCAGCGGTTTCCGCCTCCGCCATCAGGGCGGCGCGTTCCGTGTCCGCCGCAAGCACCGTGTCCAACAGTGACACATCGCTGCCTGGCACCTCCTGGCTGACCCCGCCAATGCGCGCGCGGGCGGGGATTTCGATGCTGCCGCCATCGAGGGACAGCTCCCCTTTGATCAGGCGAAAGAGCGTGGTTTTTCCCGCCCCATTGCGCCCGACAAGTCCCACCTTGTGACCTGCGGGTATGGTCGCGCTGGCCCCCTCGAACAAGGGGCGCCCCGCCATCGAAAAAGAAAGATCAGATATCCGTAACATAGGCGGCTCTTGCACGGCTTGTCGCGCGCTGTCAATCGCGCCTTTCCTCTCGCGGCAGCCCATGCTATGGCCGCGCCAAATTCACCCACTCATGGAGAGAGCAATGGCTGTGCAACGCACATTTTCGATCATCAAACCTGATGCAACCAAGCGCAATCTGACGGGCGCAATCAATGCCAAGATCGAGGCGGCGGGGCTGCGTATCATCGCGCAAAAGCGCATTCACCTGACCCCCGCACAGGCGGGCGTGTTCTATGCGGTGCATAAAGAGCGCCCCTTCTACGGTGAATTGTGTGAGTTCATGGCCTCCGAGCCGGTTGTTGTTCAGGTTCTCGAAGGTGAGAACGCGATTGCGAAATACCGCGAAGTGATGGGCGCAACCGACCCTGCAGAAGCGGCAGATGGCACCATCCGCAAGGATTTTGCCCTCTCAAAAGGTGAAAATTCCGTTCACGGTTCGGATGCACCCGAAACCGCCGCCGAAGAAATCGCGTATTTCTTCGCGGGTCTGGAATTGGTGGGCTAAACCGCCCCCTGCATCGTCTCAGCGGGTCGCGCTTCTTGCGGGGTGCGGCCTTTTATTTTTCGCGCAGGCCAAGGATGTCCATCTGGCGTTCAAACGCGGCCTGGTCGGGATCATGGGCCATGCCGCATATGGCATCGAACCTTTGGCGCAAGCGCGCTTTCTCGGCACCTTTGCAGTCGTTCCATGGCCGCCCCTGTAGTGCCATATGCAGCACATAATACATGATGAAATGGGGCCGCAGCCCTGTTTTCAGCATCGCGGCATAGGCCTGATCGGCGCCCATCTCGCGCAATTGACGCACGGTTGTGATGCCCGCTTTTGTCAGATTATCGGCCATAGCAGGGCCGATATTGCGCAAGGATTGCAGGTTGTCGGCACTTGGCTGTGTCATTTATGGCCCCAGTTTTGGCGTGATTGCGCCCGTCATATCCAAAATTATGCTTAAAAATGATGCAAAATGAGCGGATTTCCGCCAAAAATTGTTTCATTCGGCATATTACATAAAAAAGTCATAAAATATTGATAATTGCGGCCCTGTGGTGTGATACCAAAATGCCGCAGCTTTGGCTTGCGCGTGGGGACGCGCAAACGCCGCCGCACAGAAGGGGTGATGCGCGCTGATCCGTTTGGGCGGGTCTGTGCCGCGAATTTTTTTTAGCACCCGCGAAGGTGGCCAAGGCGAACGGAATGCACAACCGCGGCGATGACCGGCGCATGAGGGGAACAATGGGGTTGGACTTTAAAAAAGGGAAGCAGCGAAAATCACGGTTTGGTTTGTTGCTGATATTGATCGCCCTAGGGGCCGTGCCAAGCCAGTTGGCCGTGGCCGATGTGGCGAATATCGGCCCTCAGGCGTTATCGCTGGCGCAGCCTGTCATCACGGCCCGATAGGGGGGCGCCCAACTCGGCGTCACCCTGCCATGGTGCGGGGGTTTTGGCGTCCCAAAGATTGCCCTTCAGCACATCGGATCAGGGTCATTATTCTTTGGTAGGACCGCTTACGCGGCCGTGCAGACCCTGACATCGTGCTTGATTTCATAGCCTTGCAGCAATGGTTTTTGGTGCCGCTGATGCCGTTTGACCAGTGCCTTGGCCTGTCTGCCCTCGACCACGGGGCGGCAGGTTTTCGGTGCACCCTCAGCGCGGGTCAGATGGGGGAACAGGGTGGTGATTTCCTCCCACGCGGGCTGCCCAAGCGCCATTTGAGCTTGGGTTCCAAGATGCAAGCTTTCGCTTGGCACGCCGTTGGAAAATACGATCTCGTGTCGATCGAACAGCAGGTGATAATAGGTGACTTCTTCGAAATCTTCGGCCCGCGCGATTCCCAAAAGACCTAGAAGCTTGACCGCGGGAACCAGAATTTCGGACGCGTTCGCCATACGCTCGGCCACGCGGGAGGCGACCAAAAGCCGGTGCTGCGGCGAGAGGATCAAATCCCCGGTTTGCGCGGCAAGGCCTGTGGCCTGTGGCGGGATGCGGATGGGGCGCTTTTGGCGATTTGTCTGGAATTTGTGCTGCGGGTGACGCGGGCGCGCCTGATCGATCATGCGGGGCGGGATGTCGAAATTGCGGTGAACCGCGACCTGTTCGAGCGGATTTTATCCTTTCGCTTGGATCAGCGGCCCATGTCGGCAGGGGCCATGGTCAACACGATGCGTGAATTCGCGGCCGTTAAGGAATTCTTTGCCGTCTCCGCCGTGGGGGTGGTCACGGATTTGCCCTTTGTGCTGATTTTCTTTGCCGTGATCTACCTTGTCGCGGGGCCATTGGTTGGGATTGTCGCGCTTGGCGGATTGGCCATGGTGGGTTTGGGGCTAATTTTTCAGCGCCGCATCCATCAGTTATCCCGCGACCTATTGGGCGGTTCCACCGCCGCCTTGCGCGTGATGACCGAAGCCGCTTATGGCGCAGAGGTGTTGCGCAGTCAGCAGGCCGAACCGCGCTTTCGCCAAATTTGGCAGGAGGTGGTGACGCTAAACGCCAATCAATCCTCTCAACACCGCAGAGTTTCCGCCTTGCAAAGTTTTGGCGCGATGTCCTTGCAAATGATCACCTATGTTGCCGCCATCACGGGTGGGGTCTATCTGTTTTTTGCGGGCACGATGTCGGTTGGCGGTATTATTGCTGTGTCAATATTGACCAGTCGCAGCCTTGCCCCAATGGCGCAATTGTCGATGAGCCTATCGCGTTGGCAGAATATGAAAGCCGCGCTTGAGGCCTTGGACGCGATTGCCAATGCACGGCTTGAGCGGGCCGAGGGCCAAACCTTTATACGCCGTGCCCAGATTTCAGGCGACTTGCGCTTGCGCGATATCCAGATGGCTTACCCGCAGGTGGATATGCCGCAATTGACGCTTGCGGATATCGAGATCAAACCACAAAGCCGTCTGGCGGTTTTGGGCGAGAACGGATCGGGGAAATCCCTGATGCTGCGGTTGCTGTCGGGGCTGTATCATCCGCAATCGGGCAGCTATCTGATCGATGGGATCGAGGCACGGCAAATCGATCCTGATGATCTGCGCCGCAATATTGCCTATTTGCCGCAAGACCCACGCTTGTTTCAGGGCAGTTTGCGGGATAATTTGAAAATCGGTGCTTTGCGGATCAGTGATGCACAAATGTTCGAGGCGTTGGAATTTGCGGGCCTCAGCGATGTGATCTCCGCCTCGACACGCGGCCTTGATCTGGAAATCAGCGATGGCGGCGAGGGGCTGTCTGTGGGGCAGCGTGCGGCCTTGGGTTTGGCGCGGGTGTATCTGCAAGATCCCGCGATTGTCCTGCTTGATGAGCCGACCGCCGCCCTTGACAGCCGTGCAGAGGCGGCGTTCGTGGCCCGCCTCAAGGGATGGTTGGTTGGGCGCACCGCGATCATATGCACGCACCGCATGGCCGTGATGGATGCAGTGGAGGATGTTTTGGTCCTGTCAGCGGGGCGGGTTTTGGCCCATGGTCCAAAAGAGGCCACGCTGAAGCAATTCGCGCGCGCGCCAAAAGGGGCTGAAAAAACAGGCTCAGGGGGTGCTGCATGACTGCGTCTCGGACCACGCCCGCGCAGGAGCGTCCGCGCACCGTTCTTTATGTCGTTATCTTGGTGGTGCTGACCTTTCTGTTGTGGAGCTATTTTGCCCCTTTGAACGCGGTGGTGCGGGGCATGGGGCGGGTTGAGCCGCGCGATGCCACCCAGACGATCCAAAACCTTGAGGGTGGGATTGTGCGCGAAATTCTTGTGCGCGAGGGGGACGAGGTGCGTGCGGGTCAAATTCTTGCGCGGATGGAGGAGACCGCCTATCGCAGCGCCTTCGCGGAATTGTCAGGGCGTGCGGATTTGCTGGAAATGCAAATTGCGCGGCTTTTGGCCGAAGGGGATCGCACCCGCGACCAATTTGAGGTCGCCCCTGATTTGGCCGCGCGCAGCCCCGAGGCAGCCGCCATTGAGGCCACACTGTTCGCTGCTCGGCGCGCACAATATTTGGATACGGCCCAGGATTTAGATGACATCCGTGCAGAACGTCAGGCGGAGTTGGATGTGCTTGCCCCAATGTCGGCGCGCGGTGCCATCCCCGAGACCGATGTGATCCGCGCGCGGCAGGCGCTTTTGGCGGTGGATCAGCAAATCACCGAGCATCACACGGGCTTTGGCGGGTGCAAACCCCGTCCGGAGCGGCAGAATTTGGCGCAGCTGCGTCAATACGCGTGCGCCGCGTAATTGGAGCGTGTGGAGTTGGTGCGCCGAATGGCTGGACGCTGAACCGTGTGGTGGTGCAAACCGCAGGCGGCGTTGTTGCACCAGGTGCCCCGATTTTGGAGATCATCCCGCTGGACGAGCGGCCCATCGTGGCGGGGCGGATTTTGCCCCGCGACATTGGCCCCGTTTATGTCGGGATGCGTGCCAATGTCAAACTCACCGCCTTTGACTACCGCGATTACGGCAGCATCACGGGTGCCGTCACCCATATCAGCGCCGATACGATCATCGATCCTGATGTGCGGGATGCAGAACCCTATTATGAAATCCTTGTGGAATTGACGACCCAAAGCCTGACAGGCCCCGCAGGCGAGGTATCCCTTCGTCCAGGTATGCAGGCCGAAGTGGAATTGGATGCGGGTCAGCGCACCGTGTTTCAATATTTGTTCCACCCGCTGCTGCGCGTCTCCGAGGCGTTTTCCGAGCCAGATTAAACTGTGAAACTGGTTTTGTTGCCCAAATCCACCGTCTAGGGCTTGCGGGATCACGAGCGCGCCTTGTCACCCGAATCGACATCAGCGCGGCTTTTGGTCGTGGCACGGGGCGCACCAACCTCGATGCAACCAATGATTGATCGGGGCTGCTGCATTTTTAATCAAATCAAACGCAAAGCGCCCATTTTACCCGCATCATCCGCCGGATCAGGCAGATTGAAGCGCAGGATATTGTGGAAGGCAGGGGCAGGTCGCAAGCCTGAACGGGCTGGATGGTGTCCAGCTGCGAAAACCGCCTGACCGCGCCAATCCTGCAAGAAAGAAACGGCCAGGCAGTCACAACATGATCTGTTGCCCGTCTGATATGGGGTTTCTTGGCCGTTTTGACAAGTTTCCCAACAGTCGGCGCGCAGGATGAACCAAGGAAACTGCGTATCATGGCTTTTAAACCTCTCCTCGCATCAGCCGCCGCAATGGCGCTTTTGGCCACCCCAGCACTTGCTGATTGTCCCGTAAAGGTGGGCGTTCTGCATTCGCTTTCGGGCAGTATGGCGATTTCTGAAACCACCCTTCGGGACGTGATGTTGATGCTGATTGAACAGCAAAACGCGGCGGGCGGCCTGTTGGGCTGTCAGATTGAACCCGTGGTGGTTGATCCTGCTTCGGACTGGCCGCTCTTTGCAGAACGGGCCCGCGAATTGCTCACAGTGAACGAAGTGGATGTGATTTTCGGCGCATGGACATCGGTCAGCCGTAAATCGGTGCTGCCCGTGTTGGAAGAACTCAACGGCTTGATGTTCTACCCTGTGCAATACGAGGGCCAAGAAAGCTCGCGCAATGTGTTCTATACAGGCGCTGCCCCGAACCAACAGGCGATCCCCGCAGTCGATTATTATTTGGAGGAATTGGGCGTCACCAGTTTTGCGCTTTTGGGCACGGATTACGTCTATCCGCGCACCACGAACGCCATTCTTGAATCCTATCTGCTGTCGAAAGGCATCGCGCCCGAAGATATCTTCGTCAACTACACCCCTTTTGGTCATGCCGATTGGTCCACGATCGTGTCGGACGTCGTGGCATTGGGTGCAGGCGGCAAACAAGTCGGCGTGATTTCCACGATCAACGGTGACGCGAACGTGGGCTTTTACACCGAACTGGCCGCCCAAGGCGTCAGCGCCGATGATATCCCCGTCGTCGCCTTTTCGGTGGGTGAAGAGGAATTGTCGGGTCTCGACACATCCCGTCTGGTGGGCCATCTGGCGGCGTGGAACTATTTCATGTCCGCTGATACGCCTGAGAACGAAGCCTTCATCGAAGCGTGGCACGCTTATATTGGCGACACGGCACGCCCCACCAATGACCCGATGGAGGCGCATTACATCGGCTTCAATATGTGGGTGAACGCGGTGACCGAGGCAGGCACAACCGATGTGGACGCGGTGCGCGCAGCCATGTGGGGGCAGGAATTCCCGAACCTGACAGGGGGCACGGCGGTGATGCTGCCCAATCACCATCTGGCCAAGCCCGTTTTGATCGGTGAAATCCGCGCCGATGGTCAATTCGACATCATCAGCCAGACGGGCGAGGTGGAAGGGGCCGCATGGACACCGTTCTTGCCCGAAAGCGCCACGCTGACCTCTGACTGGGAGACGCTTGGATGTGGGATGTATGACACGGCCACCTCCAGCTGTGTGCAATTGACGTCCAATTACTGATGCAATGGCAGGGATGCGCGGGTGGTCTCGTGCATCCCTTTACGACCTCGAGCAAGGCAGATCCTCATGTCGATTTCCAGATGGCTTTGGCCTTTGTGCTGCGCCCTTCTTGGTGTGATGATATACGCGATGCCATTGGCGGCACAAACCACGCTGCAAGGCGTTCTTCAGGCCAATCGCGCCGAGGTGGCCAATCCCTCCCGCGCAACGGTGGGGCAGGTTCTTGCGGCACTGCTGGCGGCAGATGCGCCCCAGACCAGTGAATTCTTGCGCCAATGGCAGGAGCGCATGGTGGTGGAAGACCCGCAAACGGGCCTGTTTTATTTCACCCAAGAGGCCGAGGATCGGCAGATCATATTGATTGACGTTGACAGTGGTCTCGAAACCGCGCGAGTGGGCAGCCGCGATGTGAACGCGATCCGCCCCAATGCGGGTGTGCGGCGCGAAATCGGGGCGGCCTTGGTGCGGTTTGAGCTGTCCGCGCCTGATCCCGCGCGCAGGCTGGCCGCATTGGAGGCGATTGGGCGCAGTCCCGATGCGGAGCAAATCCCGCTGTTGCAGGCCTCTATCGCGGATGAGCCAGACGCAGATATCCGTCTGCGCAAAGAACGCTTGCTCGACCTGTTAAACGTGCGTTTCGCGCCTGATACGGCCACGCGGCTTGATGCGATTGCGGGGCTTTCGGGCGATGTCTCGACCGAGGCGCGGCGGGCGCTTAATCAAATCTTGGTCACGGAGCGTGGGTTTGATGCGGCCTTGCCCGATGATGCGAATATTGCACGGCTGGTGGTCCCTGGTGTGGATATGTCACTGGATGATGCCTATGACACGCTTGTGGACGCGGGGCTTGCCCCCGTGCGCAGCACCCGCACCACCATACGCGATGCGCTGCTGCAACATATCCATGACGGGATGGTGGGTGGTGTGCCGCTGCAACGCCTGTCGGATCCCGTGCAACGGCAGGTGGCCTATGCGGCGCTTGCGGCGCAAGGCATGGTTCCGCCCTTGGTGGAGGAGGCGCAGATTGCCACCACCTTGGCGGGCTATGTGTTCTATGACCGCTACCTGGAGTCCGACCCCGCCATAACCGATGCGGCGCAAGCAGCCTTGGACGCCACCCAGACGCGGCTCAAGTTGTTTCAGGGCTTGGCCATTCTGCTCGATGCCTTGTCGCTGGCCTCCATCTTCTTTCTGGCCGCCATCGGGCTTGCCATCACCTTTGGGGTGATGCGCGTGATCAATATGGCGCATGGCGAGTTTATCATGATGGGTGCTTACACGGGCTATGTCGTGCAAACCATGATCGCCGATTATACCCTCAGCTTGATCGTGGCGCTTCCTTTGGCCTTTATCGTGGCCTTCGGGGCAGGGGTGACGATGGAGCGCTTGGTGATCCGCCACCTGTACACGCGGCCCTTGGAGACATTGTTGGCCACCTTTGGCATTTCCATCGCGTTGCAGCAAATGGCCAAGAATATTTTCGGCACGCAAGCGCGCCCCTTGACCGCGCCCGATTGGTTGGCAGGGGCCATCAGCCTTAATGATGTGGTCTCCATCAGCACGATCCGCGTGGCGATTTTCGTCCTAGCCTTGATCTTCTTGGCGGCGCTGTTGGTGATGCTGAAGCGCAGTAGGCTGGGCTTGGAGGTGCGGGCGGTGACGCAGAACCCCGGCATGGCCGCCTCGATGGGCATCAATCCTGACCGCATCAATATGCTGACCTTCGGCCTTGGCTCGGGGATCGCAGGGGTCGCCGGTGTCGCCATCGGCCTTTACGGGCAGGTCACCTCGGAGATGGGCGCCAATTACATCGTGCAAAGCTTTATGACGGTCGTTGTGGGTGGCGTTGGCAATGTTTGGGGCACGCTGGCAGGCGCGGGGCTGATCGGCTTTTTGCAAAAGGGCATCGAATGGTTCAACCCGTCCAACACATTGGCCGCCCAGACCTTCATGGTGCTGTTCATCATCCTTTTCATCCAAGTACGACCCAGGGGCATCATCGCCCTCAAGGGGCGCGCAGCGGGGGAATGAGATGCGTATCGAGGTTTTGTCCACACCGACCCCTGCCTTTGAACAGCTTGTCGCAGTTCACACCAGCTTTTGCGATGGCACCGCCCCGCCCGAAAGCTGTCATCGCCTGCCAGTGTCGGCGTTATTTGCAGACGATATCACTGTTTGGATCGCTCTTGATGGCGAAGAAATGATCGGCATGGGTGCGCTGAAGCGCTTTTCCAACTTCGATGGCGAGATCAAGTCGATGCACACAAGCGCTGCTGCGCGCGGCAAGGGCGTGGCCAAAGCCTTGCTTGTTGCCATCGAAACACAGGCGCGCGCGCATGGCTTGGGCCAGCTGTGGCTGGAAACGGGTGTCCACCCGAACTTTGCCGCCGCCCGCGCGCTCTATGCGGCGCGCGGTTTTGCCGAATGCGCGCCCTTTGGTGATTACAAATACGATCCGCATTCGATTTTTATGACAAAACCCCTTGAGGCTGCACGATGACCCGTCAATTCTTCGCTCAAAACCCGTCCGTGCCATGGTTTTTGGCGCTTTTGACGATCTTTACCCTGATGGTCAGTGTCTTGTCCGAGGGGATGGGGGTTGGCGTTTTGTCCACCTCCTTGGTGAAAATTCTTGGGATGACGCTGTGCCTTTGTTTGATTGCCATCGCGATGGATGTGGTCTGGGGCTATTGCGGCATCCTGTCCTTGGGCCATTTCGCCTTTTTCGGGCTTGGCGGTTATGCGATTGGAATGTGGCTGATGTATGCCCGCACCGAAATCGTCATCCGCGACAGCATGGAGGGGACCGTCCTGCCCCCGACAGCGGAGGAGCTGTCAGAGGCGGTCGCCGCGCAGATCTTTGGCGTGGTGGGGTCTTCGGATTTGCCGCTGATTTGGAGCTTTGCCCATTCCCTGCCTGCCCAATTGGCGCTGGTGGTTCTGGTGCCGGGCGTTTTGGCTTTGGTCTTTGGTTGGCTGGCCTTTCGCAGCCGTGTCACGGGGGTCTATCTCTCGATCCTGACGCAGGCCGACCTTTTGGCGCTGTCGCTTTATCTGTTCCAAAACGATACGGGGCTGCGCGGCAATAACGGTCTGTCGGGGTTGCAGAATATTCCGGGCTCGATGTGCTACAGGCGGTTCTTGCGGTCTGGTTCCTTTGGGCTTCGGCACTGGCCTTGGGTTTGGGTTATCTTTTTGTTCGCTTGGGTTGTTTCGGGCAAGTTTGGCTCCGTCATCATCCGCGCCATTCGTGACAATGAAAGCCGCGCGCGCTTCCTTGATATCACGTTGAAGCCTATAAACTTTTTTGTTTTCACCCTTACCGCGATCATTTCCGGATTGCGGGGGCGCTTTACTATCCGCAGGCGGGCATCATCAACCCCGGCCGAATTGGCCCCAATCGCCTGATCTACTTGCCGTCTGGGTCGCCATCGGCGGGCCGGGCGGCTTTACGGCGCGGTGATTGGCGCGGCTTTCGTCTCGCTTCTGTCCAGTTGGCTGACGGGCGGCGGCGCGCCCAATATCGAATTTGGCGCGTTTCGCCTGATGTGGGCCGATTGGCTGGTCTTTTTAGGGTTGGGATTTGTGGCCGTCACGCTGTTCTTTTCCCAATGGCATTGGCGGCCTGTTTGATCGTTTGGTGAGGAAACCGTCATGAGAACATTGCTTGAAGTGCGCGATGTCTCGGTCAGCTTTGACGGGTTCCGTGGATCAACAATCTGTCTCTCTTGCCATCGGCGAGCCAGAGTTGCGCGCCGTGATTGGGCCGAACGGCGGGGCAAGACAACATTCATGGATATTGTCACGGGCAAGACGCGGCCCGATACGGGGCAGGTGGTGGGGCGAGCGTCAGGATCGACCTGTTGCGCCTGAGCGAAAGCCAGATTGCGCGTGCGGGCATCGGGCGGAAATTCCAAAAACCGACCGTTTTCGAGGATCAATCGGTCTGGGCCAATCTCTCCATGGCGTTGCGCAACAAGCGCGGGCCATTCGGTGATGCTGTGAAAGAGACGCCCCAAGATGCGGTGCGCATTGCCGAATTGGCCGATGAGATCGGCCTGAGCGACCGCCTTGCGGATCGTGCGGGCGATCTGAGCCATGGGCAAAAGCAATGGTTGGAAAATCGGGATGCTGCTGGCGCAGGAGCCGCGCCTGTTGCTGGTGGATGAAACCCGCCGCAGGCATGACCCCCACTGAACGGGAACACACCACCGATTTGCTCAAACGCGCGGCGCAGACCCGCGCGGTGATGGTGATTGAACATGATATGGAATTCATCCGCCGGATTGAGTGCCGGTGACTGTGTTGCATGAGGGCGCTGTTTTGGCGGAAGGGATCGCTGGATCATGTCACCGCCAATCAACAGGTGATTGATGTGTATTTGGGGCGTTGAACCATGCTGGATGTAACTGATCTTCGCTGCATTACAGCGGCTGCAATTCTGTAGGATGTCCTCGCTGCCGCACAAAAAGGGGCGGTGACCGCGGTGATGGGCACCAATGGGGTGGGCAAAAAACCAGCCTTTGCGCGCCATTGCAGGGCGGCACCCCATTCGGGCGGCCAGATCACGCTGGACGGCAGGCGATGGGCCATATGACGGCGGTTCAGGCCGCGCGTGCGGGTATCGCCTATGTGCCCGCAAGGGGCGCGAGATATTCCCGCTCTTGAGTGTTACGGAGAATTTGCAGACGGGTTTTGCCTGTTTGCCCCGTGCCAAACACCGCATTCCCGACCGGATCTACGATCTATTTCCTGTCTTGAAGCAGATGGAGCACAGGCGCGGCGGTGATTTGTCAGGGGGACAGCAGCAGCAGCTTGCCATTGCGCGTGCGCTGATCTCGGAGCCGCGTGTTTTGTTGTTGGATGAGCCGACCGAGGGCATCCAGCCCAATATCATCAAGCAGATTGGCAAGGTGATCGAGACCCTGCGCGCGGAAGGGGAGATCGCGATTGTTCTGGTCGAGCAATATTTTGATTTCGCCTATGGGTTGGCGGATCGCTTTTGCGTGCTGAATCGTGGCCGCGTGGTGCTATCCGAGGCCGCAGCCCAAGTGACCCGCAAAGACATCTTGGATCGCGTGGCGCTGTAGCGATGCGCTTGGGTGGATCTATCGGCGCGGGGCGCTCTCAAAACGAATTGACCAAGCCCTGCTTTGTGCCTAGCCTTGCTCAGTCACGATGGGATCATCAGAGTCCCGCGGATATTCCAACAGGAGATGTTCAATGAAAAATACTTTGTCTTTCAAGCGTTTGATGGCCAGCGCGACAGCATTGGCATTGTTGGCGGGGGCGGCGTCAGCCGACACGTTGCGCTGGGCGCGGGTCGCCGATGCGCTGACGCTGGATCCCCACAGCCAGAATGAAGGTCCAACATCCACCTTGCTGCACCATATTTACGAGACTTTGGTGGCCCGCAACACCGATGGCAGCCTTGCGCCGCGTTTGGCAACGGAATGGTCGATTCACCCCGATGATCCAACCGTGTGGGTGTTCAAGCTGCGCGAGGGCGTGACCTTCCATGATGGCAGTCCCTTCACGGCCGAGGATGTTGTTTTCTCGATGGAGCGGGTGAAGCATCCAAGCTCGGGTTTCCAAGCCCTGCATTCCGCCGCCGTCAGCGCCACCGCCGTGGACGATCATACGGTTCATATCCAGATGACCGGGCCATCGCCGCTATACGTTCAGAACCTGACAAATTTCTTCATCATGGACAGTGGCTGGGCCGCGGCAAATGATGTTGTGGTGCCGCAGAATTTCGCCGCAGGTGAGGAGAATTTCGCGGTGCGCAACAGCAATGGCACGGGCGCCTATCAATTGGTCAGCCGCGAGCCTGAGGTGCGCACCGTGTTGGCCGCCTATGAAGGGCACTGGGCCGATACCCCCGATGTGACCGAGATCATCTACACCCCGATTGCCGAAGCCGCGACCCGTGTTGCCGCCCTGCTGTCGGGTGAGGTGGATTTGGTGCAAGATGTGCCCGTGCAAGATATCGCGCGGCTGGAGCAAACCGATGGCATCACCATCACCACAGGCCCAGAGAACCGCAATATTTTCTTTGCCTATGATATGGCCTCCGACAAGCTGATTTCGGCCAATGTCGAGGACAACCCCTTTGCCAAGCCGCAAGTGCGCGAGGCGATGGCCTTGGCGCTGGACCGTGATGCCATCCAGCAAGTGGTCATGCGGGGCCAGTCGCAGCCCTCCGCCGCCCCATTGCCACCTTTTGTCAATGGCTGGCGCGAGGATCTGGACGCTTATTCCGCGCCCGACTATGAGCGTGCTGCGGCCCTCATCGCCGAGGCGGGCTATCCCGATGGCTTCTCGGTCACGCTGAACTGCCCCAATGACCGTTACCTCAATGACGAGGCGATATGTCAGGCGGTTGTGGGGATGCTTGGGCGCATTGGCATGGAGGTGAACCTCGTGTCGCAAACGCGCTCGCTGCATTTCCCGCTGATCGAGAATTGGGAAACCGATTTTTATCTTTTGGGCTGGGGCGTGCCTCCGTTTGACAGCGCCTATGTGTTCAACTTCCTTGTGCACACCCGCGAAGAGGGCTTTGGAAGCTTCAACGGTTCACGCTATTCCAACCCTGAGTTGGACACGAAAATCGAAAGCCTTGCGACCATGACGGATCTGGTGGCGCGCGATGCGTTGATCGCCGAGATTTGGGATCAGGTGATGGCGGATCGGGTGTTCTTGAATGTCCATAACCAAGTGCTGGCTTACGCGATGCGCGATGGGGTCACCGTGCCTGTGCATCCAGAAAACCAACCCAATATGGCCAATGTGACGCTGAACTAAGGCCATTTCAAAAGACGACCCTCCCGCGCGGGCCTGTGGCTGGCGTGGGGGGCTTTGAAGGCTGCACGCTGATCTGAACGGTGATCTGCACGCGGCGAAAAGGGACGACACGATGCTTGCATTCATCCTGCGGCGCATTTTTCAATCTGTGATCGTGATGCTGACGGTGGCCTTGGTATCGTTTGCACTGTTTCGCTATGTGGGTGATCCTGTCACATCCATGGTGGGGCAGGAAACCTCGCTCGAAGATCGGGCCGCGCTGCGCGATGCTTTGGGTCTTAATGATCCGTTTTTCATGCAGTTTGCGCGTTTCCTCGGCAATGCGGTGCAGGGGGATTTCGGCATTTCATACCGCCTACAAGAGCCGGTCATGGGGTTGATCCTGTCGCGCCTGCCCGCCACCTTGGAATTGGCGCTGATCTCGGGCGCTTTGGCCTTTGTCTTCGGGGTGGGGTTTGGGGTTTATACCGCACTTCGGCGGCGTGGGATCATTTCCAACGCGATTATGACCCTGTCCTTGATCGGGGTCTCTTTGCCGACCTTTCTGATCGGGGTTTTGCTCATCTGGATTTTTGCGGTCGAGTTACAAATCCTGCCCAGTTTTGGACGGGGCGAGGTGATGGAGTTGCCGGGCGGCTGGTCTACGGGGCTGTTGACACCCTCGGGGCGCGCCTCGCTGATCCTGCCTGCCATCACCTTGGGCCTGTATCAAATGACCCTTATCATGCGCCTTGTGCGTGCCGAAATGTTGGAGGTGCTGCGCGCCGATTATATCCGCTTTGCCCGCGCCCGTGGCCTTAGCGACCGTGCCGTGCATTTTGGCCATGCGTTGAAAAACACGCTGGTGCCTGTGATCACCATCACGGGGCTTCAGCTTGGCTCCATCATCGCCTTTGCGATCATCACCGAGACCGTCTTTCAATGGCCGGGCGTTGGCGCCTTGTTCATCAATTCGGTGCGCGTGGTCGATGTGCCGGTGATGGCCGCCTATCTGATGCTCATCGCATTGGTTTTCGTCATCATCAATTTGATTGTCGATTTGCTCTACTATGCGGTTGATCCGCGTCTACGGGTCGATCGCGGTGCGGGTGCTTCGACATGATCTCACGTTTGAGCGCCGGTTTGATCCGCGCCTATCAAAGCGATTTGGCCTATAATTTCCGAAAATCACCCGTGGCGCTGGTGGCCGCTTTTGTGGCGCTGACCTTGGTTTTGGCGGCGGTTTTCGCGCCCCTGCTTGCGCCCAGCAACCCCTATGATCCCGCAAGTCTGAATTTGATGGATGGGTTTACCCCGCCGATGGTCGAGAACGCGTTTACGGGCAACAGCTATCTTCTGGGCACGGACAACCAAGGCCGCGATGTTTTGTCGACCATTCTCTATGGCGCGCGGTTATCCTTGTTCGTGGGGGTGATGGCCGTGCTCTTTGCCATGCTTCTGGGCATCGGGGCTGGCTTGGTTGTACAGCCGATTCCCAGGTGAATCACGGTTTT
This sequence comes from Roseicyclus sp., assembly GCA_018401385.1. GTDB lineage: Bacteria > Pseudomonadota > Alphaproteobacteria > Rhodobacterales > Rhodobacteraceae > M30B80. Next base: position 25,521 of record JAGYKZ010000018.1, read on the forward strand.
GATGCGTGTCGCGGATGTGCGGCTCTCCCTTTCCCTCAGTCAAATTACACTTACTGATCCCCGGTCGCCGCACGTTCCCCAGTCCCCTGGCCAGCGCGACACAATGTGATTGGCGGTCTGGAAATCACTCTATGGCCTGTCGGATTGGGTGCAATATGCCGCGTGGTGCGCAGCGCCACAATGGTGGAAAAACAAAGGAATATGTCCAAAACGCCGTATCATCGGGGTACGCCCCGTTGGATCCCCGGCGCGGCATATCCTGCCCGTGGATGGGGCCTGTTTTGGTGATTGCCACGATTGGTCTATTTTTAGCCCATCCTTGCGGAGGCCACGCTTTCCTTTCTCGGTGTGGGCGTCACACCAGCCAAACCCATCCGCCGACACTGATCCACCATCAAGCGCCATCTCTATGCCTAAGTGATGGATCGCCTGCACCTCAGTGCACTTGGCATCGCGCTGTCGGTCATCCTGGGCGATTGGTTGCGCGATGCTGAACGAGTTACGCTGATGCTCTGAGCCGCTGTTATCTCTGCGCGCAATCTTAGTGTTGGCGGAATTTCCAAGCCCGCATGATTACTGCACCGCCAGCCAGATCCGCTTCCCAAATCACCGAAGGCACGGGCGAGGTTTTGGGAGCTTGTCAGTGAATCCGGTGCAGGCAAGTCGATGATTGGATCGACATCCCATCGGGCTAATGCCTAAATTGGTTGCGAGCGGGAAATACGCCTGTCAGGCCAACGGATTGACACCTTGGCCGTCCCAAATGCGCGCCTTGCGTGGCAAGCGCATCGGATGGTGTTCAGGACCACTGGCCAGTCTAAATCCGCTATCCATCGCCCGGGCAACTGGTGGAGACGATCCGCACCCATTGCCTGTCACCGCCACACAGAGGCGCCACCCCAGCCATCGCATTCGCGCCAGATCGCATGCGGCCTTCCACCACGCTTCGCCAGTCGCGCTTCTGCATCATTTTTCAGGTGGAATGCGCCAAAGGGTGGTGATTGCCTTGGCGCTTTGTGCGCAACCTGATTTGGTGATTGCCGGATGAACCGACCACCGCGCTGGATGTTTCCGGTTCAGGCCCCGTTATCGACCTGTTAAAGGATATCTGTGCCAGCGCGCTCGCCATGGTCCTCCTCCTTACCCCGGCAGAAATGCCAGGTGATCGCGCAAACGGCGGATCACCACCAACACTTCGATTTACGGGGCTATAGCCGAGATTAGTCCTGTGGCAGATGTGAGTCACCGCCCCTCCCTTCCTATACGCGAGGTTAGTGGTCGATCCCAGTTTGCGCGAGGAACGCGCGCAGCGTACCGTCCCAGCGCCATGCCACGCTTGGATGCGATTTCTACAGGCTGTGCGTTTCATCCGCTGCGATGTGGCAGCGGCGGCCTGTGCCACCACCGCCCCGCGATGATCCGCCCTCATGTCGGCCCGTTCTGGGGCCCGTTCTGGGGCCCGTTCTGGGGTTCGCTCTGCGGCCTGCCTATTGCTTGATGACACATCGCGCAAAGGGGATGAGCGCAAAGGGGATGAGCGCAAAGGGGATGAGCGCAAAGGGGATGAGCATGGCGGATGAGGTGATCTTGTCGCTGGATCGCGTGACACGGCGGTTTGATATTTCGAAACCCTTTCTCAATCGGATCACCGAAGGTGTGGGAAAGCAATATTTGACCGCCAATGCCGATGTCAGCCTGAGCATCGCACGTGGCGAAACCTTTGCGCTGGTGGGCGAATCTGGCTCGGGCAAGTCCACGATTGCAAAGATGATCATGGGGCTGATGCCGCCAAGCGCAGGTGAAATCCGCTTTGACGGGGATTTGATTGACCCGCGCCAAGGCATCGCGCGCGCCACAAGGCGGCGCTTTCAGATGATTTTTCAAGATCCGTTTGCCAGTCTCAATCCGCGGTGGCGCGTTGGGGATATCATCGCGGAACCGATCCGCACCTTTGATCTGATGCCCAAGGCCGATGTGGCGGGCGAGGTGGCGCGGCTGTTGGAGGTGGTGGGCCTCGCGCCCCGCGATGCGGAGAAATATCCGCATGAATTCTCAGGCGGTCAAAGGCAGCGGATCGCGATTGCCCGCGCGCTGTCCTCCAAGCCCGAATTCATCGTCTGTGATGAGCCGACATCGGCGCTGGATGTGTCGGTGCAGGCGCAAATCCTGAACCTGATGCGGGACTTACAAGATGCCTTTGGCCTCACCTATCTGTTGATCAGCCATGACCTCAGCGTTGTGCGCCATATGGCGGACCGCATCGGCGTGCTCTATCTTGGTCGTTTGGTCGAGGTTGCGCCCAGTGCCGATCTCTTTGCCGCGCCACAGCACCCTTATACGCGGATGTTGCTGGACGCGGTGCCGGATCTGACCCGCGTGGGTGCACGCGCGCGCGCCGTTGTGGGCGAAATACCCAACCCGATTTCACCACCTTCGGGCTGCGCCTTTCATCCGCGCTGCCCCTTGGCGCAGGACATCTGCAAGACCACCGCGCCAGAGGCACGTCATTTGGGCGACACTGGCCGTATTGTGGCCTGCCATATGGCCGATGGGGCCGATGGGGCCGATGGGGGGGCTGGCGCAAAGTGATGGACCCATATCATCACCCATCTGTAAGTTGCGCCTTGTGCGCGGGCAGCGCGATTTAAAATACGGTTGCCTCTGGTGCAAAGCGGGCCTAAGCAAAAGCCCTGCAACGGTGCTTTCATAGCTCCTGGTGCAGGGCAGGGGGAGAATGAAATCATGTCGCAACATTCCACCAACACAGCATCGCGCGCGCCGCAAATCTGGGCGCTGCTGATGGGGGTATGGATCTTTCTAGGCGGGATGGTGCCTTATGGGCTGCTGTCTCAATCATCCCTTGCGCAATGGACCTTCGCCTTTTGGACTTTGTTTGGGCTGGGGGTGATCGCCCTGATCCTGTGGCCCGTTCTGCGCTGGCGCAGCGCCGCATCTGACAAAGGGGGCGCCAAATGATCGCCCCCCTGTCGATATGGAGTCTGCTTGCGGTTTTCGCCCTGCTGGGTCTGGGTCTGGCGCTGTTGGCCGCACGGGGCAATCGCGGCACGGCGGAGGATTATTACCTCGGAGGGCGGCGCATTGGCGGGATGGTATCTGGGCTGTCTTATGCCGCGACCACCTATTCCGCGTTCATGTTGGTCGTCCTCACAGGGCTGACCTATCGCGGCGGCGTGGGCGCACTGGGGTTTGAGCTGATCTATTTCGCGGGCCTTGGGCTGCTTGTCATTTTCGCGCCGCGCTTTTGGCTTGTTGGGCGCAAATGGGGCTTTGTGACGCCTGCCGAAATGTTGGCGCGCCGCTATGGCAGCCCTGCTTTGGGGCGGCTGGTGGCGGGTGTCGGTCTGGTCTTTCTGCTGCCTTATTGCACCACGCAAATGGCGGGTGTGGGCCTGTTGCTGTCTGGGGTGACGGGGGCGGAAATCTCGCTGTTTCAGGCGGTTTGCGCAGGCGCGGCTCTGGCGGTGATCTGGACATTGCCCGCAGGTTTGCGCTCGGTCGCTTGGACCGATGCGGCCTTGGCGGCGCTGATGCTGATATCAGGCCTTTTGGCGGTCTATTTCGCGATCACGGCGATGGGCGGGGTGTCAGATTTCGTGGCGCAACTGGGCCAAGAGCGCGCCGATTGGCTGTCTGTGCCGGGTCCAGGGCTGTGGTCCTTGCCCACGTTCTTGGCGCTCTCAATCCCGTGGTTCTTCTTTGCGCTCTCCAACCCGCAAGTGGCGCAGCGCCTCTTTATCTTGCGTGATATCAGGGCGATGCGCGCAATGATCCTGTGGGTTTTGGGATTTGGATTGGTCTTTACCTTCATCGCGGTGATCTGGGGCTTTGCGGCGCTTATCCTCGCACCCGATCTGGCGCAACCGGCCTTAGCCACGCCCGCGCTGCTGACCTCGGGCGCGATCCCGACCTTCGTGGCGATTTTGCTGATCCTTGGGATCATGTCTGCGGCGGTGACCACGCTTGACTCCATCGCCCTGACCGCAGGCGCGATGGTCGCCCGCGATCTGGCCGCCGAGGCGCGCGAGGGGCGGCAAATCTTGATCGGGCGGATCACTGTGCTGGTGGTGATCCTCTTTGCCGCAGGCTTCGCCCTCGTCAATGCCAAGATTGTAGAGCAATTGGCGGCGCTCTCCGCTGTGGGGCTTTTGGTTACCGTGCCTGCCATCATCGGCGCGTTTTTCTGGAACCGCGCCACCGCCTTTGGGGCGATGGCCTCCATCGCGCTCGGGGCAGGCTTGGCGGTGATCTTGGTCATCGGGCAGGGGATGAGCGTGTTCAACCCCATGCTGGCCCTCTCGGTCGGGGGGGCAACGGCGGTCAGTTTCATCGCCGCAAGCCTCGCCTCCCGCCCCAAGGACAGCGCACTTGATTTCAAAGCCGCAATCGCCGAAGACCTCGCTCAGATGCGGATTTGGTGACGGTGGGGTAAGGGCGCCGGACCCGTGGGCAAGGGATCTAGGCACATCCCCATCGCCATTGGATAGACCGTGGGCAGTAAACCACGCCCGACCTTGGCCCAACGGACCAAAGTGCCAATTATCAAACAAACAGAGGAAAATTAGGCTCCGGCGGGGGATCGAACCACCGACCAATTGATTAACAGTCAACTGCTCTGCTGAGCTACGCCGGAACACGTTGGGCCGTATAGCAGCCACGTTTTGCGCGTCCAGTGCTTTGGGGCGAAAAAATTGCCGTTTTGGGTTAAATTCCCGCACAACATCCCGCGCTGATAGACATCGCAGAAGGCCGGTTTTACAACTAATCAAGACAATGATATGGGCTGAAATATTGCGTTCGGCCATGGGGTGCAATCAGCAGGGCGCTGGGTCAGGAGGTGGCTCGCCGGCGCGCAAAGCCCAAGGGTGGGGATGCGGCCCGAGGGCGGCGAGATCTGCGCGTGGCGCGCCATACGTGCGCGTGCAGTTCACCGCAGCGCGCGTGCCAGATCTCCTCTTGCCCACCTGGCGCCAAAGCCCCGCTTTGGTGCCGCGCGGTGATCTTAACAAACGCGCCAGATCGGCCCGCAAATCCCCATCGACGCGAGATCAGCGTGCTTTGAACCTGCCATCCGCCACATCGCCACCCGACTCTTACGATCCTCGAACGCCCGAAATTCACATGATTGCCCATATGGCCTGCTGTGATGGGCGGTGATACGCCAGTCAACCGTTTGATCACCGTGCCATTGGGCGAGCGGATATCGGGCGCCAGCCCGATCAGCCCCTTCACCTGCCAGATCGGGCCGCGCGCAGCCATATCCCCATGGTTGCGGCCAAAACAGGCGCGCCTGTGACCGCCGCAAGGGAACGCAGAACGCTATGGTCAGATGCGCGTGGGTGACGAAAATATGGCTGATGCGCGCGCCTTGTGGCAGGGCCTGCATAATCGCCGCCAGGTGGGGTTTTGAGGCGGGTCCAGGATCAATCACCGCGATCTCCTTTGTGCCAACCAAATAGGTCCAGGTCCCCTCGGCAGTCATGGGCGAGGGGTTGGGGGCGCAAATCCCGCGCAGATTGGGGGCAAGCGTGGTGATCATGAGGGCTGATTTTCCTTTGGCGCTTCGCCTGTGCCAAGGCTATAGATGGCCCATGTTGACGCGATTGATCAAGAAAATGCTGCCACGCGGCCTTTATGGGCGGGCCGCGCTGATCATGCTTGTGCCGATTTTGACCATCCAGCTGGTGGTGTCCGCCGCGTTTTTGCAACGCCATTTTGACGGGGTGACACGGCAAATGATGGCGGGGGTGGCGGTTGAGCTGCGCTTTATCGTCCAAGAGATTGACCGAGACGGGATTTGGGCGGGGCGCAATGTGGCCGCCCCTTTGGAGATCGCGCTTTATGAGGGGGGGGACAAACCCTTTGACGGCCCATTGATGGAGGCGCGGCTGTTCTATGATCTGTCAGGGCGCAGCGTGATCGAAGTGTTGCGCCGCGCTGTGCCAGAGGTGACATGGATTGATCTGGCCAGCAATGATCGGCAGGTGAAGCTTGGCCTGAGCCTTGCCGATGGCACACGGGTTGATGCCGAGATTGCGCGGCGGCGTGTTTCGGCCTCCAACCCGCATCAATTGTTGGTGTTGATGGTGTTTACGGGCATTTTGATGACCACGGTGGCGTTTTTGTTTCTGCGCAATCAATTGCGCCCCATTCGCCGCTTGGCCCGTGCGGCCGAAGATTTCGGCAAAGGCCGCGTGGTCGATTACAGCCCCGCAGGTGCTTTGGAGGTGCGCAGTGCAGGGCGCGCCTTTTTGGATATGCGCAATCGCATCGAAAGCCAGATCGAGCAACGCACCATGATGCTTTCGGGGGTCAGCCATGATTTGCGCACCCCTCTGACACGGATGAAACTGGGTCTGAGCGTGATGGAGGACGGCGAGGATGTCAGCGCATTGCTCCGCGATGTGGCGGAGATGGAAACCTTGCTTGAGGCCTTTCTCGATTTCGCGCGGGGTGATGCGTTGGATGATCTGGCGGAATTGGATATTGACCAATTTCTGCGCGGGATTGTTGCCGATGCCAAGCGGGCGGGATGCGATATTCATTTCGTGCGCGCCACGCGTAATGCGGGTTTGGCCGATTACAGCGCCACATTGCGTCCTGCCGCGCTGCGCCGTGCCTTGGACAATCTGATTTCCAATGCGCAGCGCTACGGCAGCACCGCGCGCGTGACCCTGTCGCCCGGGCCACGTCATTGGCGCATCGCGGTCGAGGATGATGGGCCGGGCATCCCCGCCGATCAGCGCGCGGTGGCCATGCGGCCCTTCGTGCGGTTGGACGCGGCCCGCAATCAAGATCGCGGCTCTGGCGTGGGTTTGGGGCTGGCCATCGCGCAGGATATCGCGCGGCGGCATGGCGGGCGGCTCAGTCTGGGGAAAAGCGCCGATCTTGGCGGGTTAAAAGCCGAG